>JBFILX010000050.1:0-12044 GCA_041612035.1 Gemmatimonadales bacterium | reverse complement strand
CCAACATCGCCTTCATCCTCGGCAACCTCGTCCGGGAGGGCTTACGTCGCCGGTAGATCCCGAGATCACGCTGGGCGGGTACATGCAGAAGCACGACCGCGCGGCGGCCTTCACCGGCAGCGACGGCGAGCCGTACTCGGTCGGCGTGTGGACCGACGATGCGCCCGATCCCCGCGGCCGCTACGGCGCCGCCCTGGTGTTCGTGCGCTGGAGCCGGGGCGGCGACCGGCCCGTGGGCCACGTGGAGACCGAGTACCTGGCCTGGGGCGCCACCGCGGCGGAGGCGGAAGAGCGGATCCGGACGCTCTCGCTGTACGACGTGAAGGCCGCGCTCGACCGGGCCATCGCCGAGGCCGGCGGGCGCGGGGAGCCGGGATGAGTGGCACCGGGGTGGTGCTGGCCCGCGAGGGCTCGCAGTTCCGGGTGGCCACCCCGGCGGGCGAGGTGACGGCGGTGCTCCGGGGTCGGGTCAAGCGGCACGAGGCCCGGGCCCTGGTGGGTGACCGGGTCACCCTGGAACAGTCGGATACCGGCTGGGCCATCGCCGGGGTGGAGCCCCGCCGCAACGTGCTCGAGCGGCGGGAGCCCGGCGGGCGGGGCACCCGGCCCATCGCCGCCAACCTCGACCGGGTGCTGGTCATGGCCGCGGCCCGGAACCCCGACCCGGTGCCCCAGCTGCTCGACCGGCTGCTGGTGATGGCGGAGGCCGACGACATCCCCGCCGCCGTCATCGTCAACAAGACCGACCTCGACCCGGGCCGCGCGCTGGTCGCGCGCATGGAGCGGGCCGGGTACCGGGTGTATCCGGTGTCGGTGCAGCGGGGCGAGGGGCTGGCGCCGCTCTTCGCCCTGCTGCACGAGGGGGTGTCGCTGGTGACCGGCCCGTCGGGGGTCGGCAAGTCGAGCCTGCTGAACGCGCTGCAGCCGGGGCTCGGGCTCCGCACCGGGGCGGTGAGCGAGCGGATCGGACGGGGCCGGAACGTGACCGTGACGGCGGAGATGATCCCGCTCGAGGGAGGCGGCTTCCTGGTGGATACCCCGGGACTCAGCGACATCGGGCTCTGGGGGCTGGAGCCGCGCGAACTGGTGCGCAGCTTCCCCGACCTGCGCCGCTGGGCCGACGACTGCCGCTTTCCCGACTGCCGGCACCGGACCGAGCCCGGGTGCGGAGTCCGCGCCGTGGTGGGGAGCGAAGTGGACGAGGACCGCTACGAATCCTACCGCCTGTTCCTGGACGAGCTGGAGAACCAGCCCCCCGACTGGGCCTAGCCGCCGGCGAGCCCGGGCGGGAGGAGGGGGAGCCCGGGCGGCGGTTCCCGCAGGAGCCCCGCGCCGTAGCGGCAGTCGGTCACGGCGTCGGGGGGCCCGGCCGCCTCGCAGGCGCGCCCCCGGGCAGCGGGGTCGGCCGCGTGAAGGACCCAGATCTGCTCCCCGATCGCCACCCAGCACTGGCGCCGGCTCGTGCCCGCGGGCACCTGGCGGCAGAAGGCGAAGCCGTCCGCCGGGTCGGCGGTCACGTCCACGAAGTTCTTGGCCACTCCCACGAAGCACCACGGCCGGTAGCCCGGATCGCCGTGCGAGCAGGCCTCGATCGCCTTGCGCGGGTTGCGCACCGTCACCCCGCTGGCGTTGGTCCCCAGGCTCACGTAGCAGTGGTGGCGCAGGTCGGCGGGGGCGCGGTCGCAGGCCGCCATGGCGGCGGCGAAATCGTAGCCCACCAGGTCGAGGATGACCCCGCCCTGCACCAGGTAGCAGGCCGCGGTGTAGCGCAGCCCCACGATCGAGCAGGGATAGAGCAGGTCGGTGGAGTCCCGCATCCGGAAGGTGGCCGAGGAGGGGTCCATGTGATGGCCGCCCCCGCCCCCGCCCCCGCCGTGGGCGGCATGGTCCTCGGCCCCGCCCGGCTCCTGCTCGCGCAGCAGCCGGGCCGAGGCATGGTGCGGCAGGGCGGCCACCGCGTTCTCCATGAAGGCCCCGCCGTAGCACGACTCCCGGTCCCACTGCACCGGCATCCAGTCGCAGCCCTGCAGGGCGCGGGGCAGCTCCCAGTTCCAGGCCATCTCCAGCCCGTGGCCCAGGCCGTGGGCGCACTGGAACCGGAGCCACTGGTTCGGGGCGTCGCCTTCGATGGCGTCGCAGAGCCCCGCCACCCGCAGCGAGTCGGGCTCGCCCTCCGCGGTGAGGTAGGTCTGGATCACCCCGTGGTAGCAGCCCGACTGGAAGAGCCCGGTGCAGCCCCGGAAGGCCTCGCCCACGTCGCGGCCCGGCTTCCAGGCGGTGATCCCGATGGCGTGGGTGTAGGTGTGGCCGTTGGCCTCGACCTCGCGATCGCCCGCGGCGAGCACGGTGAGCGCGCCCAGCGCGGTGCGGACCCGGCCCTGGTCGGCCAGCGCCACGAACCAGTTCTCGTAGCAGGTCTGCCGTTCGGCCCCCTGGTGCGGGCGGCACTGCTGCTCGGCCAGCCGGGCCAGCGCGACGGTGTCCGCCTCGGCCGCGAGGTCGGCCAGGGTGGCGGCCGCGGCGTCGGCCGGCATCGGGTCGGCCCGGCACCCCGCGAGCAGCAGGATCCCGACCGCCACCGGGGTCAGGCGCGGGAGGCGCACGGTCAGGGCTCCCGCCCGGCCGCACCGGCGCCGGGCTTCCGGGTCCAGCGGGTGGCGTCGCGCGACTCGACCTTGGCCATCATCCGGTCGAACGCCTGGTCGAGGTCGATCCCCTCGCGGTTGGCCATGCAGATGAGAACGAACAGGATGTCGGCCATCTCCATGGCGAGGTCGCCCTCCGGTTCGCCCGGTTTCGGGGTCTTCTGGCCATAGCGGTGGTTCACGTCGCGGGCCAGTTCGCCCACCTCCTCCGCCAGCCGGGCCAGGTTGGTGAGCGGGTGGAAATACCCCTCCTCGAACTGGCCGATCCAGCGGTCCACCCGGCCCTGCGCGTCGCGGAAACTCATGCCGGGACAATGTAACCGCGGGGGCCGGCGCCCGGCCGGGATGATAGGTTTCCCCCGCCGGTCCCGACCCCCGACCCCCGACCCCCGGCCCGGCACTTCGGCCCAGGAGCTTCCGTGCGCCCACGCGACCGCATCCTCACCAACCTCGAGTCCATCTACCGGGAGAGCTACGAGCGGGCGAAAGCCGGCGACGACGCCTACCGGATGGCGGAGCTCGACAACGCCTACATGCGGGACCAGCTCATGCTCGAAATCCTGCTCGACATCCGGGACCTCTTCTCGGTGACCCCGGCGGCGCCGCATCCCAAGAAGACCACGCTCGAGACCCTGCAGGCCATCCGCCGCCTGGGAAAGCCGTGAGCGCCGTGCGGCGGGTCGCCGGCCTGGCACTGCTCGGGGCGATGACCGCCTGCGCCCAGCCCCCCCGGGCCGACCTGATCGCGGTGGGCCGGGTCTGGACCGGCGACGCGGCGGTGCCGTGGGCCCAGGCGGTGGTGGTGGGGAACGGCGCCATCACCGCGGTGGGCGACAGCGCCGACCTGCTCCGGCTGGCGGGGCCCGGCACCGAGGTGCTCCGGGGCGCCATGGTGGTGCCCGGCTTCATGGACGACCACACCCACTTCTTCCAGGGCGGGTTCCAGCTGGGCTGGGTGGATCTGCGGGAGACGCCCACTCCCGAGGAGTTCGTGCGGCGGATCGCCGCCCACGCCCGGACCCTCCCGGCCGGCGAGTGGATCCTGGGGGGCGACTGGGACCACGAGTACTGGATCGCGGCGGGGACCCCGCTCCCCGACCGGCGCTGGATCGACTCGGTCACCCCCGAGCACCCGGTGATGGTGACCCGCTACGACAGCCACATGGTGCTGGCCAACTCGCTCGCGCTCCGGCTGGCGGGGGTGGACCGCCGCACCGCGGAGGTGCCCGGGGGCGAGATCGTGCGCCGGGCCGGCGGCGAGCCCACGGGGGTCATGCGCGACGCGGCGATGGGGCTCGTGGAACGCGCGGTGCCGAGGCCCACGGCCGAGCAGCTCGACAGCGCGCTGGCCCGCGGGATGGCCCATGCCGCCTCGCGCGGGGTGACGGCGGTCTCCCACGTAAGCGCCACCTGGGACGAGGTGGCCGCCTTCCGCCGGGCCCGGGCCCGGGAGGCGATGACCCTGCGGGCCTCGATCTACGTGCAGCTGGCCGACTGGCGGAACGCGGCGGAGACCCTGCGGGTGGCGGGGCCCGGTGACGCCTGGCTCCGGGTGGCCGGGGTGAAGGGGATGGTGGACGGGTCGCTGGGGAGCACCACCGCCTGGTTCTTCCGGCCCTACGACGACGCGCCCGGCACCACCGGGCTCACCGTCACCCCGGTGGATTCCATCCGGGCCTGGGTGGCCGCAGCCGACTCCGCCGGGCTGCAGGTGGTGGTGCACGCCATCGGCGACCGGGCCAACGCGGTGCTGCTCGACCTGTTCGACAGCGTGGCCACCGCGCACGGGGTGCGCGACCGCCGGTTCCGCGTGGAGCACGCCCAGCACCTCCGGCCGGAGGAGATCGCCCGGTTCGGCCGGCTGGGGGTGCTCCCCTCGATGCAGCCCTACCACGCCATCGACGACGGGCGCTGGGCCTGGAAGCGGATCGGGCCGGAGCGGATCCGCACCACGTACGCCTTCCGCTCCCTGCTCGATGGGGGGGCCGGGCTCATGTTCGGCTCCGACTGGACCGTCGCGCCGATCGACCCGCTGCTCGGCGTGTACGCCGCGGTGACCCGGCGCACCCTGGACGGGAAGCACCCCGAGGGCTGGGTGCCGGAGGAGAAGATCACCGTGGAGGAGGCGCTCCGGGCCTACACCGCCGCCAACGCCTTCGGGATGTTCCTGGACGGGGTGGCGGGCCGGCTCCGGCCCGGTCTGCAGGGCGACCTGGTGGTGCTGGACCGCGACCTCACGGCGATTCCGGCCGAGACGTTGGGCGACGCGCGGGTACTGGCGACGGTGGCGGGGGGGCGGGTGGTGTACCGCCGATGAGCCGGCGCTGGCCGTGGCTCGGGATGCTGCTGGTCGCGGCCTGCGGCGGTGGGGAACCCGCACCCCGGGCCGAGGTCGTCGTGGGGGACGCCTGCGCCCTGTTGCTCCCGCACGAGGCGGAGGCGTTCGCGGGCCACCCGCTGGTGGCGGAGGCGGTCCCCCCCGACTCGACCACCTCGGGCTGCATCTGGTGGGCCGACTCCGCCCGCACCGTCCCCGTGGTGCAGCTCACGGTGCACTGGCACGGGGGCCGCGAGGTGCTGGAGCGGCGGAAGCAGTCGATGGCGCTGGCGCCGGCCCGGCCGGGGGCCGCACCAGCCGAGGGCCCGGTCGAGCCGGGGGCGGTGGTGGGGGTGGGGGACGAGGCCTACTTCAGCGACGTCTTCGCGTCGCTGGTGCGGGACGGCGACCGGCTGCTGGAGCTCTACCTGACTCACCTGCCCGAGGCCCGGGCGGCCTTCGTGCCGCTGGCCCGGGCGCTGCTCGCCCGGCGCTAGGCCGGCGTGGTGGCAGCGGGCGTCGCTACCAGGTGGGCCAGGTGTCGCCCCAGGTGCGGGACACCAGGTTGAACCCCGCCAGCTTGGCCATCGCGTTCTGCACCTTGCAGCTGTCGTACTGGAACGTCTTGTTGCCCGAGCCCATGTCGCTGGTCGGCGGCGGCAGCCCGATCTTGGTGTTGAGCCCGCTGATCACCGCCCCCGAGATGGTCTGGTCGCCCGACGACCGGATGGCGCCCCCCACCAGGATGATCCCGTCCCACTGGTACTGACCGCCGAACCGGAGGTTGCCCCGGACGATCAGGATGCCGCGCCCGTTGACGGGCGGGTTCTTGATGCCTGCGTCCAGCTGGATTTCGGCGCCGTCCCCCGTCCCGTTGGTCACCATCAGGATCGGCCAGTTGGTGAAGAAGCTGGCCGGGGGCCACTGCTGGACGTTGCTGATCACCAGGTCCGGGGTGATGGCGGTCTGGGCCAGGATGCCGGCCCAGTCGATCGGGATGAGGTCCGACATCTGCTGGGAGTTGGCCCCCAGGTAATTGATCGGAGGAATCCCGGTCGGGACCGAGGTCCCGCCGCCGGACTGCATGTAGCCGGGATCGACCGGCACGGTCACGCCGGCCACCGGCGGTGCCTGGCCGCAGGCGTCGTTGCCGGTCAGGATGCCGGAGGTGCCGCTCTTGCTGAGCCCGCCAATGGCGGTCCAGCCGGAGGGCGGCGTCCAGGACGCCTGCCAGGTGGCGAACTGGGTCACCGAGCGCTGGGGGGTCGGATCGGTCGGGCCGTAGCGGACCGCGCCCGCGTGGGTCGCCACCGACCGGACCACGTACAGGGCGGGGAGCGTTCCCGCGGCGCGGAGCCGCCGCACGCTGATGGCGGCGGTGCCGTTGCCCGGGAGCCCCGTGATGGTGGTGTCGAGGCTGGCCGCCGGCTGGGCGCTCACCGTGGCCAGGTACCGCTCCATCCCGGCCTGGGCCACGCTGTACGCCTCGGCCTCGGCCTGGATGCTTCCCACGTTCCGGCGCTCGGAGGAGACCCGGTTGAGCCCCACCACCGCCCCCAGGGTCAGCAGGGCGATCACCATGATCGCCAGGGGCAGGGTCGCGCCCCGTTCGTTCCGAAGGATCATTCGTGCGGACATGGCCGCTCCTACCGGTTCCTGAAGTAGATGGAGGTCTGGTACGCCACGGTCTTCCGGCTGGCGGAGGTCCGCGCCGTCCGGTCGCTCCGGCCCTCGAGGGCGAGTTCCACCCCCGCCAGGTTCGACAGCGGCGCGGGGGGCAGGTCCTGGGCGGCCGGGCTCGCGGCCACGTGATAGCGGAACCGGGTGGTGGCGCCGAACGGCACCGCCAGCTCCTCGGTGACGCTGGTGTTCTCGACGGTCCGCCACAGGGCGGTCTCGCCCGGCATGAGCACCGAGGCCTTGATCTCGTAGCGGACCCGGCGGTAGAGGAGGAAGATGGCCCCCTTCTCGAGGGTCAGGGGCACCGTGCCGGTGACCGAGACCATCTGGCCCCCCGCCACCGGGGTGATGGCCGGTGCCGCGGTACAGGGCGCCGAGGAGGCGCCCAGCGTGAGGGTGCCGCCGGGCACGTAGGTGTAGGTGCCCGCGAGCCGGTCCCGCCAGGCGAACCCGGCGAACCCCGGCTGGGCGAACATGACGGAGTCCACCGGCAGCAGGGCAAGGGTGGTGACGTTTCCGCTGGTGAGGCACATGACGCCGAAGGCGTAGGGGACCCGGATCGTCAGGTCGCGGCCGTCGGTGCTCGCCGCCACCACCCCCCCGCCGGGCTCCACCATCCGGAGGTCGCTGGTGAGCACCGCCAGGGCGCTCCGGGTGGCCTGCCGCGCGGTGCGCCAGGCCTCGCGGTCCTCCGAGAGCCGGGCGTCGAACATGACCATGCGCACCAGGGCCACGCCCAGGATGCCGGTCACCACGACCCCGATCAGGAGTTCCACCATGGTAAAGCCGCGACGAGAGGACACGAGGCGCCTCATCAGTTGAACGGGTTCTTTGACGCCGCCCCGACCCGCGCCCGCATCAGGGTCGCGCTGGCGGAGATGGCGGAGCCGGTGCCGGTGACGGTCACCGTCACCTGCTTGACGTCGGTCTGGGGCACGGTGACGGTGACGCACCGGGTGTGCGACCACCACGAGCCGGTGAGGGCGGCGCAGGTGGTGCCGGTCGCGAGCTGGTCATAGGTCTGGGTGCCCACCCACCCGATCCCTGCGGCCAGGGCCGCCGCCCGCTGGCTGTCGGTCGTCATGGCCGACGACTGCCGGGCGATCCGGAGCGTCACCGGGCCCAGCCCCACGAGCACGATGGCCACCAGCACGCAGGCCACCAGCGACTCGATCAGGGTGAACCCCCGCTCGTCGGCACGCCGGGCGCGCTTCATCGGGCGACCACCACGAGGCCGCCGGTCGTCATGGTGACCGACTTGCTCACCGTGCCCGAGGTCAGGGTCACCGTGAGGGGGGCGCTGGTGCGCCCGCTCGGGAAGACGTCCACCGGGGTGGCGGAGAAGGCCACCGCCCGGAGGTTGTAGTCGGCGTCGTTCCCGGTGAGCCGCCGCCGGAGCAGGACGCTGCCGGTGGCCCGGTCGGTCACGGTGTAGGTCCCGTTGGCGCAGTCGCAGGCCACCCGGACCGGCTTGCGCTGGCGGGCCGCGAGCGACACCGCCTGCTGCAGGTCCATGGCCACCACCGTGGTGGCCTGGCTGGCGCCCGACCGGCTCAGCACCGCCGAGATGCGCGGGGCCCCCACCGCCAGCAGGATCCCCATGACGGCGATCACCATCAGGATCTCCGTCAGGCTGATCCCCGCCTCGGCAGTCCGCCGCGCGCCCGATCGATTCGCCATTCTAGACACTCCCCGCATGACCGTTACGCACTCCTTCCGGCTCCTGAAACGGCAATATTGGTGCCGAGTTCCGCCGTGGGGTCCCACAACGGCTTAGCACCAATGGTGACAATTTTCTTTACGGTTCGTGGGGCGGGGTCGCCCCCGGAACTGTTGCGGTGGGACCGCATATTCTATGCGCGAGCGGGCCGGGAAGCCACAGGGTGGCGGATTCCGGCCACAGGGCTCCGCTACGCCCATCCTCCGGGCCGGGCTATGTTTGCTGCATGGCGACCCGAAACCGGCCCCGGCCCCGCACCCAGACCCGGCTCGAGAAGGCCGACCTGCTGGACCTGTACCGCCTGATCTACCTCTCCCGCCGGATCGACGACAAGGAAATCCAGCTCAAGCGCCAGAACCGGATCTTCTTCCAGATCTCGGGAGCGGGCCACGAGGCGGTCCTGGCCGCGGCCTCCCGGGCCTTCCGGGCCGGCCACGACTGGTTCTACCCCTACTACCGGGACCGGGCGCTCTGCCTCGGCCTGGGCATGACGCCCACCGAGATGCTGCTTTCCGCGGTGGGCGCCGCCGACGACCCCAATTCGGGGGGGCGGCAGATGCCCTCCCACTGGGGCCACCGGGACCTCAACATCGTCACCAGCTCGAGCCCCACCGGGACCCAGTTCCTCCAGGCGGTGGGCGCCGCCGAGGCCCGGCTCCGGGCGGAGCGGAACCCGGCCCTGCCCGATCGCGAGCGGCTGAGCCCGGGCGACGAGGTGGTGTTCGTGTCGGCCGGCGACGGCACCACCAGCGAGGGCGAGTTCTGGGAGGCGCTCAGCACCGCCTCGGTGCTCCGGCTGCCGGTGGTCTTCCTGATCGAGGACAACGGCTACGCCATCTCGGTGCCGGTCGAGGTGCAGACCCCGGAGGGGTCCATCTCGAAGGCGCTCGCCGGGTTCCCCGGGATCCTCCTGCAGGAGGTGGACGGGTGCGACCCGGTCGCCTCCTACGAGACGCTGGCCCGCGCGGTGGACCACGCCCGGGCCGGGAAGGGCCCCGCCCTGGTGCACGCCCACGTGATCCGGCCCTACAGCCATTCGCTCTCGGATGACGAGGTGCACTACCGGCCCCCCGCGGAACGCGAGGCCGACGCGGCCCGCGACCCGCTCACCACCTTCCCCGCCGCGCTCCTGGCGCAGGGGGTGGCCACCGAGGCCGAGCTGGAGCAGATCCGGGCGGCGTGCGACGAGGAGATCCAGACCGCCACCGACATCGCGCTCGCCGCGCCGCAGCCCGCCGTCGACACCATCTACCGGTTCGTCTACTCGCCCGACGTGGACCCCCGGTCGGAGCAGTTCGACACCGAGGACGACCCGCAGTTCACCGGCGACCCCACCACCATGGTGGACCTGCTCAACGCCTGCCTGCGGGACGAGATGGCCCGGGACGAGCGGATCCTGCTGTTCGGCGAGGACGTGGCCGACGCGACCCGGGAGGAGCACCTCGAGCAGGTGAAGGGGAAGGGCGGGGTGTTCAAGGTGACCTGGGGGCTGCAGAAGCAGTTCGGCGGCCACCGGGTGTACAACTCCCCGCTGGCCGAGGCCAACATCGTGGGCCGGGCCATCGGGCTGGCGACCCGGGGCTTCAAGCCGGTGGTGGAGATCCAGTTCTTCGACTACATCTGGCCGGCCTACATGCAGCTGCGGAACGAGCTGGCCACCATCCGCTGGCGCTCCAACAACGCCTTCAGCGCCCCGGTGGTGGTGCGCACCACCTACGGCGGCTACCTGAAGGGCGGGGCGCCCTACCATTCCCAGACCGGGGCCGCGGTGTTCACGAGCGTCCCGGGGCTCCGGGTGGTCTGTCCCGCCACCGCGCTCGACGCCAACGGGCTCCTGCGCACCGCGATCCGGTGCGACGACCCGGTGCTCTTCCTGGAGCACAAGCACCTCTACCGCCAGACCTACAACAAGGCGCCGTACCCCGGCCCCAACTTCATGATCCCGCTGGGGAAGGCCAAGGTGGTCCGCGAGGGCACCGACCTGAGCGTGATCACCTACGGCGCGGTGGTGCAGCGGGCGCTCACCGCTGCCCGGGAGCTGGAGGAGCGGGACGGGGTGTCGGTGGAGGTGGTGGACCTGCGCTCGCTCTCCCCGGTGGACTGGGAGACGGTGCTGGACTCGGTGCGGAAGACCAGCCGGGTGCTGGTGGCCTACGAGGACGCGCTCAGCTGGGGCTACGGGGCGGAGATCGCGGCCCGGATCGCCGACGAGGCGTTCCCCTGGCTGGATGCGCCGGTGCGCCGGATGGCCTCGACCGACACCTTCGTGGCCTACGCCCCCGAGCTGGAGGACGTGATCCTCCCGCAGGTGCCGACCCTCGCCCGCGCCATGACCGAGGTGCTGGCCTTCTAGCCCGCCCCCCCGCGCGGCCGGACGCTCACGGGGTCCGGCCGGTCCGCCGGCAGACCATCAGCTCCGTGCTCGGGCTCTCCCGCGCCACGCGGGTGAGCCCGAGTTCCACCGGGTAGAGCAGGGCTCCCACCAGCCAGCCCAGCGGCTCGGCCAGCGCCGCCGGGGCCACCATCGCGGTCCAGGCCCAGCGGGCCAGCCCGCCCCGGGTGTCGGCCGGGTAGTTCATCAGCACGAACATGGGCACCCGTCGCACCACCTCGAAGCCCGCGGCCTGTACCGCCTCGGTGCTCGCGGCCAGGGAGCGGCTCGCCTGGTGGGTCACCCGCTCGGTGCCGTGGTGCACGAAGTTGTCCGACCAGAGCAGCCACCCGCCGGGCCGGATCAGGGTGGCGAGGTTGCGGAAGGCGCGGGCGTAGGCCGCGTCGTCCACGATGTGGAACAGCACGTCCATGGCGGACACGGCGTCGAGCGACGCGGGGGCGACCGGGAAATCGGACGGCAGCGGCTGGCCGATGTCGGCCCGGTGGACGGCGAGGTCAGGGAACGCGGCGCGCAGCCGCCCGACGGCCACCTCGGTCAGGTCGAGGCCGGTCGGGGCCGGGACCCCCAGGGCCCGCCAGCGCTCCAGGTAGAACCCGGTGCCCGCGCCCACGTCGAGCACCCGGGCCTCGGGCCAGGCCACCGGGAGGGCCCGCGCGGCCCGGTCGAACACCCGGGCCCGCACCCGGTACATCCACTCGTTGTAGCGGCGCCCCAGCCGGAGGTAGCCCACGCCGGCGGGGGAGAAGTGACGCCCGAGCCGGTCTTCCCAGTAGCTCCGGGCGTCGAAGGGTCCGGTCACCCCAGCGCCTCGCGGACCTCGCTGGCGGCGGCGATGGCGTGGTCCACGTCGCGGGAGAGGGCGCGGGCCTGCTGGGTGGCCATGGACAGGTCGTTCACCACGGCGCCGATCCCCATGGACCGGAGCCGGAGCAGGTCGAACCGCACGTTCTGCATGGCGAGCACGCTCGACTCCAGCCGGTCGGCCACCAGGCTGCGGCGGCCGATCAGGTCCTGGTAGGCCCGCTTCTGCTGCTGCAGCAGGGTGATGCGCCGCTCCCGCTCGTCGCCCTCGGGCTCCCGCTCCAGCTGGGCCAGCCGCTCCTCGATCCGGGCCAGTCCCTCCCGGTTCAGGTTGGCGTCCATCGAGTGGAGGGTGCGGGCCATCTCCATGGCCTTCTCGTAGAGCGCGTCCACCGTGCCCGCCACGTCGGGGAGCTGGTCCCGGTCGGTGGCGGGGATCCGCGCCAGCAGGCCCAGGATCGCCATCCGGTCGTTGTAGACCTGCTG
>JBFILX010000049.1:0-12049 GCA_041612035.1 Gemmatimonadales bacterium | reverse complement strand
GGACCACGCCCTCCTCGGTGTGCCGTACGCCCGGAACTTCTACGACACCGATCAGCGCCCCCTCCGCGAGGCGCTTCTGGGCTGGGACGGAGCGGCCCTCCTGGTCCAGGGCACGCGCGACGTCCTGGTCCCGCCCGCCATCGCGGGCGAACATGCCCGCATCGTCCCCCAGAGCGAGGTGGCGATGCTGCCCGGCGGCCACTTCATGGTGTTCACCGACGCTGACGCGGTGGCGGCGGCCATCACACCCTTCCTGCGCCGGGTGGAGCGCGGAGCAGCCCCCATCCGGGCGAACGCGGAGCCCGCCCGGCGCGCGGCGGCCGACGCGCCCTTCGATCCCGCCACCGTGCCCAGGCCCTCGGGGTTTTCGCTCCTGGTCCTGCTGGTGCTGCTCGCCGCCGCGACGTTCGTGAGCGAGGACCTGGCCTGCATCTCGGCGGGGCTCCTGGTGAGCCGGGGCACCCTGGGGTTCGTCCCGGCGACCCTGGCCTGCCTGATCGGCATCACCGTGGGCGACCTGCTCCTCTTCTTCGTCGGCCGGGTGGCCGGACGGCCCGCGGTGCGCCGGGCCCCGCTGCGATGGCTGGTGACCGAGGCCGACGTGGAGCGGGCCTCCCGCTGGTTCAACCGCCGCGGGATGCGCCTGGTCCTGACCACCCGGTTCCTGCCCGGCACCCGGCTCCCGACCTACCTCGCCGCCGGGGTGCTCCGCACCGACGCGCTCCGCTTTGCGGGGGCGTTCCTGCTGGCTGCGGCCCTGTGGACTCCGCTGCTGGTGGGCATCTCCACCGTGGCGGGGGGGAGCATGCTCCGGTTCATCGCGGGTCACGAACGGGTCGCGGGTCCGCTGTTCGTGGGCGGGCTGCTGACGCTCTTCCTCCTGGTGCGTACCGCCACCGCTCTGTCCACGTGGCGCGGGCGGCGACTGCTGCTCGGCCGCTGGCGGCGGCTCACCCGCTGGGAGTTCTGGCCCCGGTGGCGCTTCTACCCGCCGGTGGTGCTGTACGTCGGGTGGCTGGCGCTCCGCCACCGGTCGGCGTGGCTCTTCACCTGCGCCAACCCGGCCATGCCCGCCGGTGGACTGGTCGGCGAATCGAAGGCCGACATCCTGCGCGGGCTCGCCCACGCGCCCGACCGGGTGGCCCCCTGGGTCCTGGTACCGGCCGACGGGACGCTGGCCGGCCGGCTGCAGCGGGTGGCGCGGTGGAAGCAGGATCACGGGCTCCGGTATCCCGTGGTGCTGAAGCCGGACGTGGGCGAGCGGGGGAGCGGCGTCATGTTCGCCCGCTCCGACGACGAGGTGGAGGCCTACCTCGCGGCCGCGGGGGACGCCGTCATCGCCCAGGCGATGGCTCCCGGGCGGGAATTCGGCGTCTTCTACGCTCGCTTGCCGGACGAGCCCGCGGGGCGGATCTTCTCGATCACCGACAAGCGGTTCCCGACGGTGACCGGGGACGGGCGCCGGACGCTCGAGCAGCTGATCCTGGCCGATGACCGCGCGGTGTGTCTCGGACGACGGCTCCTCCGGGCGCACGCCGCCCGGCTCGACGAGGTGCCGGCCGCCGGCGAGCCGGTGACCCTCACCGACCTCGGTACCCACAGCCGGGGCGCGACCTTCCTCGACGGGTCGGCGCTCGAGACCCCGGCCCTGGCCGAGGCGTTCGACCGGCTGAGCCGGGGGTACGACGGCTTCTGGTTCGGGCGCTACGACGTGCGGACCCCCTCGGAGGAGTCCCTGCAGGCCGGGGGCCCGTTCACGGTCATCGAGCTCAATGGCGTGAGCTCGGAGGCCACCGCGATCTACGACCCGGGGAACGGACTCGTGTCGGCCTACCGGACCCTGTTCCGGCAGTGGCGGCTGGCGTTCGCCATCGGGGCCGCCAACCGCGCCCGGGGCGCCAGGCCGGCCACCTGGCCGGAGGTGTTCCGGCTGCTGCGCCGCCATCGGCGGGCCACCCGGGCGCACGTCGATCCGGAGGCGGTCCGGACCGCCGGGCGGAACCCTCCGGCCGGCCCCGGCGTTGAGCCAGGGACCGCGAGACCCGTCGTCCCTCGAACCGTGGAGGACCGTCCATGAGCACCACGTCGCTCTCCAAACCAGCCACCATCGCGTCCTGGATCGCCCAGGCGGTCGTGATCGTCATCCTCGGCATGGCCGGCTTCATGAAGGTGTCCGGCGCCGCCGACAGTCGGGCCCTCTTCGAAGCCCTGGGCGCCGAGCCGTGGGGCCGGTACCTCGTCGGCCTGACCGAACTGCTGGCCGCGGGACTCATGCTGCGCGCGGCGACGGCGGCCAAGGGGGGCCTGCTGGCGATGGGACTGATGGTGGGCGCGATGGGAACCCACCTGTTCAAGATCGGGGTCAACTACAACGGCGACGGCGGGTCGCTGTTCATGATGGCCGTGCTGGTGTTCGTGGCCGGGCTCACCGTGGTGGCCCTGCGCCGCAACGACCTGCCCTTCGGGTCGCGTCCCGGCCCCTCGCCCGCCTGACCTCGACGAGGTCGTCATGACCGACGCGCAATGGCATGACCTCGGGCCGGTCGAGGAGTTCACCGACCGGCCCCTTCGCCAGGTGACCGTCGGGCGCACCAAACTCGCGGTGAGCTGCGTCGATGGCGAGCTGGCGGTGGTGTCCGGCGTGTGCAACCACGCCGGAGGTCCGCTGGGCGACGGCCGGCTGGACGGCGACTACATCGTCTGTCCCTGGCACTACTGGAAGTTCCACCGCCGGACCGGCGAGGGCGAGCCGGGGTTCGAGGAGGACCGGGTCCCCCGGCACGACCTGAAGGTCGAAGCCGGGCGGCTGCTGGTGAACCTGCAGCCCGCCACCCCCCGGCGCGTGGCCCCGCACAAGCCCCACCCGCTGGCCCGGAAGGTGGTGCGCGAGCCGGGCCCGGTGCGGGTGGCGGGGATCTCCGCCACCGCCATGACGCGGGACCACCCCCGGTTCAGCACCTCGGAAGAGCTGCTGGCCGCCGCGCTGGACCACGCCGCGGATCCCCTCGGGTGCGAGACCCGCCTGCTCCGGCTGTCGGACCTCCGGTTCCGGGCCTGCGAGGGGTTCTACTCCAAGAGCGCGCACGCCTGCACCTGGCCCTGTTCCATCACCCAGATGGACCCGGACGACCAGCTCGACGGGGTGTACGAGGCCCTGGTGCACTGGGCCGACGTGGTCCTCGTCGCCACGCCCATCCGGTGGGGGGCGGCGAGCGCCCTCTACTACAAGATGGCCGAGCGGCTCAACTGCGTGCAGAACCAGGTGACCATCCGGAACCGGGTGCTCATCCGCAACAAGGTCGCCGGCTTCGTGATCACCGGGGGCCAGGACAACGTGCAGGGCGTCGCGGGGCAGATGCTCACCTTCTTCGGGGAGCTGGGCTTCCTCTTCCCCCAGTTCCCGTTCATCGCCCACTCGCGTGGCTGGTCCGCCGAGGACATGGAGAACAACGTCCGCGCCGTGCGCGGCAGCCGCGAGCTGCACGAGGGTGCCCAGGCCCTGGTCGACCGGGCCGTGGCGCTGGCCAGCACCCTGCTCGGCCAGGAGGCGCCGGAGCACGTCGCCCGGGGCGGCCGCAAGGCGCATCGGCTCGCCTGAGTCCCGGCGCCGGGGCGGGATGAAGGGGGTTTCACCCCCGCTTCCCGGACCGCTCAGGCGCGGCCCAGGATATTGGGGTCGCACCCCTCGGGGAGGGCCCCATGCCCTGGAAGCCGGTCGTGGTCGGGGTCGACGCCAGTCCGGCGTCCGCCGTGGCCGCCCGGGTCGGAGAGACCCTGGCGGGCGCCATGGCCACCGACTGTGCCCTGGTCCACGCCGCGCGGGACGTCTGGCTGGGACACCAGCTGCCCGGGCTCGGTGCCGATGTCGGCCCCCTCGCGCGGCAGATCCTCGACCTGGCCCGCCGCGACGTCGCCGCCGCGCTGGAGGACCACGTCTCCCCGGCGCTGGTGCAGCAGCTCGCGATCCACTTCGGCGCCCCGCGCGACGTGCTGATCGCCGCCCTCGCCACCCGGGGCAGCGACCTGCTCGTCCTGGGGGGACGCCACCACGGCCAGGTGGCCTGGTGGCTGGGCGGCAGCACCGCCAAGAAGGTCCTGCGCGCGGTGGGGACCTCGGTGCTGGTCGCCACCGGCCGGGCCCCGTGGGTCCGGGTGCTGGCGGCGGTGGATGCCTCGGAGTTCGCGCGGCCGACCCTGGCCGCCGCCGAGCGCATGGCCGCTCTGTTCGGCGCATCGCTCCGGGTGCTCCACGGCATCGAGCCGTTCCCCTACGACGTGGAGGATGCCTCCCTCCTGCAGCCCGAACTCCTGGGGGGCCGTGCGGAGGCGGTGTTCCGCGAGCGGATCTGGCCGCTGGTGCGGCACCCTGGCGCCGAACTCGTGATCCGGCGGGGGGACGCCGTGTCCTGCATCCGGGAGGAAGCAACGGACTGGATGGCGGATCTCGTCGTGGTGGGCGCCCACGGCCGCGGGCCGGTCGAGCGGTTCGTGGTTGGCAGCGTGAGCGAGGGGGTGGTCAACGCCCTGCCCGCCTCGGTCCTGGTGGTCCGGGGCGAGGGACCCGGCGCCTGACCGCTGGCGGGGGGTGGTTGCCCGGCCCCGGCGCGCGCCCTTAGTGTTTCCCGTGGCAGGACTTCTCTCGCCACGAGGTACGCAATGGGTCTCATCGGCACGCTGGTCATCGGCCTGATCGTCGGCGCGCTCGCCAAGTTCATCATGCCCGGCAAGGACCCGGGCGGCATCCTGATCACCATGGCGCTCGGCATCGGCGGCGCGTTCGTCGGCACCTGGCTGGGGCGCCTGGTCGGTCTCTATTCCGCCGGCGAAACCACCGGCTTCATCGGCGCCACCGTCGGCGCGATCATCATCCTCTGGATCTACCGGAAGACCCGGAAGGCACCGGCCGCCTGACCGCCCGCCGGATCCCGGGCGGCGTGCGGTGGGCCCTGGCGGCCGCCGCGGCGTTGGCGTGCGCCGAGCCGGCGCCCCCGCCCGACGCAGGGGCCCGTCCGCCCGTCCCCCAGGCCCCCGTGGCCCTGCCGGCGCCCGAGATCCCGCTCGCCGAGGTCTCGAACGGCATCCGGCGCCTGGTGGAAGCGGGACGGATCCCCCCGCTGCCCCCCGCCAGCGCGGCGGAGCGCGGCTGGCTCGACCGGCTGTACGGCGAGGCCGGCCACGCCCCGCTCTGGCTCACCGCGCAGGGCGTCCCGCGGGAGGTGGCCCGGGAGGCGCTGCGACTCCTCGCCGGCGCGACCGCGGAGGGACTCGACCCGAACGAGTACGGGCGCTCCGCGCTCGACACCCTCGCCGCCGCCCTGCCGGGAGTACCGCCCGATGCGGGGGCGCTCGCCCGGTTCGACGCGGGGCTCACCCTCGCGGTGTCCCGCTACCTGCGGCACCTGCACGGCGGGCGGGTGGACCCGAACGCCATCGGGTTCCGGATTCGGTCCGGGGCGGAGCGGCACGATCTCCCCGCCCTGCTCGGCGCCGGCCTGCGCGACGGAACGCTCCGGTCCATCACGGCCGACCTCTCGCCGCCGGCCACCCCCTATCGGGCGCTCCGCGACGCCCTGGCCCGCTACCGGCTGATCGCGCAGGTCTGGCCCCGCGACTCGCTCGCCCTGGCCCTTCCGGTCAGGCCGGGCGACACCACCGCCGCGCTGCCCGGCCTCTGGTTCCGCCTCGCGCTGCTGGGCGACCTGCCACCCGGCGCCCGCCCGCCGGCCGACCCCGGGGTCTACGACCCGGATCTCGTGACCGCGGTCGAGCGGTTCCAGCGGCGCCATGGCCAGACGGCGGACGGCGTCATCGGGCGCGAGACCCTGGCCGACCTCGCCACCCCGATCGAGTGGCGGGTCCGGCAGCTCGAGCTGGCCCTGGAGCGGCTCCGCTGGCTCCCCGACCTCTCCAGCGGACCGTTCCTGCTGGTCAACATCCCGATGTTCGAACTGGCGGCGTGGGACTCCCTCACCCCGGCGGGGACCCCCTCCCTCCGGATCGGCGTCATCGTCGGCAAGGCCCTGGACACCGAAACGCCGGTGCTCAGCGAGGAGATGCGCTACCTCGTCTTCCGGCCGTACTGGAACGTCCCGCCCTCCATCGTGCGCAACGAGATCCTCCCGGCGCTCGCGCGGGACTCGCTCTACCTGCGCAAGCAGAACATGGAGATCGTGCAGGGGCCGGGGGACGACGCCCAGGCGGTGGCCACCACCCCCGAGACCGTGGCGCTGCTCCGGCGCGGCCAGCTCCGGGTCCGCCAGCGGCCCGGGCCGGGCAACTCGCTGGGCCTGGTCAAGTTCATCTTCCCCAACGACGAGGCCGTCTATCTCCACGGCACTCCGGCGCAGGAACTGTTCAGCCGGTCGCGGCGCGACTTCAGCCACGGATGCGTGCGGGTGGAAGACCCGGTCGCCCTCGCGTCCTTCGTCCTCCGTCACCGACCCGAGTGGACCGAGGAGACGATCCGCGGCGCGATGCAGGGCCCCAGCCCGAGGCGGGTGAACCTGCCCCGCCCCCTGCCGGTCATCCTCTTCTACAGCACGGCGGCCGCCGAACCGGACGGGACGGTCCGGTTCGCGCGGGACATCTACGGGCATGACCGGACGCTGGACCGCGCCCTGCGGGCGCGGGGGGGCGGCTGAGGCCCTACCAGGAGCGCACGGGACCCACGTCCACGTGCACGAAGTTGGAGGAGGGGTAGTACCCCACGCCGCCCCGGCGAAGCTGCAGGGCCGCCTTGCGCAGGCCGCGGAGCGGCACGCCTTCGACCCGCAGGTCGATGGCCATCCCGCGCATGTGCAGGCTGGCGGCGGCGACCCCGTGGCTCCGCCGCCGGAGCATCGCGTTGGTCTCGGGCGACCGGTAGCCGGAGATCACCTCGTAGGGACGGGTGGCGCCGGTGCTCCGGTGGAGCAGATGAAGCAGGTCGAGCAGGGTGGGCTCGATCGCCAGAACGTCGCCGGTGCGGAAGTCCCGCAGGAGATGATCCACCGCCTGCAGCGCGTCGGGCAGATAGCGGAGGCCGTCGAAGTACTCCACCGCCAGCCGCTCGCCGGTGTGCAGGTGCCGGAACGAGAGCTGCCGGGGGACCGCGACGAGCGCCCGGAGCTCCCGGGGAACGAGGCTCAGGGACAGACCGGCCGCCAGGCAGCCGAGGAAATGTCGGCGGTCAGGACGCACGCAACACCACGGTGGCAGGAGCGAGGGCCACAAGTTGGCCCCGCGGGCCGCCCGGGTCAACCCGGGCCGGGGCGGGGCCGCCCTGGAAGTTCATGACGGTATCTTTAGGGCCGAGGCGTTCCCCCCCCGACCCCCCCGCTGGAGACGCGCATGGCCCGTGGCCTCACGCTCGATCACCTGTCCTTCCGGTTGGGGGTCTGCCGGCTGGCGGCGAACACCCCCGTCCCCGACTGGGCCTGGCAGGCGCAGGACTTCCTGACCATCAGCCGGACCCCGGAGGAACTGTCCATCACCGCCGACGAGGCGGTCATACCCGAGGGGATCCCCAGTCAGCGGGGGTTCTGCGCCTTCAGGGTCCGCGGCGGAACGATGGGCTTCGGGCTGGTGGGGCTCCTGGCCAGTGTGCTGCAGCCCCTGGCCGAGGGGGGTGTCAGCGTCTTCACCATCTCGACCCACGACACCGACTACATCCTGGTCCGGCGCGACGAGGCCGATCGCACGGTCCACCTCCTCGAGGGCGCCGGTCACCACGTCGTCTCGGCAGGTCCTCCCGGCCGCTAGGCGCGGACGCCCGACCGGTTTTCGGCCTCCGCGGGTGATGTTCGATCGGCGTAACACATGACTAACGCCCGGCTAACGGGGCGCGGCGACTTTCGCCTCTGGGGTCGGCGGTCTGGATGGGGCCCGTCCCGTCCGGCCAACGTGACATGGAGGGATGCGACATGAGCAGGGGACCGAGCGGCCGGATGGTCGTGGAAGTGACGCCGGAGCTGAAGCGCCGGCTGTACGAAACGCTGGACCGGGAAGGGCTGACCCTGCGCGACTGGCTGATCGGCCAGGCCGAGCAGTACATCGCGGAGCATCGCCGGTCGGTGATGGTGGTGGGCGCGGATCCCGGCTCGGTGGTGGTGCACGGGCCGCGGGGCACGCACTGAGCATTCGCGGCCGGAATAGCTGGGGCGGGACTCGAACCCGCGACCCCGGCATTATGAGTGCCGTGCTCTAACCAGCTGAGCTACCCAGCCTGGGGCGCCTATCCTAGCGGCGGGCGGATCCCCGGTCAAGCGTATCCCCGCGCTCGATCAGGTAGGCGAACTCGCCCGTCCGCAGCATCCCGTACAGCTCGCGCGCGAGCCGCTCCTGCACCGCGGCATCGGTCTCGATCGCCACGGCGTCCTTCCGGAGCGAGTCCACCTCCACCCGCAGCGCCGCGATCCGGTCACGCTCGGCCTCGGCCTCGCGCCGCAGGGTGAGCCAGTCCCACGTGCTGTACTCTCCCGCCGCCGCGGCGAACACCAGTCCCAGGGCGATCAGCGCGAGGCCCAGCCGTCGTCCCCGGGTCACAGCCGGTACATGTCCCGGCCGGGATAGTGCGCGAGGTCCCCGAGCTCCTCGGCGATCCGCAGCAGCTGGTTGTACTTGGCCACCCGATCGGTCCGGCTGGCGCTGCCCGTCTTGATCTGCCCCGCCCCGGTCGCCACCGCGAGGTCGGCGATGAAGGTGTCCTCGGTCTCGCCCGACCGGTGGGAGATCACCACACCGTAGGCGCTCCCCTTGGCCAGCTCGATGCACTGCAGGGTCTCGGTGAGCGTGCCGATCTGGTTGACCTTGACCAGCACCGCCGTGGCCACGTCTTCCTCGATCCCCCGGCCCAGCCGGTCCACGTTGGTGACGAACAGGTCGTCCCCCACCAGCTGGACCCGGTGGCCCAGCCGGGCCGTCATCAGGCTCCAGCCCGCCCAGTCGTTCTCGGCCAGGCCGTCCTCGATGGAGACGACGGGGTAGCGGTCCACCCACCGGGTGTAGAGCTCCACCATCTCCTCGGCCGACCGGCGGCTGCCGTCACCCTTCTTGAAGACGTATTCGCCGTCCTGATACAGCTCGGACGCGGCCACGTCGAGGGCGATGGCCAGGTCCTGGCCCGGCTGGTACCCCGCCGCCTCGATCGCCTGCATCAGCACGTCGAGCGCCGCCTCGTTGGAAGGCAGCTCGGGCGCGAAACCGCCCTCGTCGCCCACCGCGGTGGAGAGCCGGGCGGTACCCAGCACCTTCTTGAGCGCGTGGAACACCTCGACCCCCATCCGCAGGGCGTCGGGGAAGGTGTCCGCCCCGATGGGCACCACCATGAACTCCTGCGCATCCACGTTGTTGCTGGCGTGGGCGCCGCCGTTCAGGATGTTCATCAGCGGCACGGGCAGGACCCTGGCCATCGGCCCGCCCAGGTACCGGTAGAGCGGGAGCCCGGTGTCTTCCGCCGCCGCCCGCGCCACCGCCAGCGACACGGCCAGCAGGGCGTTGGCCCCGAGCTTCCCCTTGTCGGCCGTGCCGTCGGCCTCCATCATCTCCGCGTCCACCGCGATCTGGTCCGCCGCGTCGAGTCCCTCGAGCCGCGGGCCCAGCACCTCGTTCACGTTCCGGACCGCCTCCAGCACCCCCCGCCCCACGTAGCGCGCCGCGTCGCCGTCGCGCAGCTCCACCGCTTCGTGTTCGCCGGTCGAGGCGCCGCTGGGCACCGCGGCCCGCCCCCGGGCCCCGCTGGCCAGCACCACGTCGGCCTCCACCGTGGGGTTTCCGCGGCTGTCGAGGATCTCTCGGGCGTGCACTTCGATGATGGTGCTCATGGCGTCCGGATGACTGGGGGGAGAGGCTCCCCCGGCGGGCCGGGTGGAGCGGCCGAAAGGTAACAGCGGCGGGTCACGCCGGCCCCGCGCCCTGGCCCTGGAGGCCTTCCAGCGCGGCCCGGGCCCGGGCGCCCAGCCGGTCGCGGTCGTCGTAGCCCAGGCCCGCCGTGTCGATGGCGTCGCCGATCCGCAGAACGACGGTCCCCCGGCGGGGGTAGAGCGCCCCTCGCGGCATCAGCTCGAACGCCCCATGCACCAGCACCGGCACCACCGGGACCTGGGCCGCGATCGCCAGCACGAAGGGGCCCTTCTTGAACGGCAGCAGCCGGCCGTCGCGGCTGCGGGTCCCTTCCGCGAACACGATGGCCGAACGGCCGCCGCGCACCGCCCGGGCCGCTTCGTCGTACGCGGCGAAGGCGGCCGCCCGGTTGGCGCGGTCGATGGCGATGTGCTCGGCCGCCCGGATCGCCTGCCCGAACACGGGCACCCGGAACAGCTCCTGCTTGGCCACGAACCGCACCGTGCCCGGCAGGGCGGCGAGCAGGGCCCAGATATCGATGAACGAGACGTGATTGGCCACGTACACGCACGGCCGGTCGGGACGGAGCCGCTCGGCGTGCTCCACCTCGAGCCGGATCCGCGCCGCCCGCAGCAGCCCCGCCCCCCAGCGCTTGTGGGCCCGGTCGTAGACCCCGCCCGACACCTGCCGGACCCCGCGCAGCGCGGCGACGATGACCGTGCCCCCGTGCCAGAGGGTGAGCACCGGGAACGCCGTCAGGTAGCGGAGGGCCTGGATCACCCGAAGTGGTCGAACCCCGCGAGCTCCGTGGCGGCGCCGCCCAGGAGGAGCCGCACCTCGTGCCCCACCGTCAGCCGGCCCACCCGGGTGAGGGGGATCCCCCCCTGCTCCTGCGCCAGGGCCGCCGCCGCCGCGTCGAACTCGGGCGGCATCGCCGCCAGCAGCTCGTAGTCCTCCCCGCCCCGGGCCGCGAACACCTCGGCCGGCTCGCCCGCGAGGGCCGCCGCCGGCCCGACCCCGGCGTGGAGGGGGAGCGCGCCCAGGTCCACCTCGGCCCCGGTCCCGCCGGCGGCCGCCAGGTGGCGTACATCGCCGGCCAGCCCGTCGCTCAGATCGATCAGGGCGCGGGCCCCGTGCTCGGCCAGCCACCGCGCGACGCGGACCCGCGGCTCGGGGTGGGCGAACGCCGCGCGGCTCGCCTCGCCGGGCGCCTGGCCCGCCCGCCACATCGTGAGCGCCGCCCGCGCGCCCCCGAGCGACCCCGTGACCCAGAGCCCGTCGCCGGGCCGGCCCCCGCGCCGACTCATCGGACGTTCGGCGCGGCCGAAGACCGTCACGCCGATCACGAGGGCCGGCCCGGCGGTCAGGTCGCCGCCCAGGACCACGGCCCCCACGCTGTCCGCGGCCCGCGCCACGCCGTCCATCACCGGCTCCAGGTCCTCGGTCGCGCCCGCCGGCACCGTCAGGGCGGCCAGCAGCCCGACCGGCCGGGCCGCCGCGGCGGCCAGGTCGGAGAGGGCCCCTGCCGCGGCGCGCCAGCCGATCTCCGCCGGGGTGATCCAGTCCCGGCGGAAGTGCACACCCTCGACGCTGGTGTCGGTGCTGGCCACCAGTTCGCCGGCGGCGGCGGGCACGACGGCACAGTCGTCACCCAGCCCCGCGGCGCGGCGGCCGAGCCGCTCGGCGATCCGGCGAATGCGATCGAACTCGGCCCCGGGGCCCAGCGCGACGGTCGTGGGGCCGCGGCTCATGCGCGGAGGGGCCGGGGGAGCTCGTGCAGCACCGGGGGCCTCCAGGCCGGGCCGAGGCTCCGGGCCAGCTCCCAGCTCCGCCAGAGCCCGGGCAGCGCCTCGATCACGTCCATCGGCCGGAGCGACCGCGTGGAGCGCCCGCGCGCGGCGAGGTCGGCGGCCTGGCCCAGCGCCTGCGCGCCCAGCGCGGCCGCGTCCACCGCCGGAAGCCCCTGGGCGAGGAACACGGCGATCAGCCCGCTCAGCAGGTCCCCGCTGCCCCCGGTCGCGAGACCCGGGTTGCCCGCCGCCACCGTCACCGGGGCAAGGGCCCCGGGGCCCGCGATCACCGTGGGCACGCCCTTGAGCAGCACGGTCGCCCCGGTCCGGCTCGCCGCCTCCGCCGCGGCCGCCCACGGATCGGTGGCCGCCCCGGCCGCGAGCTCGGGGAACAGGGTGCGGAACTCGCCCGCGTGGGGCGTCAGCACGACGGGCCGCTC
>JBFILX010000048.1:0-12174 GCA_041612035.1 Gemmatimonadales bacterium | reverse complement strand
TGGCCAGGGGCATGCGGATTCCCGGCCGGTACGGCCTGTCGCACCCGCTCGGGGCGGCGGTGCTCTTGTACATTGCGGTGCGCTCCGCGTGGCGCGGTGACCGCCGGGTGGAGTGGCGCGGCCGCCGGTACGCCGGCGGCACGCACGTCCGCTGACCCGTCCTCCCCCTCCCGGCCTGCCGAGAGCCCATGCGTTCCGAATACCTGGACCCGTCCACCCCGCGCCACATCGAGGGCTGGCACAGCCCCGCGCTCGACATGGACATGCCGATCGTCCGGTACGGCACCCTCGGCCGGCCGCTGCTGCTCTTCCCCACGGCGGCGGCCGACTTCCTGGAGAACGAGCGGTTCTGGCTGGTGAAGGCGGTGGAACCGCTGATCGCGGCGGGCCGGGTCCAGGTGTTCTCGATCGACAGCATCAACCGCTGGGCCTGGCTCGACCACTCGCTCCCGGTCGCGGAGCAGGCGCGGCGACAGGCGCTCTACTCGCGCTACGTCGAAGGCGAGGTGGTGCCCTACATCCGCTCCGCCTGCGGCAGCGGGTCGGTTCGGGCCGGCGCCACCGGGGCGAGCTTCGGAGCGTTCCACGCGGCCAACGCGGTCTTCCGGCGGCCCGACTGTTTCGACACCCTGATCGCGATGAGCGGGTTCTACGATCTGGCGCCGGACTACCTCAAGGGCCACGCGGACGACAACTGCTACTACAACAACCCGCTCTGGTACCTCCCGGGCCTCTCCGGCGAGTACCTGGACCTGCTGCGCGGGGGCACCCGGCTGGTCATCGCCACCGGGCAGGGGGCCTACGAGGCACCCCACGAGTCCCGCCGCCTGGCGGAGGTGCTCGAACGGAAGGGGATCCCCTGCACCCTCGACCTCTGGGGCCACGACGTGAACCACGACTGGCCCTGGTGGCGGCAGATGCTCCCCTTCTGGGTGGACCGGCTGTACTGAGGCCTCGGCCGAGGCCCGTCGTCCAATGCTCGAACTGATGGTCCTGGCGGTGACCGTGGCGGCGGCGCGGCTGCTGCTCACGCCGCTGCGGCGCCGTGTCCGGCCGCCCGGCTGGTTCGTCCGGGCCCGGGAGCGGGGCCGCCCCGGGGTGCCGGTCACCACCGTGCTGGGGACCCTGCTGGGGATGGGGGCGCTCTGGCTGATCGGCGAACGGCGCGGGGTCCCGGGCGCCCTGCTGCTTCTCTTCTGGATCGCGATCCCCCTGACGGCGGTGGAGATCCTGCTGGCCTGGCGGCGGAGACCCCGGCCCCGATCCCGCGGGGAGACGCCCGTGCGCTGAGCCGCACCGCTTCGCCGCGTTTCGCCTCCCAACCGTCCGGCCCGCGGACCCACCGTGGGGGCACGTCACCGCCGCGGAGACGCGCGTGCCCCATCTGCTCGACGGGGTCCGGGAACTCGAGGACCTCACCGTCCTGGTCCGCGCCGCCGGGCACACCATCGGATTCCAGGAACTGGCCCCCGACCAGTGGGGCCTGACACCCGCTCCCGGGCGCGCCGCCCTCCTCGGGCGGCACCACGGGTTCGAGTGGCTCGGCTTTCAGTCCCTCCAGGCGGCCCGGTTGGCCACCACCCTCGCTGGCCGGCTGGCCCGCCGCGGACGACTCGCCTGCCTGGCCGTGCTCGACCCCGCCAGCCGAGTGGTCGCCCTGTCGGTCAGTCTGGATCCGCGCCCGCTCCTCCTGGTCGAACTCGACCGCCCGAGCCCCCTGGCCTCGCACTGCCTGGCCCGCCTGCGGGGTGCCACCGCCGATGGCGCGCTCGGCGCCGCAGTGCACATCGCATCGGCACTCGACGCCGACGCCGTGGGCCGGGCCTTCTTCGACCGGTTCCGCACCGTGCTGGCGGCCGCCATGGAGGCGCTGCCCTCCCGGATGCCGATCGCGGATCGCCACGCCGCGGCGCTGCTCCAGCTCACCCGGCTGCTCTTCCTCCACTTCGTGCAGGCCAAGGGATGGCTCGACGGTCGGCCCCGGTTCCTTCGCGAAGAGCTCGACCGCGCCCTCGCGGCGAGGCGCCCGGTTCAGCGCCAGCTCATGGCCCCGCTGTTCTTCGGGACCCTGAACCAGCCCTGGGCGTCCCGTACGGCGGCCCGGAGGTTCGGCCGGGTCCCGTTCCTCAACGGCGGGCTCTTCCAGCCCCACCCGCTGGAGCGCGAATGGCCCGTGGAGTGGCCGGACGAGCTCTGGCGCCGGGCTTTCGACGACCTCTTCGAGCGGTTCCACTTCGTCGCCACCGAGGCGGGTGACCCGCAGGGCATTGCGCCGGACATGCTGGGACGGGTTTTCGAGGGCGTCATGGACCCTGACGAGCGCGGCGCGTCGGGCACCTTCTACACCCCGATGCCCATCGTGCGGGCCCTGGTGACCGACGCCCTGGCCTCCTACCTGACCAGGCGGCTTCGATGCGGGGATGCCGAGGCGGAGCGCCGCCTGCACGATCCCGACCGGGAGACGCAGGATGCCCTCGACCGGGTGCGGCTGCTGGATCCCGCGGTCGGGTCCGGCGCCTTCCTGCTGGGCGCGCTCGAACTGCTGACGGCGGCATCAGGCGGGGCCGTCCCGGCGCGCCGACGGGTCATGACCACCTGCCTGCACGGCGTGGACCTCAACCCCGTGGCGGTGCGGCTGGCCGAGTTGCGGCTCTGGGTGGCGGTGATCGAGGCCGACCCGGCCACGACTCCGGAGTCGGTGCGGCCGCTCCCCAACCTCGACGGAGTGATCCGACAGGGCGACAGCCTGACCGACCCCTGCCTCCGCACCTGGCGACCGGCCGGGCCCGACGCGCTGGTCCGCCGGATCGCCCGCCTCCAAACCGGCCTGTCCCAGGCGCGGGGCACCGAGAAGCGGCGGATTCTGAAGGCGCTGCGGGCGGCGGAGCAGGAGCTGGCGGATCGGGCGCTGACCCAGGCCCTGGAGACGGCCGCGGCGCGGGTTGCGGACCTCGCCTCCGCCGGCCGATCGGCCACCCTCTTCGGCCAGCCCGGTGGGCTCGGCGCGGCGGCCCGCGACGCGCTGGAGGCGCTGCGCCTCGAACGACGGTGGCTCTGGGCGGCGCGGCGCCGGCTCCGGCGGGACGGTCACCTGCCGTGGTTCCACTATCCGAGCCAGTTCGCCGACGTGTTTGCGGCCGGCGGCTTCGACATCGTGGTGGGCAATCCGCCCTGGGTCCGTGCCGAGTCGCTCGAGGCATCGCGTCGCCGGCAGCTGGCGTCGCGTTACCGGTGGTGGGCGCCCATCGGACGGGCCGGCTTCGCGCACCAGCCCGACCTGTCGGTGGCGTTCCTGGAACGCGCCATGGAACTGACCGCACCTGGCGGCACCGTGGCGATGCTGGTGCCCTCCAAGCTGGCCACCGCGCAGTACGCCACCCGGGCCCGCGCGGAACTGGCGACCCGAACCACCCTCCGCACGGTGGCCGACCTGACCGACGATCCCCGGGCCGGCTTCGATGCCACCACCTACCCCATGGCAGTGGTGGCGGTGCGGGAGCCGGCTCCGGCAGGTCACCGCATCCGGAGCGAGCTGGCCACCCGCGGGGGCTGCACCGTGCCCCAGGGCCGGCTGGGCGGCGGACCCTGGGTCCTGGTGCCCGACCGGATCGCGCGGGCGCTCGAACGGCTCCAGGCCGACCATCCCCGGCTCGGCGATCATCTGCGGTGCCACCTCGGCGCGAAGACCGGGCTCAACAGGGTCTTCCTCGACCCGGGTGATGCGCTCGAGCCCGAGCTGCTCTGGTGGGCCGTCCGCGGGCGGGACATCCGGCCGTTCGCGGCGGAGCCGGCCCGACGGCTCCTCTGGCCGCACGACTCGGCGGGGCTTCCCTTACGGTCGCTGCCTCCGGCCGCGCGGGCCTACCTCGCGCGACATCGGGCGGCACTGGAGCGTCGGGCGGACTGGAGCGGCGGGCCCTGGTGGAGCCTGTTCCGCGCGGGGCCTGCGGTGGCGCCGCACCGGGTGGTCTGGGCCGATCTCTCCCCCGGCCTGGAGGCGGTCGCGCTGTCGGCCCCGGAGGTGGGGCGGATGATCCCCCTCAATACCTGCTACGTGGCTCCGGTCGGCGACGGTCGCCAGGCCGATTGTCTCGCCGCCTGGCTCAACTCCACCTGGATCCGGGTGGCCGCGATGGCTCGGGCAAACCGGGCCTCCGGCGGCTTCCACCGGTTCACTGCCTCCGTGGTCGCGCAGCTCCCGCTGCCGCGAGAGGCCCTCACCAATCGCGACCTCGCCAACCTGGGCCAGTCCGGTCGCGCGGGCACCATCTCCCAGGACGACCTCGATGATGCGTGCAATCGCCTGCTCGGACTCGGTCCCGACGACCGCGCGGCCCTCGCCACGAAGGTTCCCGCGCGCCGGCGTCATCGTCGCTGAGTCGTTCGTCGGGTGGCTCGATCCGGCCCTCGCGCGCTACCGGGATCTCCCGGTCGCCAGCACCCAGGCCGTGCTCGGCGCGGTCATGTCCGCCCTGGCGCCCGCGCAGGCCGACGACCCGCCACCCACCTGGCTTCGACCGTCACAGCTGACGGCATACCGCCGGTGCCTGGCGGCGGTCCGCTCGCACGGCGGCGCGCTGCTGGCCGAGCCGCCCGGGGCCGGGAAGACCTGGATCGCCCTGGCGGTCGCGCTTCGGGCGGAAGGGGCCGCGGCCTGCGTGGTGCCCGCGGCGCTCCGGAGGACGTGGACCTCCGCGGCTGCCGCCGCCGGCGTGCCGGTGACGGTCACCACGCACGAGGCATGGAGCCGGGGCCCCCGCGTGCTTGGCGCGGGGCTGATCATCATCGACGAGGCGCACGGCTTTCGCTCCCCGGGCATCAACCGCACGGCGAACCTGGCCCCCGCTCTGGTCGGGCGGCGCGGTCTGCTCCTGACCGCGACGCCCATCGTGAATCGGGCGGAGGACCTCATACATCAGCTGCTCCTGCTGGTCCGGGACGACACCCTCGCCACGGCGGGCGTGCCGTCCCTGCGGGCTGCGGCGGCTGGCGGTCCGGTGCCCCAGGCCCTGGGTGAAATCGTGGTGGCGGGAACGGCCGCCGGCCTCGAGCGGCCGGTGGTCCGGACGGTGACCAGCCGCCCCTCACCGGCGGAACGGCGCCAGGTCCTCGGCCTGATGGCGGCTCTCGACCGGTTAGCGCTGAGTCCGGATGGCGCGGTCGAGTCGCTCGTGCGCGGAGTGCTGCTCACGACCCTGGCATCGAGCACGGAGGCGTTGCGGAGGGCGCTCACTCGCTATCGTGCCCTGGTCCTCCAGGCGCTCGATGCCGGGCTGAGCGGACAAGCCCCGGGTCGCCATGCGATCCGCCGCGCCCTGGGCGGAGACCTCGACCAGGTCGTCATGTGGACCCTGCTGCCCGTGACCGACGAGTCCGACCTGATCGCGGACGACCTCCCGATACTGGACGAGCTGCTGGCGGCGCTCCCCTCTCCCGGACAGGACCCCAAGGCCGACCGGCTGGCCCGTCTTCTCGCCGACGGGCGCCCAAGCCTGGTGTTCACCATGTCCCGGGCCACGGTCCATCATCTGCGCCGGCGACTGGTGCCCTCCTCGCGCGTGGGGTGGTGCACCGGATCGGAGGCGGGCATCGGTCCGGCACGGCTCCGTCGCGCCGCGGTGCTGGGGTGGTTCCGGCCCGGAGTCAGGGACCATTGCGGCCTCGCGCCCCACATCCTGGTCACCACCGACGTCGCGGCCGAGGGCCTCGACCTCCAGCGGGCCGCCCGCGTCGTACACTACGACCTGCCGTGGACCCCCGGCCGCCTGGAACAGCGCGCCGGAAGGGCACGGCGGCCCGGCGGGGAGCACCGCACGGTCGAGGTCGTCCGCTTCGAGCCGCCCGCACCGCTCGGCCGACGCCTCGGTGTGTTCGCCGCCCTCGTCAGGAAGGCGGGAATTCCGGGACGCTTCGGCCTGGGAGAGCGGGCCGATCCCGCGTGGACCTGGCGCACACGGCTGGCGGCCTCGATTGGCCCGGGGGGCAGGTCGCCGGCCGTCGCGGCGGCGGCGAGCCGGCGGTTCCGGCTGCTGGCCGGTTTCCGTCTCGGATCGGCCGGGCGGGTGCATCCCGGCGTGGTGATGGTCCTGACCGCGGGAGGGGAGTGGCGCGATGACCCGGCGACGCTGGAGGCCGCGCTCGAGGAGGCCGCGGCGGACGGCAACGGGTCCGCGCCCACCAGGCCCGAGATCATCGCGGCGCTTCGGCGGATCCGTCACCCGATCGATGCCGTGGCCCGCCGGAACGCCACCAGCGTCGAAGCGTTGCGGCCCAGGATCGCGGAACTGACCAGGGCGATCGCCCGGGTACACGCGGTGGGTCGCGATGCCGCGCGGCGGCGGGACAGGAAAACGCTTGCCCTGGCGGACCGTGGACTGGCCTTCCTGCGGCGTGGCCACACGACCGGCGAGCGCCGGCTGGCGGAGACGCTGGGCACCGCCGGGCCCGAACGACTCAGCGCCCTGCTGGCGGACCTGCCGGTCACCGATCCGGTCCCGTGCCCGCCGGGGGTCACGCTCACCGGCCTGGTGATCTTCCGTCCCCGATGAGGCCCGCGGTGCCGTCCCGCGAGCAACGCAGTAGCTTGCGGCATGCCGCGCTACACGACCGTGCTGTTCGATCTCGACGGGACCCTCGCTGACTCGGTCCGCCTCATCCTCGACAGCTATCACCACACCATGGCGGCCCACGGCCTCCCCGCCCAGACCGACGACTACTGGCTGGCCGGGCTGGGCACCCCGCTCTGGGCCCAGTTCGCGGGCTGGGCCCCGACCTCCGAGCGGATGGAGGCCATGGTCGCCACCTACCGCGAGTACAACCTGGGCAACCACGACCAGCAGGTCACCCCCTACCCCGGCGTGGTGCAGATGGTGCAGGCCATCCGCCAGGCCGGTCTGCGCACCGGGGTGGTGACCAGCAAGAACCGGTCGGGCGCGCTGCGCGGACTGCGCGTGATCGGGCTGGAAGGGACGATGGAGGTGGTGGTCGGCGCCGACGACGTCACCAACCACAAGCCCCACCCCGAGCCGGTCCTCCGCGCCCTCGACACCCTCCGCGAGCCGCCCGGGCGTGCGGTGTACGTGGGCGACAGCGTGCACGACATGCGGGCCGGCCGCGCCGCGGGCACCGCCACCGCCGCGGTGCTCTGGGGCCCGTTCCAGGAATCCCACCTCACCCCGGCGGCGCCCGATCACTGGCTCGACCGACCGGACGCGCTGCTCCGGCTGCTGGAGCTCTGACCGGTGGCGTCGCCGCCCCCGGCCACCTGGGCCCTGGTGCTCGCCGCGGGCGACGGACGCCGGTTCGGGGGCGACAAGCTCGTCGCCCGGCTCGGCGCCGGACCGCTGGTGGAGCACTGCCTCCGGGCCGTGGCCCGCGCGGTGGCGGGCGGGCGGCTGGAGGGGGCGGTGGTGATGCACCGGCCCGGCGACACCGTCATCCCCGCCCTCGCGGCACCGCTCGGCATCCAGGCCGAGGTGGCGGGGCCGGGGCCGCCCGCGCTCAGCGCCACGCTGCGCGCCGGCATCCGCCGGCTGGAGAGGATCCCCTCCGCCGGGGCCGCCCTCGTGGTGCTTGGTGACCAGCCCCTGCTGCGGGACGAGGTGATCGACGCGGTCCTCGGCGAGGCCGCCGCCTTCCCTGCCGACGTGGTGCGTCCGGTCTACCGGGACGAGCCGGAGGCGCCGGGCCACCCGGTCTGGCTCCGCCGATCGGCATGGCCCCTCACCGCCGACCTGCGCGGCGACGACGGCCTGGGCGCCCGGCTCGACGGCTCGGGGCTCCGGATCCGCCGGGTCCCCGTCCCCGGCGCCAACCCCGACGTCGACACCCCCGCCGACCTCGACGCGCTGCGAGGCGCAACGCCGCGCGATGCGTGACCTGCTGCAGGACTACGAGCGGCTGACCGCGACCGGGCCGGTGGGCCGCGCCGTGGTGACCCAGGTGTGGGGCTCCGCCCCGCGGCGTGAAGGCGCCACCATGCTCGCCACGCCCGACGGGCGGATGGCGGGGTCGGTGTCGGGCGGGTGCGTGGAGGGGGCGGTGTGCGAGGCGATCGTCGAGGCGATCGCGCAGGGCCGCCCCCGTCTGCTCCGGTTCACCGTGTCGGACGAGCGGGCCTGGGAGGTGGGGCTCGCCTGCGGCGGCGCCATCCACGTGTTCGCTGAGCCCGAGGTGCGCCCCGAGGTGCTCGCCGCGGCCCGGGCCACGGAGGACGCGGCGGTGGCGACGGTGATCGAGGGACCGGCACCGCTGGGCCGGCCCGACCCCGCCCTCGACGCGGCCCTGGCGGAACCGCGGCGCGCGGCGCTGGCGGAGCGGAGGTGCCGCACGGTCCGGGTGCCCGGCCCCGACGGCGACCGCGTGGTTTTCCTGGAGGTGATGGAGCGGCAGCCCACCCTGCTGCTGGTCGGCGCGGCCCACATCGCCGAAGCGCTGGCGCGCATGGCGGGATCGCTAGGCTACCGGGTCGTGGTGGCCGATGCCCGGGAGCCCCTGCTCACCCGGGAGCGATTCCCCGAGGCCGACCAGCTCCTGTGCGCCTGGCCCGACGAGGTGTTCCGCACCGTCGGCGTGGACGACCGGACCTTCGTCTGCGTCCTCACCCACGATCCGAAGTTCGACGACCCGGCCATCGAGCTGGCGCTCGCCAGCCGCGCGGCCTACGTGGGGGCCATCGGGTCGCGGAAGACCCAGGCCGACCGCCGCGAGCGACTGCTGGAACGCGGCTTCACGCGCGAGCAGGTGGCCCGGATCCACGGGCCGATCGGGCTCGACCTGGGGGGCCGTCATCCCGCCGAGATCGCGCTGGCGATCCTGGCCCAGGTGACGGCGGTGCGCTATGGGCGGGACGCCGGCACCGGAGCGGGAGCCGGCGAGGGGAAGTAGCCGGGGCGGTTCAGCCGGTCAGCCGCCGCAACCGGCGCAGGGTGCGACGGGTCCCCGGGGCGTTCCGGGTGGCGACGAAGATGGTGTCGTCGCCCGCGATGGTGCCCACCACCTCGGGCCAGGCCAGGCGGTCGATGGCCACGCCCACCCGGTTGGCTTCGCCCGGCGGGGTATGGATCACCACCAGGATCTCGCCGGCGGGCTCCACCCCGATCACGCCTTCCCGGATCCGCAGTTCGTTGGGGTCCACGGCGCCGAGGTCGTTGGGCAGCGGGCGGTGGTAGACGCCGTCCTGCTTGACCAGGCCCAGCGCCGCGATGTCGCGGCTCACCGAGGACTGGGTGACCTCGAGCCCGTCCTCCGCCAGCGCTTCCACCAGCTCCCCCTGGGTACGGATCGGCCGGGTGGCCACGGTTTCCAGGATCCGCAGCAGCCGCTGCTTCCGCGTGGCCGTCACGCCGCGTCGCCCGCCAGCCGGGCCATGGCCCGGTCGAACCGCTTCCGCTCGCGCCGGTTCCACCCCAGCGCCTCGCGCACCCGGGTCCGCAGGGGGTCGAGAGCGAGGTTGCCAACCCCCCCGGTCGAGCCGCGGCGGCGCAGGAGGTCCTGCGCGGAGGGCGCGGGGAACCGCTCGCCCGCCTTGTGCGCCGCCGCCACCTCGCGGTAGGCCCGCCGGAACGGGGTCCCCGCCTCGACCCGGCGCATCACCTCGTCGGTCACCAGCGCCTCGCCCTGCAGCGCCTCGAGCCCCCGCTTCCGGTCCACCCCGAGCCGGGGCACCACCGCGGTCAGCATCGCGAGCATCTCGCCGGTGCGGTCGAGCCCCCGGAAGAGGGGTTCCTTCAGCAGCTGGAAGTCCCGGTGGTAGCCGCCGCCCAGTTTCCCCTTGAGGAGCAGGACCGCCGAGAGGTCGGCGTCCACCGCGGCGGCGCGGGCGCGGGTCAGCTCGAACAGGTCCGGGTTCCGCTTGTGGGGCATGATGCTCGACCCCGTGGCGTACTCCGGCGGCAGGACCAGGAACCCGTACTCGTCCGCGCTCCAGGCGATGACGTCGGCGGCGCAGCGCGAGAGGTCGTGCGCCAGGTCGCTGCACCAGGCCAGCACCGCGGCCTCGAGCTTGCCGCGCCCCAGCTGGGTGGCGGACACGCTGTGGTCGAGCCCGCCGAAGCCGAGCGCCCGCATGGCGGCCTCCCGCTCGATCGGGAGCGGCACCCCGTAGCCCGCGGCGCTACCCAGGGGGGACCGGTCCACCCGGGCCCAGAGGGCGGGCAGGGCCTCCGCGGTCACCAGGGCGCCCTCCGCCAGGGCCGAGGCCCACACGCCCGCGGAGGACGGCATGGCCCGGCGCTGGTGGGTGTACCCCGGCCAGAGCGCCTGCCGGTGCCGATGGGCGAACGAGAGCAGCACCCGTGACCACTCGAGCGCGCCGGCCTGCAGCGTGAGCAGCCGGTCCTTCAGGTAGAGCCGGAGGTCGCACGCCACCTGGTCGTTGCGGGAGCGGCCGGTGTGCACCCGCTCGCCGGCATCGCCGGCGGTCCGGGTGAGCCAGTCTTCCACCGCGGAGTGGGCGTCCTCGTGACCGGGCCCGATGCCGAGCCGTCCGGCGGCGTGGGCCGCCAGGGCCGTGCGCAGCGCACGGCGAAGCCGGGCGTGCTCCTCGTGCGACAGCAGGCCGGACCGGCGCAGCCCCTCCACGTGGCCCAGGCTGCCCAGGATGTCCCAGCGCAGGAGCCGGGCGTCCCACACGGGGTCGTCTCCCACCGTGAAGCGCATCATCGCCTCGTCCGGCCGGCCGTCGGGCGACCAGAGGGTCCGGGATCCGCGGCGGCGGCTCATGCCAGGTACTCCCGGGCGAGCGCCGCGTAGAACTCCCGCGCGGCGGTCACCTCGTGCAGGTCCACGTGCTCATCGGGGGTGTGCGACCGGAGGCTGGTGCCGGGCCCGCACTTGAACGCGTCGGTCTCCCGGACGAAGACCCAGTCGGAGCAGGTCGGGCTCCCGAAGGTGCGGAGCTCGGACCGCACCGCCCCGGCGGCGGCCAGCAGCCGCGAGTCGGGCGGGGTTTCGCAGGGCACCAGCCGGTCGGAGGTGACCACCACCTCGCAGGTCAGGCGCTGCTTCAGCGCCGCGCCCAGTTCCTCGTGGGTCCAGCTCGGGGTGCTCCGCACGTCGAGCACCGCGCGGGCCACCGGAGGGGTCACGTTCCGGCTCACCCCGGCCTCGAGCATCGTGGCCGTCACGGTGGCGGGCCCGAGCACCGGGTGCACCCGGTCACCCAGCAGGCCGTCCAGCCGCACCAGGTCGGCGGCGAGCCGGGTGACCGCGCTCACGTGGGTCCCGTCGCCGGCGTAGGCGGCATGGCGCTGGTCGCCCCGCGCCACCAGGTCGGCCATCAGCAGGCCCCGCTGGGCCACGGCGGCCTGGAGGTTGGTGGGCTCCCCGATCACGGCGGCGTCGAGCGGCCCGGCGCGGCGCGCCAGCTGCGGCATGGTGGCGTGCCGGGTCTCCTCGCCGTAACCCAGCAGCAGCAGCAGCCGGCCCGACAGGCCGCCCGCGGTTTCGGCCAGGTCGCGCGCGGCGACAAGCATCGCCGCCACCGACGCCTTGGCGTCGCCCGAACCGCGGCCGTAGAGCAGGGTGCCCTCGATGGTGGGCTCGAACGGCGGACGGGTCCAGCCGTCGCCGGCGGGGACGGTGTCGAGATGGGACACCAGCCCGAGCGTGGGACCGGGCCGGGCGCCGGTCACGGTGACCAGCACCCCGTCGTCGCCCCGGGCCACGTCGAGCCCCCACGCCCGGGCCCGGGTCTCGACGAAACGCCCCAGCTCCTCCTCGGTACCGCTCACCGAGGGGATCGCGACCAGGTCGCGGAGCAGGGCGATCTCAGTCGGCCAGGTCCACGCCAAGGTAGGTCGCCTTCTCCTTGCGTCCCACGATCATGGTGCCGTATCCCGACCCGGTGAACACCTCGAGCAGCAGGGCGTCGGGGGCCCGGCCGTCGATGATGTGGGTCCGTTCCACCCCGCCGGTCGCGGCCCGGATGCAGGCTTCCACCTTGGGCCGCATGCCGCCCGCCAGGGCCCCGGAGGCCATCAGTTCGGACAGGTCGTCGGGGTCGGCGAAGGTGACCAGACTGGCGGGGTCGGTGCGGTCCCGGAGCACGCCCGGGACGCTGGTGAGGTAGATGAGCTTCTGGGCCCGCAGCGCGATCGCGAGCGACTCGGCCACGGTGTCGGCGTTGACGTTGTAGACCGCGCCCTGGTCGTCCCCGGCCAGGCTCGCCACCAC
>JBFILX010000047.1:0-12213 GCA_041612035.1 Gemmatimonadales bacterium | reverse complement strand
GACGTCTTCGGCCACGTGACCGGGTCGGTGGTCACCGTGGACGGGGACCTGACCGTCCACCCCGGCGGGTCGGTGGGCGGTACGGCGATCGCCTTCGGGGGCACCGTGCGGGATGCGGCCGGCGGGGTGGGCGGGGAGCAGCGCGCCTACACCCCGACCCGGGGAGCCGAGCCCGCCGGGGCGACGGTGGGGTTCCTGACCCGGGCCGCCGGGGTCCTGGGCATCTTCCTCGCGCTCCTGGTCCTGGGGTTCACCCTGGTGACCTTCGGGCGTCCGCCGCTGGAGATCGTCTCCGACACCGTGACGCACTCCCTGGGGCGCGCCTTCCTGGTAGGGGTGCTGGCCCAGGTGCTGGTGGTCCCGACCTTCGGCATGATCGTGGTTGGGCTGGCCCTCACGGTGGTGGGCGTGCTGCTGATCCCGTTCGCGGTCGCGGCCTTCGCCCTGATGGTCCTGGCCATGGTCCTCATGGGCCTCGTGGCGGTGGCCCACGCGATGGGCGAGAGCCGCACCCGGCGCCGGATGGCCATGGGAGTCGCGCTCTCCCCCAACAGCTATCGCTACGTCCTGACCGGCCTGGCCGGTCTCCTCGCGATCTGGCTGGTCTGGCTCGGCTTCGGCTGGGTGCCGCTCGCGGGCTCCCTGGTGCTCACCGCGGCGATCCTCGCCACCTGGCTCATGACCACGGTCGGTTTCGGCGCCAGCGTGCTCAGCCGGCTCGGCCTGCGTCCGCACTTCGCGGGCCGCATCGTGCCGCCCGAGGCGCTCACCGACGAGTACCTGTGGGCCACGCCGCAGTTCGGCGTGCCCGCGGTGAAGCGGCCCGACCGGCCGGATCCCCGGTGACCCCAGGGCGGCGCGCCGGTCTGGCGGTCGCCGTGCTGGCGGTGGCCGCCGCGCCGCTCGCCGCCCAGGCCACCCGCGCGCTGGACGCGTCCCGGCCGCTCCTCGGGGAGACCCGCATCCAGGCCGCGCTCAACATCCAGGGCGGGGCGGTCCGCGTCGCCGCGGCGCCCTCGACCCGCCTCTACCGGGTCGAGGTGCAGTACCCCCCCGAACAGGTCCAACCCGACGTGGTCTGGGCGCCCGCCTCGGCGCGCCTCGCGATCGACGTCGCGGGCAAGCCGGGCTGGCGCATGCCGCTCCGCCCCCCGGCGGCCTTCATGCACCGGACCGCGGTGGGGGTGTCCACCGCGGTGGACCTGGCGCTCGCCGCGACTCTCTCGGCGGCGGAGGCCGAGTTCGACCTCGAGGGGGTCCGGGTGGCGTCGGTCCGGCTGGAGGCGGAGGGGAGCCGCACGGTGGTCCGCTTCGGGGCCGCCAATCGGGGGCCGTGCCGGGAGGCGCGGTTCGAGGTGAGTACCGGCGACCTGACCCTGGAGCGGTTCGGGGCGAGCGGGTGCCGGGCGCTGGCGGTGGCCGGCCGGCTGGGGCGGATCGTGGTCGACCTGTCGGGGACACCCGCGGGCGGGAGCCCCGGCGTGATGCAGGGGACGCTCTCCGCCACGGTGGCGGACCTGGTGCTCCGGGTGCCGCGGGACGTGGGGGTCCGGCTGGTGACCGAACGGACCCTCAGCCGGGTGCGTGCACCGGGTCTCCGACCGGTGGACGACGCGCTGGAGTCCGAGGGCTACGGGTCGGCGGCCCGCCGCGTCGATCTGCGGGTGACGGCGCGGCTCGCGTCGGTGACCCTCGAGTGGGTGGAGCCCTAGCGCCTCAGGTGTTGAGCACGGGGAGCTGGAGCCCGCCCCCGGCATCCTGCGCGACCCGCCGGGCGAATGCCTCGAGGGCCTTGGCGGCCGGGCTGTCGGGCCGGGCCACGAGCACCGGCTCGCCGCGGTCGGCCAGCGCCGCCAGCTCCGGGTCGAGCGGGATCGTGGCGAGGACCGGCACACCGAGTTCCTCCGCCAGGCGGGCGCCGCCTCCGACGCCGAACAGGTCCCAGTGCTTCCCGGTGTCGGGGTCGGTGAAGCCGCTCATGTTCTCCACCACGCCCAGCACGGGCACGTTGACCCGCTCGAACATCTTGGCGCCGCGGAGCGCGTCGCCCACCGCCATCTCCTGGGGGGTCGTGATGATGACGGCCCCGCTCACGGTGATGCTCTGGACCAGGGAGAGCTGGGCATCGCCGGTGCCGGGGGGCAGGTCCACCACCAGGAAGTCCAGCTCGCCCCACGCCACGTCGCGCAGGAACTGCTGGATGACCTTCATGATGATGGGCCCCCGCCAGATGGCGGGCGCGTCCCGTTCCACCAGGAACCCCAGCGAGATGAGCCGGACCCCGTGCGCCTCGTGCGGCTGGATCCGGCCCTCGATCACCCGGGGTCGCTCGAAGATCCCGAACATCCGCGGCACGTTGGGGCCGTAGATGTCGCCGTCCATCAGGCCGACGCGGTGCCCCTGCCGGGCCAGCGCGATGGCCAGGTTGACGGCCACGGTGCTCTTCCCCACGCCGCCCTTGCCGGACGACACCGCCACGACGCTCCGGATGTTCTGATACTGGGCCGGCACCGGGGCGGGCGCGCCGGCGGCGGCCGTCAGGGGAGCGCCCGGCGGCGCGTGGGTGGTGGGCGCGGGACCGGCGGGGTCCACCACGTTGATCTTCACCTCGGTCACCCCGGGAATCGCCGCCAGCGCCTTGCGCGCCTCGCGCACCAGGGTCGCGGGGTCCTCCCGCGCCAGCAGGAAGGTGAACGACACCTTGCCGGCCTCGTCCACGGTCAGGTCGCGGACCATGCCGGCCGAGAGAAGGTCGTTCTCCACGCGGGGGTTGACGATGCGGGCGAGCGCGGCGGTGGCCGCGGCCTGGGTCGGGGCGGTCATGGCGGGACGGGGCTCAGAGGGCGTCGATCTGCCGGACCTCGGGCACGGCCTGCCGGAGCCGGACCTCGATCCCCTGCCGCAGCGTCACGGTGGAGGCGGCGCAGCCACGGCAGGTGCCTCCCAGCCGGAGCAGCAGGGTGCCGTCGGCGGCGTCGAAGTCGACCACCTCCACCTGTCCCCGGTGGGAGGCGATGTAGGGCCGAAGCTCGTCGAGCGTCCGCTCGATGCGATCCAGGATGGTCTCGGTGTCAGGCACGGTGCAGGGTCCCTCCTCCGGCGAAACCTAGACCGGCGGGGGCCGAGGTCAACGATGGCCGTTGCCAGCGAGATAGGCGCGGGCCGCGTCGAGCACGCGGGCCTGCACCTCCGCCAGGGTACCGGGGATGGCGACCCCGGCGGCCTTGGCGTGGCCCCCGCCCCCCAGGGCGTGGGCGAACCGCGCCACGTCCACGTCGCCCACCGAGCGGAACGAGGCCTTGACCCGGCCCTGCGACACCTCGCGGAACATCACCGCGAGCCGCACGCCCGCGATGGAGCGGGGGTGCTCCACCACCCCGTCCAGGTCGTCGGCCGTGGCCTGGTACCGGTCGAGCGCCCCGCGGGGCACCGTGAGCCACGCCAGCCCGATCTCGGGCTCCACCACCAGCGTCTGCAGCGTCTCCGCCAGCAGCCGGGGACGGCCCTCGGGCGCGTTGGCGTAGACGTCGAGGTAGATCGACTCCGGATCGATACCGGTCTCCAGCAGGTCGGCGGCGATGCGGAGCGTGCGGGGGTGGGTGTTGCTGAACCGGAAGCCGCCGGTGTCGGTCACCAGCGCCACGTAGAGCGCCCGGGCGGCGGGCACCTCCACCGCCCACCCGTTGGCGACGGCGATCTCGTAGATCAGTTCCCCGGTGGCGGCGGCCCCCGAGTCGACGTACCGGGGCCCTTCCGGCAGGGTGCCCGGGCTGGCGTGGTGGTCCACGCAGACCACCGGGGCGCCGTGCTCCGCCACGGTGGGGCCGAGGTGGCCCAGCCGGGCGGTGTCGGCGATGTCGAGCACCACGATGCAGTCGGCCCGCCGGAGTTCGCGCACGGCGTCGCCGCTCCGGTCGACGCCGGGGAGATCGCGGAAGAGGAACTCGAACCGGGGCGGGGTCGGGGTCGGGTTGGCGATCACCGCGTCCCGGCCGCGGGCCCGGAGCAGGTGCACCAGGCCCACGGCGCTCCCCAGCCCGTCGCCGTCGGGGTTGACGTGGGTGGTGATCGCAATCCGGCCCGGCGCCTCGAGGGCCGCGGCAACGGCCCGGGCCCGGGCCGTCCGCTCGGGGGAGAGTTCGATCGTCACGAGGCCCCAGGACGCGACCGACTGCCGGGGAAGAGGTTCACGGACCCAGGTCCCGTCAGAGCGAGGTGCCCGGCGGCGGCAGCTGGTCGTCGGGCGGCGCGGAGCGGAGCAGGCGGCTCCAGCTCCAGGCCATGAGGCCCAGGACGCCGGTCCAGGCCAGGGTCATGAAGATGATGGCGGTGGTGCTCATGCGGCCCCCTTGCGGCGGGCCCGGCGGGCCCACGCGGCCTTGATGAGGAAGAGCTGGGCGATCAGGATCGCCACCATGAACCCGCGGGAGGCCCAGCGCACGGCCAGCTCCGATTCGGGCCGGCCCTCCATGAGCAGCGTGGGCACCGCTTCCTGCACCGTCCACCAGACCATCATCACCAGCAGGAAGACCGGGGTGACGTAGGTCATGACGGCCTTGAAGAACCGGGGAATCCGGATGCTGGCCCCCTCGTGCAGCTCGCGCCACATGTTCTCGGGCCCGAACACCCAGACGAAGAGGATCGTCTCCACCAGCGCGAGGACGACCAGCCCGAAGGTGCCGGCCCAGTAGTCCCACTCGTCCAGGAACCCGCGCGCGTTGTAGATGACGTGCAGGGACCCCAGGACGGCGGCGAACACCCCCAGCGCCACGGCGGTCTTCTTCCGGGTCCAGCCGAAATTCTCCTCGATGAACCCGAGCAGCGGCGTGGCCATCGCCACCGACGAGGTGATCCCCGCGAAGAAGAGGAGGCCGAACCACATCATCCCGGCGAGGGTGGTGATGAGCGGCCCGCCCGGCAGCTGGTTGAACACCAGGGGCATGGCGATGAAGCCCAGGTCGAAGCTCCCCCCCTTGGCGATGGCCACCGCCCCGGTCACCCCGAAGAAGGTCACGATGGCGGGGATCGCCAGCGACCCGCCCAGCACCACCTCCGCGGTCTCGTTGGTGGCGGCGGTGGCGATGCCCGAGAGCGCGATGTCGTCCTTCCGGGTGAGATACGAGGCGTAGGCCTGCAGGGTCCCCATGCCCACCGACAGGGTGAAGAAGATCTGCCCGGTGGCGGCCAGCCAGACCTTGGGCTGGGCCAGGGCGTCCCACTGCGGGCTGAACATGAAGTTGAGCCCGCTCCACGGGGTGTAGGTGGTGGCGACCCCGTTCTCGATGACCTCGTGGCCGGGCAGGGTGAGCACCCGGATGACCAGGATCGCGGCGAAGACGAAGAGCATCGGCATGGCGATCTTGGCCAGCCGCTCGATCCCCGCCACCAGGCCCTTCGACACCACCCAGAAGTTGACCGCCAGGGTGACGTAGAAGAACGCGAACGGCACCCAGCGGGCGTGCACCGTCGGGTCGCTCAGGTCCTGGTAGCTGGCCAGGAACGACCGCATCCCGTCCTGGCTCAGGCCCTGGGTGGCCCCGACCAGGGAGAAGAAGGTCCAGGCCAGGGTTTCGGACTCGATGTAGCAGTAGTAGATCAGCACCACCAGCGGCATGAAGAGCCCGAGCACGCCGAGGTACTTGGCCACCGGGTGCTTCCAGAGGGTCTCGAACATGCCGGGCGTGGACCCCTCGCCCCGCTGGCCCCCGTGCCGGCCCACGCCCCACTCGATCCACATCAGCGGGATGCCGACCAGGAGGAAGGCGATGAAGTAGGGGATCATGAAGGTCCCCCCGCCGTTCTCCACCGCCTGGCGCGGGAACCGGAGGAAATTCCCCAGGCCCACCGCATTGCCGGCCATGGCCAGGATCAGACCGATCCGCGAGCCCCATTGCTCCCGGGGCGCCGCCGCGTCGCTCACAGAGGTCGCTCCTCTCGTTCCCGACTGGTGAGGGGTGAGACTGCCGGTGGTGCTGCTCGTGGTGACCCGGGCCGCCGGCCCGGGCTCAGGCGCTGTAGTTGGGCGCTTCGCGGGTGATGGTGACGTCGTGCGGGTGCGACTCGCGGAGCCCGGCCCCGGTGATCCGCAGGAACTCGACGTCCCGCTGCAGCGCGGCGATGTCGGCCGCGCCGCAGTAGCCCATGCCGCTGCGGAGCCCGCCCTCCATCTGGAAGAGCACGTCCGCGACCGGGCCCTTGTACGGCACCCGGCCCTCGATCCCCTCGGGCACCAGCTTGCCGGGGGAGAGCTCTCCCTCCTGGAAGTACCGGTCGGCCGAGCCGTCCTGCATGGCCGACAGGCTGCCCATCCCCCGGATCATTTTGAAGCGCCGGCCCTCGGCCAGCACCGACTCGCCGGGGCTCTCCTCGGTCCCGGCCAGCATGGAGCCCATCATCACGCTCGCGGCCCCGGCGGCGATCGCCTTCACGATGTCGCCCGAGTACTTGATGCCGCCGTCGGCCACCACCGGCACCTCGCCCGCGCCGCGGACCGCCTCGAGGATCGCGGAGACCTGCGGCACCCCCACCCCGGTCACCACGCGGGTGGTGCAGATGCTGCCGGGGCCGATCCCCACCTTCACCGCGTCCACGCCCCGCCGGACCAGTTCCCGGGCGCCAGCCTCGGTGGCCACGTTGCCCCCGATCAGCTGGGTGTCGGGGAACGCGTCGCGGAGCGCCGCCACGGTGGCCAGCACCCCCTCGCTGTGGCCGTGGGCGGAGTCCACCACGATCACGTCGCAGCCGGCGTCCACCAGCGCCCGGGCCCGGACCTGGGCCTCGGGGCCGCTGCCGACCGCGGCGGCCACCCGGAGCCGGCCGTGCTGGTCCTTGTTGGCATGGGGGAACTGGCGCCGCTTGAAGATGTCCTTCACCGTGATGAGGCCCTTGAGCACGCCCGCCTCGTCCACCACCGGGAGCTTCTCGATCCGGTGCCGGGCCAGGATCCGCTCGGCCTCCTCGAGCGTGGTGCCGACCGGCGCGGTGACCAGGTTCTCCTTGGTCATGGCGTCGCGCATCGGCTGGTCGAGGTTCCGCTCGAACTGGAGGTCGCGGTTGGTGATGATCCCCACCAGCCGCCCCTGCCCGTCCACCACCGGGACCCCCGAGATGCGGAACCGCCGCATCAGGGACACGGCCTCGCGCAGCGGCCGGTCGGGCCCCAGCGTGATCGGGTTGAGGATCATCCCGCTCTCGCTGCGCTTGACGCGGTCCACCTCGGCCGCCTGACGCGCGACGGGCATGTTCTTGTGGATGACGCCCATGCCCCCCGCGCGGGCCATGGCGATGGCCATCTCCGACTCGGTCACCGTGTCCATCGCCGCCGACACCAGCGGGAGCTGCAGCGGGATGCCCCGGGTGAGCCGGGAGGCGGTGCTGACTTCGCGGGGGTGGACGGTCGAGTGCCTGGGGACCAGCAGGACGTCGTCGAAGGTGAGGCCGGGGTCCGGCAGGATCCGCTTCATGGCATCGGAGACGTTCGTCGGCCGACCGCGAGGGCGGCGCCGGGGACCTTCACGCTGGAGGGGGGGAGCAACATCCCGAAAGCTTAGGGGCCGGCCCCCATGAAATCAAGCGGCGTCGGACCCCGTGTCGGCCCCGGGAGGCGATCCCGCCGGTGGCGCCGGCCGGGAGGGCGGGGCCGGCGGGCCGGCGGCCTTCACCGCCTCATCCACCACGGCCTGGGCGGCCGCGGCGACCCCGCGCATCACCTTCCCCGCGCTGTCCACCAGCCCCATGGTGCCGGTGATCGCCCTGAGGGGCAGGCCGGCGGCGCGCATGGCGTCCTCCGCCGTATCCGTCACCTGCCGGAAGAACCCTCCGCCCTCGGCCCGGGCGGCGTACTTGCTCTCCAGGAACTCGATGAAGTCGAGGACCTGGTATCCCCTCGGATCGTCGAGCGGCTCGAGCCGCCGGAGGATCCGGTCCCGCAGCGCTTCGTTCACGGCATGGCCTCCAGCTGGAGCACCGGCGTGGGAAGATACCGCGTCCTGGCGGCCAGGAGGGTCCCGCGGGCCACGAACTCGTCGAGCGGCTGCATGCCCCGGAACCGGGCCGCCTGATCGCGGGTCACCGCCACGTACACGAACCCGGCTTCCGGCAGGGGGCCGCGGGTCAGCACGTAGGGCTGGCCCGCCGGCAGTTCCGGCCGCAGCTCGTCGGCGGTCTGCACCGAGAGATACTGCAGCCGCCAGGTGACCGTGCGCCCGACGAAGCGCTCCGGATCCGCCTGCAGTGCCGACAGGGTGACGGCATCCGCGGCCGTCGCGAGCGCGGGCCCCACGTCCTCCTCGCGCACCCACACGTCGGCCCGGACCTTCACCCACCCGCCGGCCCGTTCCAGGACGTCCACGTCGAGGTCCTGGGGCAGCCGCCCGACCTGGTCCATCCCCGGACCGAGCGAGACGGTCGCGTTGCGGCGCACCCGGCCGACTTCGGTCACCTGCCGCGCCCTTCCGGCGGGCGACCGGACCGGCCCATCGGCGGGGACGGTGACCGGGGTCGGCGGTCCCGTGGGGGGCGCCGCCGCGGGGGGCGGGGGCGGCGTCGCCTGCGGCCGGGCCGCCGCCGGCAGCGAGGCCACCGGCACCCAGACGGCCCGCCGCACCAGGGTCCACCCGCCCTGGGTCCGGACCCGGTTGAGGAGGACGCCCTCGAGAGCGCGCGCCACCCGGTCCTGGTTCGGCGCGCGGCGCAGGTTCTCTCCCCCCACCTGGGTGATGACGAGGTTGAATCCGTCGCGCGTGGTCGGGCCGGTGGACGGCGTCCAGACCCACGCCTCGAGCAGGACCTCCCGCCAGGCGCCCTGGACCCGGCCCGGCACCACGGTCACGCCGGGGTCGAAGTTGCCGAGCAGCACGCCGTCGGGCCCCGCATGGAAGGGAACCGACGCGGTGAGCCGGACCCCGGCCTGGGCTGCGAGCGGCGCCGTGAGCACCGCGAACAGCAGGCACGACAAGGCTGGTAGCCGGCGGAGAGGAGGAATAGATTGCGGCGCGATCGTCACCGCCCGGCATTGTAGAGCCCGTGGAGAGCCATGTCAAACGGCACAGGCCGCCAGCGTCCGGTCGCGCTCGTGGTCCTCGATGGCTGGGGGTACCGGGAAGCGACGGAACACAACGCGATCGAGCTCGGTGACACCCCGGTGTGGCACCGGCTCTGGTCGAGCGAGCCCCGCACCCTGCTCGACGCCAGCGGGCTCGCCGTGGGCCTCCCCGAGGGCCAGATGGGCAACAGCGAGGTCGGCCACCTGAACCTCGGCGCCGGCCGGGTGGTACCCCAGGACCTGGTCCGGATCTCCCAGAGCATCAGCGACGGCGGCTTCTTCCGGCTCGAACCCCTGGTCGAGCTGTGCCGGGGGGTCCGCGCCCGGGGCGGTACGCTCCACCTGATGGGCCTCCTCGGCTTCGGCGGGGTGCACGCGCTGGACCGCCACCTGCTCGGTGCCGTGGAACTCGGCCTGCGGCACGACGTCCCCCGCATCGCGGTGCACGGCTTCCTCGACGGCCGCGACTCTCCACCCACCTCGGGGCGATCGGTGGTGGCCGACCTGGCGGGCGAACTGGCCCGGATGGCCGGCGGCCGGGCCCGGATCGCCACCCTGACGGGGCGCTACTACGCGATGGACCGCGACCGCCGCTGGGACCGGACGCGGCTGGCCTGGGAAGCCCTGGTGCATGGGCGCGGTCATCCGGCCACCGACCCCGTCGCCGCCGTGGCGGCCGCCTACGAGCGCGGCGAGACCGACGAGTTCGTGCGGCCCATCGTCCTGCAGGAGGACGGGCGGCCGGTGGCCCCGGTGCGGGACGGCGACGGGATCCTGTACGTGAACTTCCGCAGCGACCGGATGCGGCAGATCGTCCGGGCCCTGTCGGTGCCGGGATTCGACGGGTTCGAGACCGGCCCGCGTCCCGACACGGACGCCGTCACGATGACCCAGTACGACCAGACCTTCCCCCTGCCGGTGGCCTTCGCACCGTTCAGCCTGGCCCGGATCATGGCCGAGGTGCTGGCCGACCGCGGCCTCACCCAGTTCCGCACCGCCGAGACCGAGAAGTACCCGCACGTGACGTACTTCTTCAACGGCGGGATCGAACCGCCCTTCCGGTGCGAGGAGCGGCTCCTGGTACCGTCTCCCAAGGTGGCCACCTACGACCTGCTGCCCGAGATGAGCGCCGACGGCGTGACCGACGGGCTCTGTGCCGCGCTCGAGCGGGGGGACCACGACTTCCTCCTGTGCAACTACGCCAACGCCGACATGGTGGGCCACACCGGGGTGCCCTCGGCGATCATCCGGGCCGTGGAGACCGTGGACCGCTGCCTGGCCCGGATCGTCCGCTCGGCCGGGCAGAGCGGGACCCGGCTGCTCATCACCGCGGACCACGGCAACTGCGAGCTGATGGTGGACCCGGCCACCGGGGGGCCGCACACCGCCCACACCACCAACCCCGTGCCGCTGGTGGCGTGGGGCACCGGCTGGACCCGACTCCGCACCGGGGGCGCGCTGTGCGACGTCGCTCCTACTATTCTGCATCTCCTGGGTGTCGAGCAGCCGCCGGACATGACCGGCCGGTCGCTCGCCGCATGATCGAGGTCTGATGAACCGCTTCCGGACACTCCGTTCCGCCGGCCCCGCCACGCTGCTGGCCGCGCTCGCCCTCGCCGGGCCGACCACCGCCGCGGCCCAGGTGGGCCACGCTCCCGAAAGCTCGCCCTACCGGGACATCCGGTACGGCAGCTACCTGAACGTCTTCGGCGGGCGCTTCGGCGGGTCGGGCGGCGCGATCGGGGTGGCGCCCCACGACGGCCGGACGGTAGGCCTTCGCTGGAACTTCCTGGGGAACCGCCCGGTCCAGATCGGGCTCGGGTTCGCCTCGGGCACGATGTCGCGCCTGATCCAGGAGCCCACCAGGTCCCCCGAGACCCGGATCTCCGGTCCGGTGGACCAGCAGGTGATCTGGACCGACGTCGTGCTGCAGTTCAACCTCACCGGCGGGAAACGCTGGCGGGGCCTGGCCCCGTTCACCGGGGTGGCCACGGGGCTCGCCTTCACCGAGAAGACGTCCGAGGACTCCACCGGTTTCCGCATGGGGAACAAGTTCTACCTGGCCCCCATGGCGGGCACCCGGCTCTTCCTGAGCGACCGGCTCTACCTGCAGCTGGAGGGCCGCTACACCTTCTGGCAGGTGAAGTACCCCGCCGGGTTCCGGAACCCGCAGGACCCCACCGGCACGCCGCTGCTGCCGGATGACGCCCTCGCCGAGTGGACGGTCTCTCCCTGGGTCCAGATCGGCCTGGGGTGGGCCATCTCCCTTCCCTTCTGACCCTGGCGTGGCCCTCTCGCTCACCCGGACCGTCGGCTTCCGGGCCAGCCACCACCTGGCCCGGCACGACCTGACCCCGGCGGAGAACCGGGCCCGGTTCGGTCCGGTGGCCGAGCCGCACGCCCACGACTACACCTGCGCGGTCACGGTCGCCGGGGCCCCGGACCCGGGCACCGGGATGCTCGTCGACCTGGCCGCGCTCGACCGGCTCCTGGCGGACCGGGTCACCGGACCGCTGACCGGCGCCGACCTCAACCGGGTGGTGCCGGTCTTCCGGGACGGCGGCCAGGTCGCCACCTGCGAAGCGCTCGCCGCGTGGCTCTACGGCGAGCTGGCCGACCGTCTCCCCGACGGCCTGCGTCTCGCGAGGGTCCGCGTCGCGGAGGACGCCACGCTCCATGCCGACTGCACCGGACCGGCCTGAGCTGAACCGGCCCGCGAAGCGCGGCGGGCGGATGGCCTCGGACGCCGCGGTGGAGGAGGTGCCGGTCTGGCTCGAGGTCAACGGCAGCCCGCTGGTGACCTGGATGTGCACGCCGGACCAGCTGGAGGAGCTGGCGATCGGCTGGCTGGTGGGCGAGGGCTATGTCGAGTCCGTGGACGAGGTCCACCTGCGCCCCTGCGCCACCGATCTGGGATTCTGGGCCACGGTCCCCGAGGCGCGGGTGGACGCGGTGCGCGCCGAGCGGCGCCGGCCGGTCCTGGCCTCGGGCTGCGGAGCGGTCTCCACCTTCCTGGCGGACCCGGCGACCCAGCCCCGGCAGCCGCTGCGCGGGGAGGCGCCCGACCCCGAGGGGATGCGCGCCCTCTTCAAGGCGATGTTCGGCCGCGCCGAGCGCTACCGCGACACGGGAGGCATCCACGGGGCCGCGCTCACCGACGGCGCCTCGCT
>JBFILX010000046.1:0-12240 GCA_041612035.1 Gemmatimonadales bacterium | reverse complement strand
GGGCGTTACCTTGGGTCGAGCCCCCCGATTTCGGAGCCCCCATGCTGATCCGGCGCCCGTCCGACATTCCCGCCCGCGACATCACCGACGAGGGCCTGTTCTGGTCCCGCCGGTCCTGGCTTGCCTCGGTGGGCCTGGGGGCGCTCGCCTTCGCGGCCCCGCGGCACGCCTGCGCGGCGCCCGCGGGCGGGGAGGAGACCAACACCTGGGACGAGGTCACCGGCTACAACAACTTCTACGAGTTCGGCACCGGCAAGGAGGACCCGAAGCGCTACGCGGGGTCCCTCCGGACCCGGCCCTGGACGATCCGGGTGGAGGGGGAGGTCGCCCGGCCCGGCACCTACGACGTCGAGCGCCTGGTGCGCGGCCTGGCCTGGGAGGAGCGGGTCTACCGGATGCGCTGCGTGGAGGCGTGGTCCATGGTGATCCCGTGGAACGGCTACCCGCTGCGGGACGTGCTGCGCCGGCTCGAGCCCACCTCCCGGGCCCGCTACGTCGAGTTCACCACCCTGTACGACCCCGAGCAGATGCCGGGGCAGCGCCGGCCCGTGCTGGAGTGGCCCTACGTGGAGGGCCTCCGGCTCGACGAGGCGATGCACCCGCTCACCCTGCTCGCCACCGGGGTGTTCGGCAAGCTGATGCCGAACCAGAACGGCGCGCCGATCCGGCTGGTGGTGCCCTGGAAGTACGGGTTCAAGGGCGCCAAGTCCATCGTGCGGATCCGGCTGCTCGAGCAGCAGCCGCGCACGGCCTGGAACGTGGCGGCGCCCCAGGAGTACGGCTTCTACGCCAACGTGAACCCGTCGGTGGACCATCCCCGCTGGAGCCAGAGGACCGAGCGGCGCATCGGGAAGCTGTTCCGGCAGCCCACCCTGATGTTCAACGGGTACGCCGACGAGGTGGCCTCGCTCTACGCCGGGATGGACCTCCGCGCGAACTACTGACCCGCCGTGACCGAGTCCCAGGCGATCCGCCGGGTCCTGAAGCCGCTGCTCTGGCTGGCCGGGCTGGGGCCGCTGGCCTGGCTGGTCCGGCAGGGGTTCGCGGGCGGGCTCACGGCCGACCCGGTCAAGTACATCACCCACTTCACCGGCCGGACCACCCTCATCATCCTGATGCTCACGCTGCTGGTGACCCCGGTCCGGCACCTCACCGGGGTCCACGGCCTGGTCCGGGTCCGGCGGCTGATCGGGCTGTTCGCGTTCTTCTACGCGGTCATCCACCTGCTCATCTACTTCGTCTTCGACCGGGGGCTGGTGTTCGCGGAACTGGGCGAGGACATCGCCAAGCGGCCCTACATCACCGTGGGGTTCACCGCCTGGCTCATCCTGCTGGCCCTGGCGGTCACCTCGCCCGCCGCGATGGTGCGGCGGCTGGGGGGGAAGCGGTGGCAGGCGCTCCACCGGCTGGTGTACCTCGCGCCGGTGCTGGGGGTGATCCACTTCACCTGGGCCCAGAAGAAGGACATCCGGCTGCCCCTCCTCTACGGCGCCGTGCTGGCGGCGATCCTGGCCATGCGCGCGCTGGTGGCCTGGCGGCGGCGGCGGTGGCGCCGCCCGCCGGAGCGGCCCGTTGCCCTCGCCGCGGCGCCGGACTAGCTTCCGCGCCCGGCATGCCGATTCCTCCCCGCCGGCTCCTCGACGACACCGACATCTCCCGCGCGCTGCAGCGCATGGCGGCCGACATCGTGGCCCGGGCCGGGGTCGACGACCGGCTCGCCCTGGTGGGCATCCAGCGCCGGGGCGTCGAACTGGCCGCCCGGCTCGCCGGCCTCCTCGAGGGCGCCCCGGCCGGCCGGCGGGTCGCCCTGGGCAAGCTCGACATCACCCTCTACCGGGACGACCTCCAGACCATCGGGCCCCGCCCGGTGGTGGGAGAGACCTCCCTCCCGCGCGACCTCGACGGGTCCACGGTGGTCATCGTGGACGACGTGCTCTACACCGGGCGCACCGCCCGGGCCGCGCTCGACGAGGTGGCCGACTTCGGGCGGCCCCGCCGCATCCTGCTGGCGGTGCTGGTCGACCGGGGTGGACGGGAGCTGCCGATCCAGCCCGACGTGGTCGGGCTGCGGGTCGAGACCGGCCCCGGCGACCGGGTGGACGTGGCGGTGCAGGAACTCGATGGCCGCGACGAGGTGACCCTCGTGGCGGGGGCGGGGTCGCCATGAGCGGGCTGGGCAAGGACCTGGTCGGGCTCGAGGGGCTCACCCGGGAGCAGCTCCTGCTCCTGCTCGACACCGCCGAGCCGTTCAAGGAGGTGAGCGAGCGGCCGATCAAGAAGGTCCCGGCGCTGCGCGGCAAGACCATCGTCAACCTCTTCTTCGAGCCCTCGACCCGCACCCGGATCTCGTTCGAGTTCGCCGAGAAGCGGCTCTCCGCCGACACCGTCAACGTGGCGGCCCAGGGCTCGTCGGTGAGCAAGGGGGAGACCCTGGTGGACACCGCCCGCAACCTCGAGGCGATGCGGATCGACATGGTCGTCATCCGTCACCCGGCCTCGGGCGCCGCCAAGTTCCTGGGCGACCGCATCCGGTCCAACGTCATCAACGCCGGCGACGGCAAGCACGAGCACCCCACCCAGGGGCTCCTCGACCTGCTCACGCTGCGCGACCGGTTCGGGCGGATCGAGGGACTCAAGGTGGCGATCTGCGGCGACGTGCTGCACAGCCGCGTGGCCCGGAGCAACCTCTGGGGCCTGCGCACCCTGGGGGCGGAGGTGGCGGTCTGCGGGCCGCCGTCCCTGATGCCGCGGGGCATCGAGGCGCTCGGCGTGACCGTGTTCCACCGGATCGAGGACGCCATCGCGTGGGCCGACGCGCTGAACGTGCTGCGGCTGCAGCTGGAACGGATGCAGGGCGGCTTCGTGCCGTCCCTGCGCGAGTACAACCGGGTGTTCGGGGTGAGCCGCGCCCGGCTCGAGCGGGCACCGCGCGAGGTCGTCATCCTGCACCCGGGGCCGATGAACCGGGGGGTGGAGATCGACAGCGACGTCGCCGACGGCCCCCACAGCGTCATCCTGCCGCAGGTCACCAACGGGGTGGCGGTGCGGATGGCCGCCCTCTACCTGCTGGCGGGCGGGGCGCCCGACTGGTCGGCCCCCGCGTCCGGCGGAGACGACGCATGAGGCCGCTCCTGCTCCGCGGAGGCCGGGTGATCGACCCCTCCCGGGGGACCGACGGCCTCGCCGACGTCCTGCTGGCCGGGGGAAAGGTCGAATCGGTCGGGCGGAACATCCACGCCCCCGAGGCGGAGGTCCTCGACGTGGCGGGCCGGGTGGTGGCCCCCGGGCTCATCGATCTGCACGTGCACCTGCGGGAGCCGGGGCAGGAGGAACTGGAGACCGTCGCGACCGGGGCCATGGCCGCCGCGGCCGGCGGATTCACCGCGGTCTGCGCCATGCCCAACACCGATCCGGTCACCGACAACCAGGCCGCGGTCGGGTTCGTGGTCCGGCAGGCCATCCGCGCCGCCAAGGCGCGGGTCTACCCGATCGGGGCCATCTCGCTGGGGCAGAAGGGCCAGCAGCTCGCCGAGTTCGGCGAGATGGTCGGCGCCGGCGCCGTCGCGGTGAGCGACGACGGTCGCCCCGTGGTCTCCAGCCACCTGATGCGGACCGCCCTCGAGTACGCCCGGACCTTCGGCATCCCGGTCGCCGACCACTGCGAGGATCCGACCCTCTCGGCCGGCGGCTCGATGCACGAGGGACTGGTCTCGACCCGGCTCGGCCTGAAGGGGATCCCGGCCGCCGCGGAGGAGATCATGGTGGCGCGGGACATCCTGCTCGCCGAGCTGACCGGCGGGCACGTCCACCTCTGCCACATGTCCACCCGGGGATCGGTGGAGCTGATCCGCCGCGCCAAGGAGCGGGGCATCACGGTGACCGCGGAGGCCACCCCCCACCACTTCGCCCTGACCCACGAGCGGGTGGGCGACTACGACACCAACGCCAAGATGAACCCCCCGCTCCGGGAGCCCGAGGACCGGGAGGCGATCCGGGAGGGACTGCGGGACGGGACGATCGACGTCATCGCCACCGACCACGCCCCGCACCACTACGATGCCAAGGAGCGCGAGTTCGACGAGGCGCCCAACGGCATCGTCGGGCTCGAAACGGCGCTGGGACTGGCGATCCGTGAGCTGGTGGAGCCGGGGCTCCTGACCCTTCCCGAGCTGCTGGAGCGGATGAGCACCCGCCCGGCCCGGATCTTCCACCTCCCCGGGGGGACCCTGGCGGTGGGAGCCCCGGCCGACGTGGTCGTGTTCGACCCCGCCCGCCGGTGGACCGTCCGGCCCGAGGCGTTCCACGGCCTCAGCCGCAACACCCCGTTCGCGGGCGAGGAACTGGTCGGGCAGGCCGACCTGACCATCGTGGACGGGCGGGTGGTGTACCGGCGCGGCGACTAGATCCTGGACGGCCAGGGGTGGGACATGTTTACGCCGGTCCGGCGGGCGTTACATTAGGAGATCGGAGGAGACCCCATGGCTGAGGACCTGGCGCGCGGCCGGGACGAGATCGAAACCCTGCTGGCCGACCGGCTTCGGCTGCAGGAGTGGCTTGCCAGGCTGGACGCCGCGGGCGAGGCGCCGTCGGCGGTGCGCGCACGGGTACGGGGGGACTACGAGGGCCGGCTGGCCGAGGTGGTGTCCCGGCTGCGGGGCTACACCTCGGCGCTCACCGCATCGCTCGACGAACTCCGGACCCGGGTCACGGCCCTCGACGGCCAGCGGATCGAAGCCGAGGAGGAGCGGGCCGAGGCGGAGCTCCGGCACGCCGTCGGCGAGTACGGCGACGACGAATGGCGCCGCCGGGACGAGCAGTGCGGCGCCCGGCTCAACGGCCTCCTGGCCGAGCTGGACGCCCGCCGCGGCGAGATCGCCGACCTCGAAGAGGTGCTGGACCAGATCCACCCCTCCCAGCCGGCGGCCCCGGCCCGGGCCCCGGTCGAGGACGCGGAGGGCCAGGGACCCGAACTGGTCCGTGAAGCCCCCGACGCCGCGGCCCGGTCCCGCTCGCCCGAGGCCCCGCGGTTCACCCCGCCGGGGAACGAGCCCCGCCCCCGCGAGCGCCCGGGTCGCACCCTTCGGTTCCCCGCGCCAACCCCGGGAGCGGCCCCGGCCGAGCCCGCCCGCAGCGGCGATGCGGTCGACGAAATGACCTTCCTCAAGTCGGTGGCGCTCGAGGGGGCGGAAGAGGAGTCGACCGCCCGGGGTCCCCGGGGCAGCACCGCGGGGAAGACCCTGAAGTGCACCGATTGCGGGGCCATGAACCGGCCCACGGAGTGGTACTGCGAGCGCTGCGGCGCGGAACTGGCCGCGGTGTGACGCGGGGAGGGACAGCGAAGGGCCCCCTGCCGGCGGCGGGGGGCCCTTGTCGTTTCGGGAGGCGGGCCTCAGGCCGTCGGGGCCTGCACCGCCTTGGCGAGCCGGCTCTTGATCCGGGCCGCCGTGGCCCGGTGGATCAGGTTCTTCCGGCCGGCCCGGTCGAGCAGCCGCTCGGCGGTCCGGAAGGCGGCCTGCCGGTCTTCCGGCGTGGTCGCGGCACGGACCGCGCGGACCGCGTTCCGGAGCCGGGAGCGCTGGGCCCGGTTCACCGCGGTGCGGGTCTTGGTCTGGCGCAGGGCCTTCTTGGCGGACGACGTACGGGGCACGGCAACCTCGCGGGCGACAGGGCTGGGGGCGGAGAGACCCCGGTTTCAAGCCGTCCAAGCTAACGGCGGCGTGAGGCAAACGCAATCGGGCCATGGGTTTTGACTTGGTTTCATGCGGCCTTTACTTTCCGCCGTCCGCCACGGCCGCCTCCCGTCTTCCGAAAGCTGTGATGAGCGCCCCATCGGGCCGTCCGGCCCCCCGCCCAGGCGTCCGGTGACCTTCCCGGTCGCAACCGCCCCCGCGTTCACCGCGGCCCCGGCCCCCGTGCTCGAGCGGGAGTCGGCGTTCGTGGTGGAGGTGGACGGGTTCTCGGGTCCGCTCGACCTGCTGCTGCACCTGATCCGGGAGCAGCGGCTCGAGATCTCCGACATCCCGGTGGCGCGGATCGCGGACCAGTTCCTGGCGGTCATCGACCAGCTGCAGCTGAACCAGGCGGCGGACTACCTGGAGATGGCGAGCCGCCTGCTGCGGCTCAAGATCCAGATGCTGCTCCCGCGGCCGGGGACCGAGGAGGGCTGGGAGGACCCCAGGGCCGAACTGGTGCGCCGGCTCCTGGAATACCAGCAGATCAAGGAAGTCGCGCTCTGGATGGGACGGGCGGCCGAGCGGCGCGGGCTGATGCATCCCCGCGGGTACCTGCCGCCGCCCCCGGATCTCCCGCCCGAGCCGCCGACGCTCGACCTGCTGGAGCTCCTGATGGCGGTGGACCGGGTGGTGGCCGGCATTCTCCACCCGGTGCTCCATTCCGTGGTGGCCCGCCCGCTCGACGTGGAGGGGGCCACGCTCCGGATCGAGACCCTGCTGCAGAACCGGACCGAGCTCACCTGGGCGGAGGCGCTGGGCCCGACCCCCACCATCACCGACGTGCTCTCGACCCTGCTCGCCCTGCTGGAGCTGGCCCGCCGCGGGCTGCTCCGGGTGGCGCAGCCGCACCCCTTCACCCCGCTGGTGATCCGCCGTGAAGCCACTCGCTCAGCTGATTGAGGCCGCGCTGTTCGCGGCCGACCGCCCGCTCACCCTCGAGGAACTCGAGGCGCTGGACCCGGAGGTCTCGCTCGCGGAGGTGCGCGCCGCGGTGGAGCAGCTGCGGGACCACTACGACCTCGACGGACACGGCGTGGAGGTGGTCGAACTGGGCGGGGGCTGGCAGGTCGTCACCCGGGCCGCCCTGGCCGAGGCCCTGGAGCGGGCCCGCGTGGTCCAGCGCTCGTCCCGGCTCACCGCCGCCATGCTGGAGACCCTGGCGGTGATCGCCTACCGCCAGCCGGTGGGCCGGGCGGAGGTGGAGGAGATCCGGGGGGTCCAGTCGAGCGGCGTGCTCCGGTCGCTCCAGGAGCGCAGCCTGATCGAGGTCGTGGGGCGGAGCGACGCCATGGGCCGGCCGCTGCTGTACGGCACCACCCCCCTCTTCCTCGAACTGCTGGGGCTCTCCGACCTGAGCGGCCTCCCCCGCACCGAGGAGTTCAGCATCGCGCTGCAGCCGCCCGCCGTGGAGGCGCCGCCCGACGACGACGCGGCGGCGTACGTCGAGGCCGAGTCGTGACCGAGATGCGTCTGCAGCGGGCCCTGGCCCGGGCCGGGGTCGCCTCGCGCCGGGCGGCGGAGGAGCTCATCCGCGAGGGCCGGGTCCGGGTGAACGGCCGGGTGGCCGAGCTGGGGAGCAAGGTGGATCCCGAGACCCAGACCATCACGGTCAACGGGAAGCGGGTCCGGCTGCGGCCGCGCCGGTGGCTGGCCTTCCACAAGCCGCTGGGGGTGGTGACGACCGCCTCGGACGAGCAGGGTCGGCGGACGGTGTTCGACTTCCTCAAGGACCCGGCCGGCCTGGCGTACGTGGGCCGGCTGGACATCATGACCACCGGCCTCCTGCTGCTCACCACCGACGGGGACGCGGTCTTCCGCCTGACCCACCCGCGATACCGGGTCCCGCGGCGCTATACCGCCCTGGTGCACGGCCGCCCGACGGCGGAAATCACCGCGGCGGCGCACCAGCGGGTGGAGGTGGACGGCCGGCCCGTGGTCCCCCTGCGGGTGGCGGTGCGACCCGGGCACGACGGGCGGAGCATCGTGGACCTCACGCTGGCCGAGGGGCGGCAGCACGTGGTGCGGCGGTGGTGCGAGGCGCTGGGGCTGAAGGTCGAGCGGCTGGCCCGGCTGAGCTACGGCCCGGTGCGTCTGGGCGACCTGCCCCCGGGCAAGTCCCGACCGCTCACCCCCGAGGAGGTCCGCGCGATCTACAAGGCGATCCGCCTCTCCGGCGAGGAGGACTGACGTGGCCCAGCCCGCCCAGTCCCGACCGGCGTCCGGGAGCACCGAGCTGATCCGCAGCGCGGTGGCCGAGGTCGGCCGCCGGGTCGTCGGCCAGGAGGTCATGGTCGAGCGGCTCATGGTGGGTCTCCTGACCGGGGGCCATATCCTGCTGGAAGGAGTCCCGGGGCTGGCCAAGACCCTGGCGGTCCGGACCCTGGCGGAGATCGTGCACGCGAGCTACTCCCGGATCCAGTTCACGCCCGACCTGTTGCCGGCCGACGTCATCGGCACGATGGTCTATGATGTGAAGACCCAGGAGTTCGGGGTGAAGAAGGGCCCGATCTTCGCCAACATCATCCTGGCCGACGAGATCAACCGGGCCCCGGCCAAGGTCCAGTCGGCCCTGCTGGAGGCGATGCAGGAGCGCCAGGTATCCATCGGGGGGACCAGCCACGCGCTGCAGGAACCGTTCCTGGTGCTGGCCACCCAGAACCCGATCGAGAGCGAGGGCACCTACCCGCTGCCGGAGGCCCAGCTCGACCGTTTCCTGCTGAAGGTGCACGTGGGGTATCCCACCCGCGCCGAGGAGACCGAGATCCTGCTGCGCATGAGCGGCGGCGAGCCGATCCCGGTGGAGCCGCGGCTCACCCCCGCGGAGATCCTGGCCGCGCGGGCGGCGACGCGGCAGGTGGCGCTCGACCAGCGGCTGGTGGACTACATCGTGGACCTGGTGCGGGCCACCCGGGACCCCGCCGCGGTCGGGCTTGCGGAGCTGGCCCCCCTGGTGGCCTTCGGGGCCTCGCCCCGGGCCTCGATCGGGCTGGCCCAGGGTTCGCGGGCCATGGCCCTGCTGCGGGGCCGCGACTTCGTCACCCCCGAGGACGTCCAGGCGGTCGCGCCCGACGTGCTGCGCCACCGGATCGTGCTGACGTTCGAGGCGGAGGCCGAGGACATCACGCCCGACCTGATCGTGGGTCGGGTGCTGGCCGCCGTCCGCGCGCCCTGACGCCCCGGGGACGCCGTGCCCCCGATCCCGCCCGAGATCCTCCGTCAGGTCAAGCGGATCGCGCTCCGGACCCGGGGGCTGGTGGACACCCTGCTGGCGGGGGAGTACCGCTCGGTGTTCCGGGGCCACGGGATCGAGTTCGCCGAGGTGCGGGCCTACGAGGTCGGCGACGACTACCGGGCCATCGACTGGAACGTCTCCGCCCGGCTGGGCGCCCCCTACGTCAAGACCTTCACCGAGGAGCGGGAAGTCACCCTCTTCCTCGTGGTGGACCGGTCGGCCTCGCTCGCGCTCGGGGCCCCGGTGCGCAAGGCCGATCGCGCGGTCGAGGTCGCGGCGGTGCTGGCACTGGCGGCCGCGCGCGAGCACGACCGGGTCGGCGCCCTGGTCTTCACCGACCGGGTCGAGCACGTCGTGCCGCCGGGCAAGGGGCGGCGGCACGCGCTCCGCGTGATCCGGGACCTGCTGGCGTTCGAGCCGGCGGGGCGGGGCACCGACCTGGTGGCGGCCCTGCGCCGCACCGCCCGGCTGCTCCGCCACCGGAGCATCGTGGTGGTGCTGTCGGACTTCGTCGCCCCGGGGTGGGACGATCCCCTGCGGCAGCTCGCCGCGCGGCACCAGGTGTTCGCCGTCACCGTGGACGAACCGCGCGACCGGCTGCCGCCCGCGTCGGGCTGGATGCTGCTCGCCGACGCGGAAGGCGAGGCGCGGGTCCTGGTGGACACCGGCGACCGGGCCGCCCGGCGGCGCTGGAGTCAGGCCGCCCGCCGCCGTCTGCAGGGCCGGGCCGACCGGCTGCGGGCCGCCGGCGCCTACCAGGTCCCGCTCGACACCACCGCCGACTACGCGCCCGAACTGCGCCGCGCCTTCGCCCGGCGCCTGCACCGGCGGGGCCGGTGACCGGACTCCTCGTCGTCGGCCTGCTGCTGGCCGCGCAGTCGGGCGGGGCCACCGTGGGCGACACGGTCTGGATCACCCACACCGTGGCGGTCCCGGCCGGGGTCTCGGTGCGCCCGCGCCCGATCGCCGCGACGCCCGAGGTGGAGCCGCTCGGACCGCCCGAGGTGGTGCTGCGCGATCAGGCGGCGGTGCTCCGGTATCCGGTCGTAGCCTGGCGGACGGGGCGGCACACGGTCGGGATCCCCGGGCCGATCCTGGTCCGGGACGACGGGTGGTCCGACACGCTCGCCGCGGCACGGGCCCAGCTGGAGATCCGCTCGGTCCTGCCCGCCCTCCCCGCGGGCGCGCGCGACACCCTCGCCCCGCGCCCGCCGGCGCCGACCGTCCCGGCCGGCACCCGTTCGTGGCTGCCGGCGGCGGTGCTCCTGGCGGCCGCCGCGCTCGGCCTGCTCCCGCTCCATCGGTGGTGGCGGCGCCGCGGCACCCCGACCCCGCGCCCCGACCCGGCCCGGCGGCATCCGGAGGTCGATCAGCTGGCCCGGTGGCTCGCCGCCGGCGAAGTCCGGGCCGCGCTCGACGGAGGGCGGGCCCTGGTCCTGGCCACCCTGCCCGAGGGCCCCGCGCGCGACGGGCTGCTGGCCCGGATCGAGACCGGCCGCTTCGGGCCCCAGGACCCCGCGGAGGCGAACCGGATCCTGGCGGAGGTGCGGCGCGCCGCCGGCGTCCCGGAGCGCCCCGGATGATCTTCGCGCGGCCCTGGCTGCTCCTCCTGCTGCTCGCCATTCCGCTCTGGCTCTGGCGTCGGCGCCGGCTGCAGGTGCCGGCGCCGGTGAGCGACCTCGCCGTCGCCCGGCAGGCGGTCACCTCCGCGTGGTGGCCCCGGGTGCCGGTGGCCCTCCGCGCGCTGGCCTTCGCGGCCTGGGTGATCGCCGCAGCCGGCCCCCGCCTGGGCAGCGGCGGGATCCTGGTCGAGGGCGAGGGGATCGCGATCGTGCTGGCGATCGACGTCTCCAGCAGCATGCTGGCCGAGGACTTCGCGCCCTCCAACCGGCTCGAGGTGGCCAAGCGCCAGGCGACCGCCTTCATCCGGGGCCGGCGCACCGACCGGATCGGACTCGTCACGTTCGCCGGCGAGGCCCTCACCCAGGTGCCGCTCACCCTCGACTACGGGGTGCTGGAACAGACGGTGCTCGGGCTCCGGGTCGGCGCCCTGGAGGACGGCACCGCCATCGGGACCGGCCTGGCCACCGCACTCAACCGGCTGCGCCGGGTGCCGGGCCGGAGCAAGGTGGTGCTGCTGCTGACCGACGGAGAGAACAACCGCGGGGCGGTGGATCCGCGCACCGCGGCCCGGGCCGCGGCGGCGCTGGGCGTCCGGGTGTACACGATCGGCGTGGGGACCGAGGGCGAAGCCCGCATCCCGACCGGTCGCGGGCTCAGCGGCCTGCGGTACGAGGTGGTGCCGGTCCGGCTCGACGAGGTGCTGCTCACCGACGTCGCGCAGGAGACGGGGGGGCGCTACTTCCGCGCCACCGACAGCGAGACGCTGAGCCGGGTCTTCGAGCAGATCAACGAGCTGGAGCGCACCGCGCAGTCGGACCGGCTCCGCAGCGACCGCGACGAGACGACCCGGCCGTTCCTGCTGGCGGGAATCGGCCTGCTCGCCCTCGAGCTGCTGCTGGGCGCCACCCTGGTGGTGCGGGTCCCGTGAGGGTCGAGCTGCCGATCCTGCTGGCCCTCGCGCCGGTCGTCGCCCTGGCCGTGGCGGGGCTCGCCCGCTGGGCGGAGTCCCGGCGCATCGGGCTCGCCGCCGCCTGGTCGGCGGAACTGGGGACCGTGGCGCGGCGGGGACGCCTGCTCTCGGTGCCGCTCCTCGCGCTGGCCGTGGTGGTGGCGGGGCTCGGCGCCGCGGGGCCACGGGGCGGCCGGGCCGAACGGCTGTCGGAAGGCCGCGGGCTCAACGTCCTCCTGGCGGTGGACGTGAGCCGGAGCATGCTCGCGGAGGACATGGCGCCAAGCCGGCTTCGGCACGCGGTGGGCGAAGCGCGCCGCCTGCTCCAGGACGTGCCGCGCGACCGGGTCGGGGTGGTGGCCTTCGCCGGCCAGAGCTACGTGCTGGCCCCGCTCACCCTGGACCACGCCGCCGTCGCCATGTACCTCGAGGCCCTCGACCCCGACATCGCCAGCACCGGCGGCACCAGCCTGGGCGCCGTCCTGCGCCAGGGGCTCCAGGTGCTCGACGCCTCGCTCGAGGGGGGGGATCGCGCGCTCGTCCTCTTTACCGACGGGGAGACCCACGACCCCGTGGACGATGCCCTCGTCGCCGCGCGGGAGCTGCGCGACGCGGGGGTGCGGCTGGTCCTCGTGGCCCAGGGCGGGGAGCTGCCGGTGCGGATCCCGCTCCGCGACCTGTCCGGGGCGCTCGCCGGCTACAAG
>JBFILX010000045.1:0-12441 GCA_041612035.1 Gemmatimonadales bacterium | reverse complement strand
TGCGTGGTCGGCCCGCGGGGCGAGGTGCTGGCGCGGGCGCCGCTCTTCGAGGACGCGCTGCTCCGGACCGAGGTCGACCTGGAGGAGATCGCCCGGGCCCGGGCGGAGACGCCGCTCCTGTCCGACCTCGAGATGCGGCTTCCCCACCTGGTGCAGAGCCTGGGCGCGCGCCGGGGCGCCGGGACCCCGCGCCCGTGGCCGCTGCCGGAGGCGGCGGGCCCCGTTCCTCCCCGGCCGGTGCGACCCCCCCAGCAGGCCCCCGACGCGGGCGACCCGCTGGCGATCGACCCCGGGCTGGTCCGGGCCTGGCTGGTGGCGTTCATCCGGGACGAGCTGCGCCGGCGGCGCGGCTTCGAGCGGGCGGTGATCGGGCTCTCGGGCGGGGTGGACAGCGCGCTGGTCACCTTCCTCGCCGCCGAGGCGCTGGGGCGGGAGCACGTCACGGCCATCCGGATGCCGTACCGGACCTCGAGCCCCGAGAGCCTGAGCCATGCCCAGCTGGTCGTCGACGCCACGGGCGTCCGGTCGGAGACGGTGGACATCAGCGGGGCGGTGGACGGGCTGGCCGCGGCGCTCCCCGGGGCTCCCGATCCGGGCCGGCTCGGCAACATCATGGCGCGGGTCCGGATGACGGTGCTGTTCGACCGCTCCGCGGCGCTGCAGGCCCTCCCCCTGGGCACCGGCAACAAGTCGGAACGCCTGTTCGGCTACTTCACCTGGCACGCCGACGACTCGCCGCCGGTGAACCCGATCGGGGACCTGTTCAAGACCCAGGTCTGGGCCCTGGCCCGCCACCTGGGGGTGCCGGACGTGATCGTGGACAAGCCGGCCAGCGCCGACCTGATCGAGGGCCAGACCGACGAGGGGGACTTCGGGATTGCCTACCGCCGGGCCGACCGGATCCTGCACTGGCTGCTGCTCGGCTACCGGCCCGAGGAGGTCGAGGCGCTGGGGATCCCGCGCCCCGAGATCGAACTGGTGCGGCACCGGCTCGAGTCCACCCACTGGAAGCGCAAGCTCCCCACCGTGGCGATGCTGAGCCAGACCGCCATCGGCGAGTACTACCTGCGGCCGGTGGACTACTGATGCCCTCCCGTCGCCGCCCCTCATCGGCCACCGCCCGTCCCATCAGCCAATCGATCCCGAAGGCGCGCCCGATGTCGTACTCCCGGGGGGAGATCACCACCTTCGTGATGCCCAACATGCAGAACGTGCTGGGCGATCTGTTCGGCGGCGACCTGATGGCCCTGGTAGACCAGGCGGCGGCGGTGGCGGCGATCCGCCACGCCGGAGGGCCCGCGGTGACCGCCAGCATCCACCGGCTCGACTTCCACGAGTCGATCCCGGTGGGCGCTCTGGTCACCTGTGTGGCCACGGTGGATTACGTGGGCCGCTCCTCCATGGACATCACGGTGGAGGTCTACTCGGAGCAGGTGAGCACCGGCGAGCGGCGGCACACCCACAGCGCCCGGGTGGTGTTCGTGGCGGTGGGCCACGATCGGAAACCCCGCCGGGTGCCCCGCCTGATTCCCGAGACGCCTGAGGAGCAGGCGCGATACGACCGGGCCCGGGCCCTCCGCGAGGCCCAGGCCCGCGGGTGAGTTCCCCCCCGCGGGTCACGGCGGTGCTCAGCGGCGGCGGGGTCAAGGCCGCCGCCCACCTGGGGGCGGTCCGCGCCATGGGGGAGGCCGCCGTCGCCCCCACTAGGTACATCGGGACCTCCATGGGCGCGGTCATGGCGGCGGGGCTGGCGGCGGGGCTCACGCCCGCGGAGCTGCTGGAGCGGGCCCGCGGGATCCGCCGGCGGGACGTGGCACGGCTCTCTCCCGCGGCGCTGGTGCAGGGGTTCTTCGCCACGGCGCTGCTCCACCCCGAGCCCCTGCAGCGGACCCTGGCCCGGCTGGTCCCGGCCACCCGGTTCGATCAGCTGCCGATCCCGCTCACCGTCACCGCGGCCGACCTCGACACCGGGGCCCTGGTGGTGTTCGGGGCCGGCGGGGAGGACGCCCCGCTGCTCGACGCGCTCTACGCCTCGTGCGCGCTGCCGCTCTGGTATCCGCCCCACGAGATGGCCGGACGCCGGCTGGCCGACGGGGGACTGCGCGGGCCGCTGCCGCTCTCCACCGCCGCCCGGTTCGCCGCCGATCTGGTGGTGGCGGTGGACGCGGGACCCGGCTTCGACGCGGTGCCCGCCACCGGGCGGCTGGCCCCGCCGCCCCTGATCCGGATGCACACCCAGGCCACGGGGGTGCTGATGGCCAACAACAGCGAGCTGGAGCTGTCGCTGTGGAAGAAGAGCCCGGAGCGACCGCCCCTGGTCTACGTGCGGCCGGTGGCGGAGCGGGGCGCCACCTTCGCCCTGCGCAACCTGGCCCGCTACGAGCAGGCGGGATACGAAGCGGCGCGCAAGGCGCTGGCCGCGCGCTGAGCCCGTCACGCCCTTGCCCCGCCCGGCACGGCTGTCGAAATTCGGGCTGAACCCATGCCGGAACCACGCATCTTCACCCTGGACGAGGCCGAGCGGACGCTGCCGCTCGTGAGCCGCATCGTCGCCGACATCCAGACCGAGTACCGGGCCTGGCGCGATGCGCTCGGTGCCTACGAACTGGCGGTGGCCGGCGTGCGGGGCGATACGCCCGAGTCACCCGAAGTGGGCCGGCAGCGGTCCACGGTCAACGATTGCGCCACGCGGGTGGAGAGCCTGGTTGAGGAGCTGCAGGCGGTCGGCTGCGAGCTCAAGGACTTCGACCTCGGCCTGGTGGACTTCTACGCCCTGCTGGACGATCGCCTGGTCTTCCTCTGCTGGCGGCTCGGCGAGGACCACATCACCCACTGGCACGAGCTGGGCTCCGGATTCGCCGGGCGCCAGCCGATCGACGCCGCGCTCTTTCCCCGGACCGTCCCATGAGCACCACCTGGTACTTCCTGCACATCCTCGGCTACTGCGTCTGGATCGGGGGCGCCCTCGCGGCCATGGCGGTCTCCATCGCCGCCCGGCGGGAGCGCGACGAGGACTGGGGGATCGTGGTGCGGCTGCAGGCCAGCATCTACCGGGCCCTCATCGGTCCGGGCGCGGCGGTGGCGACCGTCTCGGGCCTGATCCTGACCCTGCGGCTCTACAACCGGGTCTCGGCGGTCGGGCTCAGCCACTGGCTCATGGCCATGCAGGGACTGGGGCTCATCGCCGCGATCATGGTGTTCGTGATGGTGCTTCCCACCTCCGCCAAGCTGGCCCGCCTGGAGCCGGTAGGTCCCGACGCCGCGGCCTTCCACGGGCTCCGGCGGCGGCTGGTGACCTGGGGAATGTCGTCCAGCATCCTGGCGCTGATCACCCTCCTCACCGGGGCGCTCTATCGCTATGGCTGACGGCCGGACGCCCGGCCGATGACCCTCGCGGCACGGTGAGCCCGCGGCGGCCGGTGGCGCACTCACGCCGCACCGGACACTCGCCGCACCTCGCCACCCTCGCCGTGCAGATCAGCGCCCCGAGTTCCATCAGGCCCTGATTCAGGGCCCAGGCCTGCGGCCCGGCCCGCGGGAGCAGACGCCGGGCGGTCTCCACGATCCGTCGCTCGGCCCGGGCCCCGGCGCCGAGCCGGGGGTGGAAGGCCCGGCGGATGACCCGGGCCACGTTGGTGTCCACCGCGGGGACCGCGCGCTCGTAGGCGAAGCAGGCCACCGCACCCGCGGTGTAGGTCCCCACGCCCGGCAGGGCCCGCAGCTGGTCCACTTCGCGGGGGATCCGGGCGCCGTGTTCGCGGACGACCTGCCGGGCGAGGCGATGGAGGTTGCGGGCCCTGCCGTAGTACCCCAGTCCGTCCCATGCCGCGACCACGCTGCGGGACGGCGAACGGGCCAGGGCCTCCAGTGTGGGGAAGGCCGCCAGGAACCGGGGGTAGAACTGCTCGACCCGGCTCACCTGGGTCTGCTGCAGCATGAACTCGGAGACCAGGACCGCGTAGGGATCCCGGGTGGCGCGCCAGGGCAGGTCGCGGCCGTGGCGGCGGAACCAGCGCAGGAGCGCGCGCCGAAAACGTCGCGCGCGGTCGCGGGTCAGGGTAGACTTCGCCGCCATGGCGGAGCAAGATACTAGGCCATGAACGCCCTCCTCGGCATCCCCCGCCTGGTCGGCCGCGTCGTCCTCGCCACGCTGGCCCACCTGGGCCGGTTCAGCCTGATGGTCCTGGAGATGTTCCGCGGGCTCGCCGAGTGGCGGATCTGGTTCCCTCGGACCATCACCGAGGCCTCGAACATCGGGGTGGGGAGCCTGTTCATCGTGCTCATCATCTCGGCCTTTGCGGGCGCCGTCACCGCGTTCCAGTCGGGCTACCAGTGGCAGACCGCGCTCCCGGTGTACGTGCTGGGGACGCTGATCGTCTCCACCATCGTGCTGGAACTGGGCCCGGTGCTCATCGGGCTGGTGCTGGCGGGGCGGATCGGGGCGCGCTACGCGGCGGAACTGGGCACCATGCGGGTGACCGAGCAGATCGACGCGCTGGAGTCGCTGGGCCGCTCGCCCGCGTCCCACCTCATCATCCCGCGGGTGCTGGCGGGCTTCCTGGTGGTGCCGGCTCTCACCGTGATCGCCGACGTGGTGGCGGTGCTGACCGGCTGGTGGAGCGTGAAGCAGGTCCTGCCGGTGACCGACGTGGACTTCGCCTACGGGGCGCAGTACTACTACCGGGCCTTCGACGGGTACTACTCGGTCATCAAGGCCTTCTTCTTCGGCGGGGCGATCACCCTGATCAGCTGCTACGTGGGGTTCAACACCAAGCAGGGCGCCGAGGGCGTGGGCCGGGCCGCGACCGGAGCGGTGGTGGCCAGCTCGGTGGTGATCCTCATGCTCAACACCCTGCTGGCCAAGATCCTGCTCAACTGATGATCGAGATCCGCGGCATCCGGAAGGCCTTCGGCGAACAGGTCGTCCTCGACGGCGTGGACTTCGACGTGCGCGAGGGCGAGACCGTGGCCCTGATGGGCCCCTCGGGCACCGGCAAGAGCGTCCTGCTCAAGCACATCAACGGGCTGATCCGGCCCGACGGGGGCACCGTCACGGTGGACGGGCTCGAGGTGCAGAAGCTCAAGCGCAAGGAGCTCACCGAACTCCGGACCCGGATCGGCTACGTGTTCCAGAACGGGGCGCTGTTCGACTCGATGAACGTGTTCGAGAACATCCGGCTGGGGCTGAGCGACGAGGCCCAGTACGAGGACCTGGAGTTCGCCCGGGAGCGGGTGGCCGAGTGCCTCCGGCTGGTGAACCTCTCGGCCGACACGGTGCGCAAGTACCCGGCCGAGCTGTCGGGCGGGATGCGCAAGCGGGTGGGCATCGCCCGGGCCATCGCGGGCAAGCCCAAGTACCTGCTGTACGACGAGCCCACCAGCGGCCTCGATCCGGTCAACGCCGACATCGTGGACGAGCTGGTCAAGCACCTGGACAACGAGCTCGGCGTCACCAGCATCATGGTGACCCATGACGTGCGGGGGGCCTTCCGGGTGGCCAACCGGCTGGCCCTGCTCTCGGGCGGGCGGATCGTCCTGCAGGGTTCCCAGGAGGAGTTCCTCCAGTCCACCGACCCGACGGTCCGCGAGTTCCTCGAGCGCGACTTCGACAACCGGCCGATCGCGGCCTGAGCGAGCGTCCATGGATCTGCACTACAAGCAGGAGATCACCGTCGGCGCCCTGGTCCTGTCGGCCGTGGTGCTCTTCGTGCTGGGCACCATGTGGCTGGGCGGCAAGTCGCTCAACCCCACGGCCAACCGGGTGCGGGTGCAGTTCACGGACGTGGGGAACATGAAGCGGGGCAACCCGGTCAAGATCTCGGGGGTGACCCTCGGCACCGTGGATGACATCGCGTTCGAGGGCGTGGGCCGGGTGATCGTGACCCTGGGGCTCGACCGCCGCATCGTGCCGAAGCTCGACGCCTCCGCCCGGATCACCTCCATCGGGCTGGTGGGCGACGTCATGGTCGACTTCGACCCGGGCCAGGCCACCGAGCGGCTGCCCACCGACCGGGTCATCGTCGGGGAGGACATGTCCAGCCTCACCGAGCTGGGGGAGGACCTGTCGGAACGCGCCAAGGTGGCGCTCGACGGATTCAACGAGATGGCCAACCGCCGGATGGCCGACGACCTGCACCGGACCCTGGCCAGCGTGCAGCGGCTGGCGGACGTCTTCGCCGACCAGGGACGGGGGCCGACCCGGGAGCTCACCGCCACCCTGACCACGCTCCAGCGGCTGAGCCAGCGGCTGGACTCCGTGCTGGCGAGCCCGGCCATGGGACGCGCGCTCGACGACCTCGACTCCGCCACCGTCCAGCTCACCCGGCTGACCGACCAGTACGTGGCCACCGGGGCCCGCCTGGACACCCTGCTCATGCGGGTGAACCGCGGCGAAGGCACCCTGGGCCGGGTGGCGACCGACACCACGCTCTACGCCCAGCTCCGGGACCTGAGCGGGTCGCTCAAGGCCCTGGTGGACGACCTCCGCAAGAACCCCGGCAAGCTGACCGTCCAGGTCAAGCTGTTCTAGGCCGGTTCCCGGGGCCGGGAACCCGGGCGGGGCCCCGGGCGTATCTGTCGGGACCGGGCCGGCAGGGGCCGGCCAGCACCCGAACCCGGAACCGCCGATGACCGTCGTCCAGTTCCCCGTCCCCCCATCCCCGAGCCGGCGCCCCGCGCCGGAGAACCCCCCGGCCGGAACCGGCGAGCCCGAGTCCGCGCTCCGCCGCACCACCCGCCGGCTGCTGCATCAGCTGGGCGAGGACCCGGGGCGCGAGGGGCTGCTCAAGACGCCCGAGCGGATGGAGCGCTCGCTCCGGTGGCTCACCCGGGGCTACCAGATGAGCGTCCGAGAAGTCATCGGCGACGCGCTGTTCGAGGAGGACTACGACAACATGGTGGTGGTCCGGGACATCGAGTTCTACTCGATGTGCGAGCACCACATGCTGCCGTTCTTCGGGCAGGCCCACGTGGCCTACATCCCCGACGGAAAGGTGGTGGGGCTGTCCAAGGTGGCCCGGGTGGTGGACGTCTTCGCGCGGCGGCTCCAGGTCCAGGAGCGGCTGACGGACCAGGTGGCCGACGCCCTCATGGAGGTGCTGGAGCCGCGCGGCGTGGGCGTGGTGGTCGAGGCCGCCCACTTCTGCATGATGATGCGGGGGGTGGAGAAGCAGAACTCCAGGACCCTGACCAGCGCCCTCCGGGGCTCCTTCCGGGAGGACACCTCGACCCGCGAGGAGTTCCTCCGCCTGGTGCACGGCGCCCGCTAGGCACCCGCCGCGCTCCCCCCGGAGCGCTCCCGCCGCCTCCGACGGCCCCGGCGCCCGGAGGCGGCGCTGTTTTGTCCGGTTCCGGTCCGCGGGTACCTTTTCCGCCATGCTGACGGTCACCTTCCTCGGCACCGCCGCCGCCTGTCCCACGGTGGAGCGCAACGTCTCGGCCCTCGCGGTGCAGCGGGAGGGCGAGACCTTCCTGTTCGACTGCGGGGAAGGCACCCAGCGGCAGATGATGCGGTACGGAGTCGGGTTCGCCTTCCGGGAGATCTTCGTCACCCACTACCACTCGGACCACATCCTCGGGATCGTGGGCCTGATCCGGACCCTCGGGCTGATGGACCGGCAGGAGCCGGTCATCCTGTACGGCCCGCCGCCGGCGGAGCGGGTGCTGGGCGCGCTGCTGGGCGTGGGGATCGAGCGCAACAAGTTCCCGATCGAGATCAGGGAGGTCCGGGCGGGTGACCGCCTGGCCCGGAACGACTACGAGATCGCGGTGTTCGCCACCGACCACCGGGCGGACACGGTGGGCTATGCCATCGTGGAACACCAGCGGCTGGGGCGGTTCAATCCCGACCGGGCCCGCGAGCTGGGCATCCCGGAGGGGCCGATGTGGGGGCGCATCCACCGCGGTCAGTCGGTCACCCTGGAGGACGGGCGGACCATCGAGGCCTCCGAACTGGTGGGGCCGTCGCGGCCCGGCCGCCGCCTGGTATACGCCGGGGACAGCCGGCCCTGTGCCACCGTGCTGGAGGCGGCCCGCGGCGCCGACCTGCTCATCCACGAGGCCACCTTCGCCGAGGAGGAGCGCGAGCGGGCCGGCGAGACCGGGCACTCCACCGCCCGGCAGGCGGCGGAACTGGCCCGGCAGGCCAAGGTGCGGCGGCTCGCCCTCACCCACATCAGCGCGCGTTACAGTCGGGAGGCCCCCGAACTGCTGGCCGAGGCGCGGGAGCTCTTTCCGGAGACGGTGGTGGCCCGGGACGGGCTCACGATCGACGTCCCCTTCGCCGTCTGAGCGATTCCGCCGGGCTCAGGCCCCGGCGGTCATCCGTTCGATGTAGGCCTTGGCGTCGAACTTCCTGCGCGCGGCCCGGAGCGACTGATACCGCACGGTGCCGTAGATGGGGCGGCGGAAGAAGGGCCGGTCGAACTTCCCGAAGCACCAGTGGATCCCGCCGTAGCTGTTGGGGTCCCGCCCGTCGAGGGCGTACTTGTGGTTGAGGTGCTCCAGCACGCGGAGCGCGTCGGCGGGCTTCCGCTTCCACATGATCACCGCCTTCCCCCACAGCATCCGCACGTAATTGTGGAGCTCGCCGTCGCGCAGCAGGGAGCGCTGGCAGGCGTTCCACAGTTCGTCGTCGGTGCGGGCGAATTCCAGGTCCTCGTCGGAGTAGACGGCCGGGCGGGGGTCGCCGGTCGCGTCGTCCAGCTCCTTCCGGGCCCATTCCGGCACCGCCTTCCAGGTGCGGTGCCCGGGGTCGTGGTACGCGAAGTTGAACGCCAGCTCGCGCCAGGTGAGCGCCTCGTCCTGGAACTTCTCGTACTGCTTCGCGGGGCCCGCCTCGCGCGCCGCCAGCAGCACCTCGTTCATGCTGATGTTCCCGAAGTGCAGGTAGGGACTGAGCCGGCTGGAGGCGTCGGCGTTGGGGTCGCCCCGCTCCTCCACGTAGCGGCCCAGGCCGTCGCGCAGGAAGGCGCGCAACCGCTTCCGCGCGGCCCGGGTCCCCCCGCGGATCGTGGGCGACGGGGGCACCGAGTGGTCGATGGCGCACGCCGCCACCAGCTCGGGGATGGCATCGGGCTCCGGCACCAGCGGGTCGAACGGCAGCTCGACGCGGCGTCGGACGGCCGGCCGCGGGTTCGGCACCGGGTGCAGGTAGTGGGGGAGCGCCTTGAGCAGGCGGGGCCGGATCCCGCGGGCGGTGGCCCACTCGCGCTCGTGGAAGCGGGCCGGCACCACGGTGCAGGAGTCCACGGCCACGACCGGCGCCTCGACCTTCCCGCGCAGCGAGGCCGTCTGCCGCGGCACGATGAAGGTGGGGAACCAGTCGGTCACCACCATCGCGGCCCGCTCCGCCAGGGCGACCAGCGGCGAGCGCGCTCCTTTCCGCTTCCGCCCGGCGGGGTCGCGCTCCAGGTAGAACCCGTACTGGATCCCGCGCGCCTCGAAGTCCCGCGCCAGGTCCACGACCGACTCCAGGATGAAGGTGTGGATCCGGTCGCTGGCCCACGGGTAATCGGGCCGCAGGCCGTGGTAGGCCACCACCGGAATCCCCAGCGCGTCGGCCTGGGCGATGGCGACGTTGAGAGCCTGGTTCTCCGTGGCCCGCATGGTGGTCTGGATCCAGTAGAGCACGAACTCGCCGCCCGGCCGGGGCCGCGTGGGGCCGGCGGTATGGAGCCGCAGTTCGTCGCCGTCGGTCGCCGTCATTGTTTTGTCCATATTGCAATATAGACAATCTCTTGACAAATTGCTCTCATCGGCGCAGTTTCACTGGTGGAATGGTGCTCCCTATCGTTCACTCGCAATCGCAAGTTCGCACACCGCAAGAGGTTGGACAATGACAGCCGCCGTCGCCCTCAGCGCCCCACGGAACCCGACCGCCAGCGCCGCCCGCGTGGACGGCGGCGAGCTGGTCCGGGCGCACCTGCGGGGGGACCGGACCGCGTTTCCTCGGCTCGACCGGCTCTACCGGACCCGGCTGCTCAACTTCATCACCCGCATGGTGCACGACCGCGAGCGGGCGGAGGAGCTGGTGCAGGAGACCTTCCTCCGGGTGCACCGGCACGGCGAGCGCTACGACCCGGAGCGGAGCTTCTCCACCTGGATCTACACGATCGCGGGCAACCTCGCCCGGAACGACCTCCGGCGCCGCCGGCGGAGCCCCTTCGTGTCCTACCGCGTGCACACCCCGCAGGGCGATCCGCTCGACTGGGTGGACCTGGCGGAGGATCCCGCGCCGCGGCCGGACGAGACGGCCGCCAGCCGGTCCATGATCGAACTGGCCGAGCGGGTGCTCGAGGAGATGTCCCCGCTGCACCGGGAGGTCTTCCGGCTCCGGGAGCTGGAGGACCGGACCTACGAGGAGATCGCCGAGATCGTGGGTGCGGACCTGGGCACGGTGAAGAGCCGGCTCAACCGGGCCCGGAAGGCCTTCGCCCGACGGATCGCGCCCTATCTGGACTGACCTGCCGGGGCTTATTCTTCCGGGGTCATGGATGCCGGTTCCCCGGAGCTGATCCGCAACTTCGCCATCGCGCTGTTCATCGGCGCCCTGGTGGGGCTCGACCGCGAGAAGAAGAAGGCTGCCGAGCAGGACATCGGGCTGGGCGGCATCAGGACGTTCATCCTCTTCGCCATGGCCGGGGCGATCTCGGGCTGGCTCTCCTCCGAGCTCGGCAACGTCTGGATCTTCATCGCCACGGTGGGCGGCGTCTCGGCCGCGGTGATCGTGGGATACGTGATCCAGGCCCGGGAGAGCCCGGCCTACATCGGCCTCACCACCGAGATCGCCGCCATCGTGGTCTGCCTGCTGGGCGGCCTCACCCTCTTCGGCTACCCGGGGGTCGCCGTGGCGCTGGGCATCGGCACCTCGGCGATCCTGGCGTTCAAGCAGCCCATCCACGGCCTGGTGGGCCGGATCGGGTCGGACGACCTGTACGCCGGTCTCAAGCTGCTGATCGCCACCTTCATCGTCCTCCCGCTGCTCCCCAACGAGGCGATCGACCCGATCGGGGCCCTCAATCCGTACCGTCTCTGGCTGCTGGTCATCCTGATCTCCAGCCTGTCGCTGGTCGGCTACGTCGCGGTGCGGGTCCTGGGCCCGGGGCGGGGGACCGCCCTCACGGGGCTGTTCGGCGGGCTGGTGTCGTCCACCGCGGTCACCCTGGCGTTCTCCAAGCGGAGCCGGGAGGAAGCGGGCCACGGGGACGTGGGCGACGTGCTCGCGGCCGGCATCCTGCTCGCCTGGGTGCTGATGTTCGTGCGGGTGGTAGTCGAGGTGGTGGTGGTGAACGTCTCCCTGCTCCCGCGGCTGCTCCCGGCGCTCGGGGTCATGGGGGCGGTGAGCCTGGTGGCCGCGGGGTGGTTCCTGCGGCGAGACGCCGCCGCGCGTCGGGGGGGAGGCGTGGTGGTCGAGGGCCGGGTGCCCCTGCGGAACCCGTTCAGCCTCACCTCCGCCATCAAGTTCGCCGCGTTCTTCGCGGCCGTCCTGGTGGTGGTGAAGCTGGTCGAGACGTACCTGCCGGGGCAGGGGTTCTACGCGGTCGCGGGGCTGGCCGGGCTCACCGACGTGGACGCCATCACCCTGTCGATGGCCAACTACGCCCGCGAGGGCGGTGACCCCACGACCGCGGCCAACGCCATCGTCACGGCCGTGCTGACCAACACCATGGTGAAGGCCGGGCTCACCACCGCGCTGGCCACCGCCGCGCTGCGGCGCCGGGTGGTTGGGGCCACCGCGGCGATCCTGGCCGCGGGGATCCTGGTGCTCGTGGCCGGCTGACCCGCCGGGGAACCCGGGGGGAGGGCCTCGCGTTGAGCAGGGGACCCGACAGGACTTGCCCGCATGCGCTTCACCGCACTCTCGCTGCTTCCGCTGCTGCTGCCCCCGGCTCCGGCCGGGGCCCAGGCGATCCCGTTCAGCCAGCACGCCACCCTGATGCAGCGGGTGGCGTTCACCGACGTCACGGTCACCTACAACCGGCCGGTGGCGCGGGGGCGCACCCTGTTTCCCGACGTGGTGGCGTGGGGCCGGACCTGGAACCCTGGGGCCGACAGCGCCACCCGGATCAGTTTCAGCCGGGACGTCACCGTCGAGGGGGAACCGGTCGCCGCGGGCGCGTACTCCATCTGGGTCATCCCGCGTGCGGAAGGCAGCTGGACCGTCATCCTGAGCGAGGCGGCGCACGTCTTCCACACCCCCTACCCGGGGGAAGCGCATGACCGGCACCGGTTCGATGTTACCCCGGAGCGGGGAGAGCACATGGAGGCGCTGGCGTTCTACTTCCCCGTGGTCGAACGGGACCGGGCGGTGCTGCGGCTCCACTGGGGGACCCTGGTGATTCCGCTCCGGATCGAGGCCCGGGGCAGGCCCTGAAGTTCCCTTGCCACAAGGAGTTGCACGACCCGGACTGGCGCCGGAAGTAGCCGCGGGTTAACCTGGAT
>JBFILX010000044.1:0-12928 GCA_041612035.1 Gemmatimonadales bacterium | reverse complement strand
TCGTAGTCGAAGTCCGCGGTGCGGAGCGGCGCGTCAGGCGTCAAAGATCGAGGACTGGCCGGCCGATGGAGGGGGGGTGATGCCGAGCCGGCGATAGGCGAGCGGGGTGGCGGTGCGGCCCCGCTGGGTGCGGTCGAGGAAGCCCTGCTGCATGAGGTAGGGCTCGTACACCTCCTCCAGGGTCCCCGCGTCCTCCCCCACCGCCGCCGCCAGGGTGGTGAGCCCCACCGGCCCGCCGCCGAACTTCTCCACGATGGTCGCCAGGATCCGGGCGTCCATGTCGTCGAGCCCGAACTCGTCCACGTTGAGCCGCGCCAGCGCGTCGGCCGCCACCTGCGCGGTGATCCGGCCGTCGGCCCGCACCTGCGCGTAGTCCCGGACCCGCCGGAGCAGGCGGTTCGCCACCCGCGGCGTCCCGCGGCTCCGCCGGGCGATCTCGTCGGCCCCCTCGGCCTCGATCGGCACGTTCAGGATCCCGGCCGAACGGGTGACGATCTTCGCCAGGTCCCCGGCCGGGTAGAAGTTGAGCCGCTCGATCAGCCCGAACCGGGCCCGCATGGGCGGGGTGAGCTGGCCGAACCGGGTGGTGGCCCCCACCAGGGTGAACCGCTCCAGCGTCATCGGGATGGTCTGCGCGTTGGGCCCCTCGGCGATCCGCACGTCCACCCGGAAGTCCTCCATCGCGGGGTACAGGAACTCCTCCAGCACCGGCCGCAACCGGTGGATCTCGTCGATGAAGAGGATGTCGCCCGGGGCCAGGCTGGTCAGCAGGCCCACCAGGTCGCCCGGCTTCTCCAGCACCGGTCCCGCCGTGGTGCGGCACTGCACGCCCATCTCCCGGGCCATGAGCAGGGCGAGGGTGGTCTTGCCCAGGCCGGGCGGGCCGAAGAAGAGGGTGTGGTCGAGCTGGTCACCCCGGGCCCTGGCCGCGTCGATGGCGATCTGGAGCGAGGTCCGGACCTGTTCCTGGCCCACGAACTCGTCCAGCCGGGAGGGCCGGAGCGCGCTTTCCGCGCTGCCCTCATCGGGCAGGGCGTCGGGCGTGGTGACTTCGACCCGGCTCATCGGCGACGGTCAGGCCGCGCGGGCGGCCCAGCGGACCGGGCGGCGCTGCGCGGTGATGACGTGCTTCTGGCGGCAGGAGACGCAGCGGTCGGTGTCCTCGGTGGCGCCGCGGGGCACCAGGCGGCGGTTGGTGGTGCCGCACCGGGCGCACTGCCACTCGGCGGTGTCGGTCGGGGGACGGGGACGGACGGGCTTCTGGGCCATGCTAGCGGGATCCTCCCTTGGCGCCGGTGAGGTGCTGGAGAGCGAGCCGGACCACCGCGGCGGTCTCCACCGACGGGTTGGCATCCACCACCGTGCGCACCGCGTCCTCGGCGGCCGTCGCGGTGTAGCCCAGCGACTCCAGGGCGCGGACGGCCGCGGCCGCGCCGCGCCGCTCCGGTGGCCCGGAATCTAGTACCAGGTCGGCGAACCGGTCCTGCAGCTCGAGCACCAGCCGTTCCGCCTTCTTGCGGCCGATCCCGCTCACGGTGCTGAGTGCCGCCAGGTCGCGCTCCCGGATGGCCCGGGTGGTCCGGGAGGGCCCCAGGGTGGAGAGCAGGGCCAGCGCGAGCCGGGGGCCGAAGCCGCTCGCGGTGAGCAGCCGCTGGAACACCGCGCGCTCGGCCGGGGTGTCGAACCCGAAGAGGCTCCACCCGTCCTCGCGCACCACCAGCTCGGTGTGCAGGGTGAGCCGGGTGCCGACCGAGGGGAGCCGCTCGAACACCCCGAGCGGCACCGCCAGCCCGTAGGCCACGCCGCCGTCGGTCTGGACCACGATGCCGTCCGGCTGCTTCTCCGTGAGGACTCCCGTCACCGCGGCGATCACGCGCGCTCCCCGGCCCGGCGGGCCCGTCGCGACACGAGCAGGTGGGTGAGCGCCACCGCCACCCCGTCCGCGGCATCGGCGGGGGTCGGCGCGTCCTTCAGCTTGAGCAACCGAGCGACCATGTATCCCACCTGGGGCTTCAGGGCGGCCCCGCGCCCGACGACCGCCTTCTTGATCTGGGCGGGGGAGTACTCCACCACCTCGATGCCGGTCTGGGCCGCGACCAGCAGCACCACGCCCCTGGCGTGGCCCAGCACCACGGTAGTCCGGGCGTTGGAGCCGTAGAACACGCCTTCCACCGACATGATGTCGGGCCGGTGACGGGTCACGATCTCCAGCAGTCCCTCGTGCACCGTGTGCAGCCGGTTCGCCAGCGGGGCCTTCGCACTGGTCCGGAGCACCCCGCACTCCACCAGCCGTCCCGGCCGGCCGGGCACCGCGTCGACCACCCCGTACCCGGTCACGGCGGTGCCCGGGTCCACCCCCAGCACTCTCATGCCGCGGCCTCAGGCCTCGGCGCGGGCCAGCGTCTCGGCGTCGATGTCGAAATTGGAGAACACCTTGGAGACGTCGTCCAGCTCTTCCAGCGCGTCCATCAGCCTGAGCACCCGCATCGCCTCCTCGCCCTCGACCTGCACCATGCTCCGGGGCAGCATCGCGAGTTCCGCGCTCTCGACCTCGAAGCCCGCGGCCCTGAGCCGGTCCTGCACCGCGTGGAAGTCGGTGGGGGCGGTGTGGATCAGGTACTGGTCGCCGTCGCGCTGGAAGTCCTCCGCCCCGGCCTCGAGCGCCGCTTCCAGGGCCTTGTCCTCCTCGTACCGCGAGGCGTCCAGGGTCAGGAGTCCCTTCCGGTCGAACATCCAGGCCACCGAGTTCCCGGCGCCGAGATTGCCCCCGTTGCGGCTCAGCACGTGGCGCACCTCGGCCACCGTACGGTTGGCGTTGTCGGTGGTGGCCTCGATGTAGATCGCGGTGCCGCCGGGGCCGTAGCCCTCGTAGGAGACCTCCTCGTAGGAGGCCCCCTCCAGCTCACCGGTGCCCTTCTTGATGGCCCGCTCGATGTTGTCGGCGGGCATGTTGACGGCCTTCGCCGCGTCGACCGCGGTGCGGAGCCGCGGGTTCATCCCCGGGTCGCCGCCGCCCTGTCGGGCGGCCACCGTGATCTCCCGGATGACCTTGGTCCACGCGGAGGCGCGGCGGGCGTCGGTGACCGCCTTCTTGCGCTTGATCTGGGCCCATTTGCTGTGACCGGCCACGGCCCGTCCCCCGCTCTGATCGGAAAGGGCTAAAACTAGTTCCCACGCAGGGTTGCGGCAACGCGACGCTGGGCTGTCCGGGCCGCGTCCTGGAGCGCGGAGGCGGCCTCCGGCCCCAGCGTGTCGCGGGCCGGGGCCACCAGCTGCGCGAGCACCTGCGCGGCCGTCTGGCCGCTCCCGTCGCGGAGCTGGTGCAGGGCTCCGTGGGTGGCCCGGCGGAGCGGCGGGGGCAGGGTGAGGCTCGACAGGCGCTTGTCGAGGGCCTGGAGGCGCCGGCGGTGCGCCCGCTCGGTCGGCCGGTCGGGGAGGGTCAGGTCGAGCGCGACCCGCGCCGTGAGCCACAGCGCGAACGCCCCATCCCGCTTGGGGCCGCGCGCCACGGCGTCCACCAGCCGCAGGATGACCAGGGTGGGATCGGCGGTGGTCATCTTGGCAGGGTCCGCAGGGCGTCGGCCACCTCGAGCGGGAAGATCGTCTCCAGGCAGTCGTGGTGGCCAAGGGGACACCGCTCGCCCCCGATGCTGCTGCACGGACGGCAGGGCAGGTCGCGCTCGATGACCCGGGCCCGGGCGGAGTAGGGGCCGAAGCCGAACGCCGCCACGGTAGGGCCCCTGAGCGCCAGGACCGGCGTCCCCACGGCGGTGGCCAGGTGCATGAGCCCGGTGTCGCCGGAGACCGCGGCCCGGGCCCGACGCAGCAGCGCCGCCGTCCCCTGCAGGTCGAACCGGCCCGCCGCGCTCGCCACGCCTGCCCCGACGGCCTCCGCCAGGCGCGCCCCGATCGCCTCTTCCGCCGCGCCGCCCAGGATCACCAGGTCACGGTCAGCGGAGACCAGCTCCCGCACCAGCGCCACCCAGTGGCGCTCGGGCCAGCGCTTGGTGGCGTGGGCGGCGCCGGGCACCAGGGCGAAGAGCGTCCGGTCCTGGCCCAGCCGGTGCTCGGCCAGGAACCGGTCGGCCGCGGTGACCGCGTCGCGATGGAGGAACACCTCGGGCGGCTTCCCGTCCGGCTCCACGTCGAGCCGGCGGGCGGCATCGAAGTACCGCTCCGCCACGTGGCGGGTGTCGCGGTAGCGGTTCCGCTTGGTGCGGATGAGGAGGGTGCGGGCCAGCCGGTGCTTCGGGTAGCGGCCCCACCGCCCCGGCACCATGAGACGGAGCAGGCGGGTGCGGAGGCTCCCGTGCAGGTCCAGCCGGTCGGTATGGCGGCCCGCGCGGATGCGCGCGGCCAGGGCGGCCAGTGAGCTGTCGGGGTCCCAGGCCATCACCTCGTTCAGGTGGGGGTTCTGGACGAAGAGCGGGGCGAACGACTGCCTGGTGACGAGCGCCAGGTGGGCGCGCGGGTGCCGGGCCCGGATCGCCCGAATGAGGGGGGTGACGAGGACCAGGTCCCCCAGGGAGCTGAAGCGCACCAGCAGGATGCGGCGCTCGGGATCGGGCGGCACGCAGGCAATGTAGGTGCCCGCCGGAAGGCCGCCAACGCGTTGCCCCCCGCCCATGCCGCCCCCTAGTTTTGCCGCCGTGAGCACCTCTCGCCGCCTCGTCGGGGCCCTCCGGCCCTATTCCGGGCTTTTCGGCCTCGGCCTGCTGGGCGAGTTCATCGCCTCCACCCTCGACGGGCTGACCGTCCTCCTCCTGGTCCCGCTCCTCAAGCTGCTCTTCGGCACCGCCGGGGCCCTGGACGCCGGCGGGACCGCGCTGGAGCCGCTGATCGACCGGCTGGTGGCGCCCCTCATCGCCGGGGCCGCACCGGGTCAGGCCGCCGGGCGGATCGTGGTCCTCCTGCTCACGGCGCTGGTCGTGAAGAACGTGATCTCGGTGGCGGCGCGACAGGCGTCGGCCTACGTGGAGGAGGGGCTGGTGCGGGACCTCCGGGTGCGGCTCTTCCGCCACCTGCTCACCCTGGACCTCGGGTTCTTCCAGCGCACCCGGGTGGGCCAGGTCGTGGCGGGGCTCGTGACCGACACCGACGCCGCCAAGATGTTCGTCCCCACGGTGCTCGCCACCGGGTTCCGCAACCTGGTGATGATCCTGGCCCTGCTCGCGGTGCTGGTCGGCATCTCCTGGCGGCTCACCCTGCTCACGCTCGCCACCGCGCCGGTCCTGGTCCTGGGGGTCCGGGTCCTGTCCCGCTACATCAAGCGCCACTCGCGCGAGTGGGCCCGGGAGCGGGGCGACCTGACCGCCGGGATCACCGAACGGCTGGGGGCCGTCAAGCTCATCCGGGCCTACGGACGGGAGGACCGCGAGCTGGGCGCGTTCGAGGGGGAGACCGACCGGTATCGGCGCCGCGTGGTCCGGACCCACCGGTGGGCCTCGTTCCCCAGCCCGGTGAGCGAGGTGTTCGGCGGGATGGTGATCATCCTGATCGTGTGGGCCTCGATGAAGCCGGCCCTGGTGGGAGCCGCGCTGGGGCCCACCATGACCATCGTGTTCCTGATCACGGCCCTCCGGATCATGTCCCCCCTGAAGGCCATCGCGCAGGTGCCGGCCGCGATGGCGATGGCGGTGGCGAGCGCCGAGCGGGTGTTCGAACTGCTCGATCAGCCCGCGGGGGAGGCCGATCCGCCCGGGGCGCAGCCGGCCGCCTTCGAACGCGAACTGGTCTTCGACCGGGTCGGCTTCCGCTACGAGCCCGACGGCGAGCCCGTGCTGCAGGACGTGAGCTTCCGGGTCGGCAAGGGCCGGGTGCTGGCCATCGTGGGCCCTTCGGGTGCGGGCAAGACCACCCTGCTCGACCTCGTCCCCCGGTTCTACGATCCCACGGAGGGGGCGATCCTGCTGGACGGCGTCCCCCTCACCCGGCTCTCCCGCCGGTCGCTGCGCGCACTGATCGGGGTGGTGGGACAGGAGACGGTCCTGCTCAACGACACCGTGTTCGCGAACATCGCCTACGGGCGCCCGGACGCCACGCCCCGGCAGGTGGAGGCCGCGGCGGCCGCGGCCAACGCGACCGAGTTCATCGGCCAGCTGCCCCAGGGGTACCAGACCATGCTGGGCGAGCGCGGGATGCGGCTGTCGGGCGGCCAGCGCCAGCGGATCGCCATCGCCCGCGCCCTCCTGCGCGACCCGCCCATCCTGATCCTGGACGAGGCCACCAGCGCCCTCGACACCGAATCGGAGCGGCTCGTGCAGGGGGCGATCGACCGGCTCATGCGCGACCGGACGGTGCTGGTGGTGGCCCACCGGCTGACCACGGTCCGCCACGCGGACGAGATCCTGGTGATCGACCGGGGCCGGCTCGTGGAGCGGGGGACCCACCAGGCCCTGCTGGCGCGGAACGGCCTCTACCGGCGACTCCATGACCTCCAGTTCCAGGCCGTCGAGGCCCCGGCGTGAGTCTCCCGTCGGTCCTGGTGGTGGCGCCCTCGGATGACGCGCTCCACGCGCACACCGCCCAGCGGGTCCGGGCCTTCGAGCGGCTCGGCTGCCGGGTGGGGCACTGCGACCTCACCCGGCCGCCGGGCGGGCTCAAGCGGTGGCTCTCCCGGGACGAGAAGCAGCGGTTCATGGCGGTCCTGGAGGAGTTCCGGCCCGATCTGGTCCTGGCCGTGGGCGCCGCCGGCCTCACCGAGAAGCTGATCCGCTCGGCCCGCGCGGCCAGCTCGGCCCGGTGGGTCAACTGGCTCCCGGACGACCTGCGGTACGCCGCATCCGCCGCCCACCGGGCGGTGCTGTACGAGTCGGTGTTCGCCATCGGGAGCGACGTGGCGCTCCGGCTGCGGGACGTGGTGCTGCGGGACGTGGAGGTGCTGCCCTTCGCCGCGGACCCGTCGGTCTACCGGCCGGCCCGCTCGCGCGACCAGTACCGGGCGAACGTGGTCTTCGCCGGGGCGGCCACCCCGCGGCGCGAGGCCCTGCTGGCGGGGCTGGTGGAGTTCGGCCTGGCCCTCTGGGGCCCGGGGTGGAGGGCCACCTCGCTCCGCGACTACTGCCGGGGAGAACTGATCCGCACCGACGAATACGTGCGGGCCTACAACGGCGCCACGGTCGCGGTGAACATCCACCACACCACGACCGAGTACGACACGGAGGCCGCCTGCAACCAGCGGGTGTTCGAACTGGCCGCCATGGGGCTGCCGCAGGTGGTGGACGACCGGGGCGACCTCGCGTCGTGGTTCACGCCGGGCCGGGACGTGGCGGTCTACCGCACGGCGGGGGAACTTCGCGACCTGGTGCGGGAACTGGTCATGAACCCCGCCGCCGGCGAGGCCCTGGGCGCCTCCGCCCGGCGGGTGGCCCTGGAGCGACACACCTACATGCACCGGGCCCGGCGGCTGCTGGAGGCCCTGGGGATGCTGGACGGGGCGTGAGGGCGACCCTCGTCGTCTCGACGTACAACTGGCCGGAGGCGCTCGCCGTGACCCTGCGCACCGCGGCCGAGCAGACCGTGCTCCCCGCGGAGGTCGTCGTGGCCGACGACGGGTCCGGCGAGGCCACGGCGGATCTGGTGCGGCGTACCGCGGCGGACTACCCCGTGCCCCTGCGTCACGTCTGGCAGGAGGATCGGGGGTTCCGCCTGGCCCGGATCCGGAACCTGGCCGTGGCCCGGGCGGCGCACCCCTACCTGATCATCGTGGACGGCGACCTCGTGCTCCATCCCCGTTTCGTCGAGGACCACCTGCGCTGGGCCAGGCCGGGCGCCTGCGTCCGCGGCCCCAGGGTGTTCCTGCCGCCGGAGCTCACCGCCGAGATGCTGGCGGGACGCGCCGGCTGGCCGGGGCCGTTCGCCCCGGGGCTCCGCAAGCGATGGGGCGCCGTGCGCTGGCCCTGGCTCGCCGGCCGGCTGGCCGACCACCGGGCGGACGACGGGGGCGGGCACTGCCTGGCCTGCTGGCGGGACGACCTGGTGGGGGTGAACGGCTACGACGAGCGGTTCGAGGGCTGGGGCCGGGAAGACGACGAGCTGGTGCACCGGCTGCGGCACGCGGGCGTCCGGAAGCGTCGCCTCCGGTTCGCCGCCCTGGTCTGCCACCTCCACCACGAGGAGCGGCCGCGGGCCGGCCTGGCGCGCAACGACGAACTGCTCGCCCGGACCGTGCAGTCCCGCCGGACCTGGTGTGAAGCCGGCCTGAGCCAGCACCTCCCGGCCGGCTCGGAAGCGGAGCAGGCGTGATGAGCGGCCCCCCGCCGATCTCGGGCTTCACCTTCGTCCGGAACGCGGTGATCCTCGACTTTCCGGTGGTGGAGAGCATCCGCTCGCTGCTGCCCCTGTGCGACGAGGTGGTGGTGAACGTGGGGCGGGGGGACGACGAAACCCTCGACCTGGTGCGAGGGATCGGCGACCCGCGGATAACGGTGCTCGAGACCGAGTGGGACTTCTCCCTGCGCGAGCGGCTCCTGGCCCACGAGACCGAGCGGGCCATGCGGGCCTGCCGGCACCCCTGGGGGATGTACATCCAGGCCGACGAGGTGCTGCACGAAGCGGGGGTGCCGGTGCTGCGGGACCTGGTGACCGAAGTGCACGGCGACCCGCGGGTGGAGGCCCTGCTGGTCCGCTACCGTCACTTCTTCGGCGGGCCGTTCACCGAGGCGGTGAACCGCCGCTGGTACCGGCGCGAGGTGCGGATGGTGCGGCTCGACGGCTCGGTGGACGTGAGGAGCTACCGCGACGCCCAGGGGTTCCGGGTAGGCCCCGGCTTCCGGAAGATCCGGGCCCGGCTCACCGCTGCGGAGATGTTTCACTACGGCTGGGCCCGGTCGGGCCGCGCCCTCCGGGGCCGCAGCGTGGAGGACCGGAAGCTCTACCTGAAGGTGCGGGAGCCGGAGGCCGACCGGCCGCTGCTCACCTGGTTCCCCGGGCTGCGCCCCTTCACCGGCACCCACCCCGCGGTGGCCCGCGATTGGGTCGAGCGGCACCGCCACGACCCCGAGCGGACCATGTCCGCGCCCGGGTTCGAGTGGAACCACCTGCGTTTCCACCTGTCCGATCTGATCGAGCGGGTGACCGGGGAGCGGGTGTTCGAGTTCCGGAACTACCGGCTGGTGTAGGGAGGGCTGCTCAGCAGGGCTGGCCCGATCGAGGGGACCCGGGCCCGCTGGTCGAGATCGCCCCGACCGGGCAGAGCCGCACCGCGGTATCGTTGGCGGGGCTCCACTCGCGCACCTCCTCGATCGCTTCCGCCTTGCCCTCGCGCATCACGAACAGGTCGGGGCACATCTTCACGCACAGCTCGCACCCGATGCAGCGGCTCCGGTGCACCTGGAGCCGGGCCTGGTACCGGGGGCTGATCCCGGGCGGGAGCCCCACGAGGCCGTCAGGCAGCCGGTCCAGCGTGTCGAGCGTCGCCCGGTACCCCTCGGCGATCAGGAACGGCGTCTTGGTGAAGGCGAACATCGAGACCCGCTCGAGCCCCGGACGGATGAGCACCAGCGGGGGGCCGTCCCAGGTCTGCAGGGTGCTGTCCACCAGGCGGCCCATCACCAGTTCGAACCCGCGGCTGTAGGTGGCCGCGAACCCGGTCCGCTCCACTCCGGTCCGGTGGCAATGGCCGCCCCCCAGGTCTACCGCGATCACCGGGCCTTCGCCGAGCGCCGCGGCGGCCCGGATGGGCAGGTTGTCGATCACCGCACCGTCGGCGCAGACGTGGCTCGTGATCCGCCGCGGGGGGAGGATGCCGGGCAGGGCGCAGGAGGCGAAGACGGCGTCGGCGACCAGGACGTTCTCCAGCCCGGGGCTGCCCCACAGGATCTGGTGGCCGGTGTTCAGGTCCACCGTGTTCACCACCAGCCGGTGGGAGAGGTCGAAGAAGGTCCGGGTGCCGACCAGGTCGTCCAGGATCCGGTCGAGCGGGTCGCGTCGGTAGACGGCGGGGGAGAGCATCCGGCGGAGCGCCATGTCCACGTGGGCGATCCGGAAGACGTCCTTGCGGCGGAGGGCGAGCGCCCGGTTCTCCATGTCCCGGAGCCGCATCCCCGCAGCGTAGGCGCCGGCGATCAGCGACCCCATGCTGCTGCCCACCACCAGCGAGGGCCGGAGCCCGCGCTCCTCCAGGGCCCGGAACACCCCGATGTGGGCGAGGCCCTTGAGGCCGCCGCCGCTCAGCACCAGCGTGAAGGGGGTCTGGCTCGTCATCAGGGTCTGGTCTACCGTGCCTTTCCGGCGGGATCGAGCACCACCATCGCAAAATGCCGCCGTCCGCGCTGCAGGACCACGAACCGGCCGCCGAGCAGGTCGCCGTCCGCCAGGGGGCGGTCGGCGTCGAGCCTGTCGCCGTTCACCGAGTAGCCGCCGCCCTGGAGCCCGCGCCGCGCGTCGGCCTTCGAACTTGCGAGCCCCGTCTTCACCAGCGCTTCCACGACCGTGAGGGTTCCCAGCTCGGCGCGGGCGAGCGGCGCGGTGGGGACTTCCGCCGCCACCGTCGCCAGCGTATCGGCATCCGCCTCGCGGAGCGGGAGGGCGCCGAACAGGACCCGGCTCGCCGCCTCGACCCGGGTCAGGATGGCGGGGCCGTGAATCCGGCCGGTCACGTCCGCCGCGAGCAGCCGCTGGGCCGCGCGGGCGGCGGGGTCCCGCTCGTGGTCGGCCAGCGCGTTTCGCACCTCGTCGAGCGGGAGGAAGGTGAAGGTGCGGAGCAGGCGGGCCGCGTCCGCGTCGTCCTGGTTGATCCAGAACTGGTAGAACCGGTAGGGCGTGGTCCGCCCGGGGTCGAGCCAGACGTTCCCCTCCTCGCTCTTGCCGAACTTCCCCCCGGCGGCGGTGGTGAGGAGGGGCAGGGTGAGCCCGTGGGCCTCGCCCTGGTGCTTCCGGGCCACCAGCTCGATCCCGGCGGTGATGTTGCCCCACTGGTCGCTGCCGCCCAGCTGGAGTTCGCAGTCCGCCGTCCGGTACAGGTGGGCGAAGTCGTAGGCCTGGACCAGCATGTAGGCGAACTCGGTGAAGGAGATCCCGCTCTCCAGCCGGGTCTTCACCGACTCCTTCTGCAGCATGTAGCTGACGGTGAAGTGCTTCCCGGTGTCGCGCAGGAAGTCCATCAGGCCCAGGCCGCGGAGCCACTCGGCGTTGTCCAGGAGCCGGGCGGCGCGGGGGCCCTCGAAGTCGAGAAAGCGCTCCAGCTGGGCCCGGATCCGGGCGGCGTTGGCGTCGATCTGCTCGACCGACATGACCGGCCGCTCGCTCCGCTTGCCGCTGGGGTCGCCCACCATCCCGGTGCCGCCCCCCACGACCACGATCGGGCGACCGCCGGTGCGCTGCAGCCAGGCGAGCCCCATGACCGGGACCAGGTTGCCCACGTGGAGCGAGTCGGCGGTCGGGTCGAACCCGCAGTACCCGGTGACCGGTCCCTTCGCGAGACGCGCTTCGAGGCCCGGCGTCACGTCCTGGACCAGGTCCCGGGCGGCGAGTTCGCGGAGCAGGTCGGTCATCGCCCGCAACAGTAGGTGGCCGCCGGTGCCGGGGCAAGCCGCCCCCGGCTAGCTTTCCGGCATGGCGAAGCAACCCGCCCGGGCCCGGACGCGCTGGTGGCGCAACCCCCGGTCCCGCCGCACGGTCCTCCTTGCCTTCCTCGCCCTCGGCGCCTTCGGCCTGGCCCTCGTGGTCGGCGCCTGGAACCGCGCCTGTGCCGGCGGGACCTGCCCCTCGATCGCGGGGCTCACCAGCTACGACCCGGATCAGGCCTCGAAGGTCTACGCCGCCGACGGCCGGCTGATCACCGACTTCGGACTGCAGCGCAGGACCGTGGTGCCCCTGGAGGAGATGTCGCCCGCGGTCCGCGCCGCCTTCCTGGCGGTGGAGGACAAGCGGTTCTACCAGCACAACGGGGTGGACTGGTTCCGCATGGTCGGCGCCTTCGCGCGGGCCGGCGGCGCCCTGCTGGGCGGGGAGCGGGTGCAGGGGTTCTCCACCATCACCATGCAGCTGGCCGGGAACCTCTGGCCCGAGAGCATCGACCGGCGCGACCGAAGCCTGGGCCGCAAGGTGCGCGAGATGCGGGTCGCGATGGAGATCGAGCGGAACTACAGCAAGGACAAGATCCTCGAGCTGTACCTGAACCAGATCGACCTGGGCAACCGGGCCTTCGGGGTGGAGACCGCGGCACAGCGCTACTTCGGCAAGCCGGTCCGCCAGCTCAACGTGGCCGAGGCCGCGATGCTGGCGGCCATCCCGAAGGCCCCGTCCCGCTACAACCCGCGGCGGAACCCGGACCTCGCCGTGCAGCGGCGCAACCTGGTGATCAACCTGCTGCGGGACGACGGCAAGCTCTCCCCGGCGTCGGCCGAGGCGTGGAAGGCGTACCCGCTCCAGCTCTCGTCCCACTCGGACTACGCCGGGGTAGGCGAGTACTTCGTGGAGTACGTGCGCCAGCAGCTCGAGGCCCGGTTCGGCACCGACCTGTACCGGGCGGGCCTCCGCATCTTCACCACCCTCGACCTCGACCTCCAGCTCATCGCCGAGCGGTCGCTGGAGAACCAGCTTGAGGCGATCGAGTCGGGGAAGTACGGCCGGTTCCCTCACCGCACCTATCGCCAGTACGTCCAGAACCGCGGGGACGGCGATCCGCCGGCGCAGAGCCCCTACCTGCAGGGCGCGCTGGTCCTGATGGAGGTGCGGACCGGGCAGGTCCGCGCGCTGGTGGGCGGTCGCGACTTCGAGGACAGCAAGTTCAACCGGGCCACCCAGGCCCTGCGGCAGGCGGGCTCCACCTTCAAGCCGTTCGTCTACTCCGCCGCGGTCCGGGCCGGCCACCCGTTCTCGGAACTGGTGGACGACAGTCCCCTCAGCCTTGAGATGCCGGGTGATCAGCCGGTGTGGGAGCCGCAGAACTACGACAGCCGGTTCGAGGGGCCCATGACCCTCCGGC
>JBFILX010000043.1:0-13332 GCA_041612035.1 Gemmatimonadales bacterium | reverse complement strand
CGCGTCCGCGCAGGCCGGCATCGCCTACGCCCGGGCCAACCTCGACAACACCTACATCCGCGCGCCCTTCGACGGCACGGTGCTCCGCAAGGACGCCGAGGTGGGCGAGGTCGTGGCCCCGGTGGCCACGGGCGGCGGGCTCACCCGGGGCGCGGTGGTGACCATGGCAAACCTGGGCACCCTGGAGGTCGAGGTGGACGTCAACGAGGCCTACATCGCCCAGATCCGGGACGAGCAGCCGACCCGCATCGTGCTGGACGCCTACCCCGGCACCGGCTTCCAGGGTCGGGTCCGCCAGATCGTCCCCACCGCCGACCGCCAGCGCGCCACGGTGCAGGTCAAGGTGAGCATCAGCGACCGGGACCCGCGGATCCTGCCGGAGATGGGGGCCCGGGTCGAGTTCCTGGAGCAGGCCCCGGCGGACGGCGGCGGGCCGGCCCGGATCTTCATTCCCGCCGCCGCGGTCCGCACCGAGGGTGCCGAAACCGTGGTCTGGCTGGTGCGTAATGGCACCGTCTCCCGGACCGTCATCGAGGCCGGGCCCGTGTCGGGCGGCCGCCGCGAGGTGCGGCGCGGCCTGTCGGGCGGCGAGACGGTGGTCCTCGATCCTCCCCCGCAGCTGACCGACGGAGGTCGCGTCCATGTCGTCACCCCATAGCCACGTCGCCCCGAGCGGGGCCACCGCCACCCCGGCGCGGGTGCTGGTGGAGATCCGGAACCTCTCCAAGGCCTACCGCCGGGGGAGCGAGACCATCCACGTCCTGGAGCAGGTCAACCTCGACATCCGGGACGGCGAGTACCTCTCGCTCATGGGCCCCTCGGGGAGCGGCAAGTCCACCCTGCTCAACCTGCTGGCCGGGCTGGACCGGGCCGACGCGGGGAGCGTGGTGGTGGACGGCGAGGACATCACCCGGATGAACGCCCGCCAGCTCGCGGCGTGGCGGGCCACCCACGTGGGCTTCATCTTCCAGTTCTACAACCTGCTCCCGGTCCTGACGGCGGCCCAGAACGTGGAGCTGCCGCTGCTGCTCACCGGCCTCTCCAAGAAGGCCCGGCGGGAGCACGTGGCGACCGCGCTGGAGGTGGTGGGGCTCACCGACCGGGCCGAGCACTTCCCGGGCCAGCTGTCGGGGGGGCAGCAGCAGCGGGCGGGGATCGCGCGCGCCATCGTGAGCGACCCCACGATCATCCTGGCGGACGAGCCCACCGGCGACCTCGACGCGGCCTCCGCCGAGGAGATTCTCACCCTGCTGGAGCGGCTCAACGCCGAGTTCAACAAGACCATCCTGGTCGTGACCCATGACGCGCGGGCGGCGGGACGCGCCCACGCGATCATGCACCTGGACAAGGGGGTGCTCTCCCGATGACCACCCTCCGGCTCGTCACGGCCAACCTGCTGCGCAACAAGAAGCGGACCCTGCTCACGGCCGGGAGCGTGGCCGTGGCGTTCTTCCTGTTCGGCACCCTGCGGTCGGTGCTCACCACCCTCGACGCCGCCACCGAGGTGGGGAGCGAGGCCCGGCTGGTCACCAGCAACGCCAGCGGCATCACCTTCGTCCTGCCCGAGGCCTACGCGGCCCGGCTCCAGGCGGTGGACGGGGTGCGGAGCGTGGCCTGGGCCAACTGGTTCGGCGGGTACTACCAGAACCCGCAGGACTTCTTCGCCCAGTTCGCCATCACCGCCGACACCTACCTGCCGATGTACCCCGAGATCGAGATCACGGCGGGGGACGTGGACGCCTTCCGGCAGGAGCGCACCGCGGCCCTGGTCGGGGTGGGCCTGCTCCAGAAGTACGGCTGGCAGGTGGGCCAGACGGTGACCCTGAAGGGGACCATCTTCAGCGGCGACTGGGACTTCACCATCCGGGCGGCGTACACGCCCACCAATCCCAGCTTCGGCGACGAGGTGATGTTCTTCAACTACTCGTACCTGTACGAGCGCACCAACGGGCGGATCTCCCCGGGCTGGTTCGTCCTCCAGCTGGACGATCCGGGGCGGGCCGCGGCGATCGCCACCGCGATCGACCAGCAGTTCCGGAACTCCACCGCCCCGACCAAGACCGAGACCGAGCGCGCCTTCCAGGCCGGGTTCGTGACCATGTGGGGCAACATCGGGTTCCTGGTCCGGGCCATCGGCACCGCGGTGTTCTTCGCCATCCTGTTCGTCGCCGCCAACACGATGATGATGGCGGCCCGGGAGCGGATCCGGGAGATCGCGGTGCTCAAGACCGTCGGGTTCAACGACCGCCAGGTGTTCGGGATGGTCATCGCGGAGTCGGTGGCCATCACCCTCGCGGGCGGGGTGACGGGCCTGGCCCTCGCGCGGATGGCCTTCGCGGGGAAGACCCCCCTGGACGCCTTCTTCCCCGGCTTCGGGGTGACGGCCGGCACCATCGCGCTGGGCCTCGCCCTGGCCATCGCGCTGGGCTTCGTGAGCGGGGCGATCCCCGCCTGGCAGTCGGCCCGGCTCTCGGTGGCCGGCGCCCTCCGGCACGTGGCGTGAGGAGGACCGCATGAAGATCCCGATCATCTACAACCTCCGGAGCCTGCGGCAGCGCCCGGTCTCGACCCTCACCACCGCGCTGGGGATGGCCCTGGTGGTGGCGGTGTTCGTGGCCATGAACGCGCTCGCCAACGGGTTCCGCGCCGCCCTGGTCAGCACCGGGTCGCCGGAGAACGTCGTGGTGCTCCGCAAGGGCGCCAATTCCGAGATGTACAGCGGGCTCGGCCGCCAGACCGTCAGCACCCTGGCCGGCTTCCCCTTCATCGCCACCGACGCGGAGGGCCGGCCCCTGGTGAGCCCGGAGACCTTCGTGGTGGTGCCCCTCCAGCGGGTCGCGGGAGGCGGGATGGCCAACGTGGTGGCCCGGGGCGTGAGCCTCCAGGCGTTCGAGGTGCGCAAGGGCATCCGGATCACCGAGGGGCGGGTGTTCCGCTCCGGGACCCGCGAGGTCGTGGTGGGTGTCAACTACGCCAAGCGGTTCCCCGACTCGGGGGTGGGGGAGACCCTCCGGTTCGCCAACACCGACTGGACCATCGTGGGGCACTTCAGCGCCGAGGGCTCGTCGTTCGAGTCGGAGATCTGGGGGGAGAACGAGCAGTTCATGCCGGTCTTCCGGGGCGAGGTCTTCCAGACGGTCACCTTCCGGATGAAGGACCCCAGCGCGTTCGCCGGCATCAAGGCTTCGCTGGAGGGCGACTCCCGGCTCTTCGTGGACGCCTTCCGCGAACGGGACTACTACGAGAACCAGTCGGCCGCGCTCGGGACCGTCCTGGGCTTCGTGGCGGTCTTCCTCGCCTCCATCATGGCGGTGGGCGCCGTGTTCGGCGCGCTCAACACGATGTACGCGGCCGTGGCGTCACGGGCCCCCGAGATCGGAGTGCTCCTCACCCTGGGGTTCCGGCCCCGCAGCGTGCTGGGCTCGTTCCTCATGGAAGCGGTGCTGATCGCCCTCCTGGGCGGGGCGATCGGGTGCCTGATGGCGCTCCCGATCAACGGGCTCGTCACCAGCACCACCAACTGGAGCTCCTGGAGCGAGATCGCCTTCGCCTTCCGGGTCACCCCCGCCCTGCTCCTCAACGGGATGATCTTCGCCCTGGTGATGGGGGTCGTCGGGGGCCTGCTCCCGGCCCGCAAGGCGGCCCGCCAGCGGGTGGTCGAAGCGCTCCGGGAGGCCTGATGCCTGCCACCGTCCGGCGCGGCCCCGCCGCGCTGCTCGCGGCGCTGGTGGTCCTGGCGCCGGGCGGCCTCGCCGCACAGACCCCCATTCACGTTCGCTCGGTGCACCCCGAGGGCGAACTCCGGCTCCGGGGAGAATGGGACGGGCGCACCGCCGCGACGGGCGACGACCAGGCCGTGCTCTCGCGCATCCGGCTCGGCGCCCTGGCCGATCTGGAGCCCTGGCTCCGGGTCGTGGTGCAGCTGCAGGATGCCCGGGCCTGGGGCACCGAGGCCAACACCCTCACCGACGCCAGCGCCGACCAGTTCGATCTCCACCAGGGCTACGTGGAGCTGGGCCGCCCGGGTCGACTGGTCGCCCGGCTGGGCCGCCAGGAGGTGGCGCTCGCCGACGAGCGGCTGGTGGGACCGGTGGGATGGACCAACACCGGCCGGGCGTTCGACGGCGCGGTGGTCACGGTGCCTGCGGGACGCGCCACGCTGACCGCCCTCTGGCTCACGGTGGCGGAGCGGGACGCGCTCCTCCCCACCGGGCTCGATCCCCAGCGGAACGAGGGCGCCGCGGCCGACGGGTGGCTGTCCGGGCTGGCGGCCACGGTGCCGGGGGCGTGGGGCACCCTCGAGGCCACGCTCCTGCATGACCGCCGGGCCGCCACCGACGAGTCGTGGACCGGGCACCTCCGGATGCACGGCACCCACGAGCTGCGCTGGGAAGCGGCGGGCGCCTACCAGTTCGGGAGCCGGCGTCGGGCCTACCTGCTGAGCGGCCGGCTGGGGACCGCCGTGGGCCGCGGCAGCGTCGCCGCCCAGGTGGACCTGCTCTCGGGCGACGGGGACCCGGGCGACCGCACCCGGCGGGCCTTCCACTCGCTCTACATGACCGGCCACAAGTTCTACGGCTTCATGGACTACGTCGTCGCGCTCCCCTCGGCCACCGCCGACGCCGGGCTGCTCGACGCCATGCTCCGGGCCGCCGTCCCGGCGGGACGGTGGGACCTCCGGGCGGACCTGCACCACCTTCGCACCGCGGCCCGGCGGGCGGGGCGCCGCGCGCTGGGCACCGAGCTGGACCTCACGGCCGGGCGGGCCCTGGCCCCGGGCACCCGCCTGGAACTGGGGGTAAGCGCCTTCGTCCCGGCCGATCTCGCGACCTCGGTCCTCCCCGCGTTCGGAGGGGGGAATGCCACGACGTACTGGGGCTACACGATGCTCACCGTCCGGTTCCCGTGAGGGCCGTCCCGGTGGTCCTGGCCGCCCTGATCGGGCTGGCGATCGGGGTCGGGGGCTTCACCTTCGTCTACGGCAAGGGCGCCTCCTACCTCACGAACGATCCCGCGGCCTGTGCCAACTGCCATATCATGCAGTCGCACTTCGACCGGTGGCTCCAGGCCAGTCACCGGACGGCCGCGACCTGCAACGACTGCCATACCCCCGAGCACCCGGTGGGCAAGTACCTGACCAAGGCGGAGAACGGCTTCTGGCATTCCTTTGCCTTCACCACCGGGCGCTTCCCCGAACCGCTCCGCATCCGGCCCGGCAACCTGGACGTCACGGAGGGCCGGTGCCGCAGCTGCCACGCCGACCTGGTCGCGGCCATCGATCTCGACCACCGGCAGCCGATCTCCTGCATCCGGTGTCACGCCGGCGTCGGCCACCGGAACTGACCTGAACCGCACGACCCCGAGGAGCCCGTCATGAACGATGAGCCTGCCGGACCACCGCCCCGGACTTCCATGCGCACCCTGGTGCTGGTGGGCATCGTGGCGGTGGTCGCCGCCGGAGGGGCCCTGGCCCTGCTGGTGAACATCTTCGAGCGCAAACAGGAGGCCCGGACCCCCTTCGTGCAGGTGGTCGCGGTGACCGACACCACCGAGGACCCCGAGGTCTGGGGCCGGAACTTCCCGCTGCACTACGACCAGTACCTCCGCACCGCCGACCAGGTGCGCACCCGGTTCGGAGGGAGCGAGGCCCTGCCGCGGACGCCGACGGACGCCGATCCGCGCTCGGTGGTGGCCCAGTCCCGGCTGGAGGAGGATGCGCGGCTCCGGACCATGTGGGCCGGCTATGCCTTCGCCCGGGACTTCCGGGAGGACCGGGGCCACGCCTACATGCTGGAGGACCAGACCTTCACCGAACGCCAGCAGGCCGTGCAGCAGCCCGGCACCTGCATGCACTGCCACGCCTCCGTCTACGTCCCCTATCTGCGGCTGGGGGAGGGCAACCTGACCCACGGGTTCGAGCGGATGAACCGGATGCCCTACATGGAGGCCCGGCCGCTGGTGTCCCGCGCCATCGCCTGCGTGGACTGCCACGACCCCGCCACCATGCGGCTCCGGATCACCCGGCCCGGGTTCCTCGAGGGGATCGCGGCGCTCAAGGCCACCGAAGGCGTGGTCGGGTACGACCCCAACCGGGACGCGTCGCGCCAGGAGATGCGGACCTACGTCTGCGCCCAGTGCCACGTGGAGTACTACTTCCAGGGCCCCGAGAAGCGCCTGGTCTACCCCTGGAGCAAGGGTCTCCGGGTCGAACAGATCTACGCGTACTACGAGGCGGCGGGGTTCCGCGACTGGGTGCACACCGAGACCGGCACGCCGTCCCTGAAGGCCCAGCACCCGGAGTTCGAGATGTGGAGCCAGGGCGTGCACGCCCGCTCCGGAGTATCGTGCGCCGACTGCCACATGCCGTACACCCGGGTGGGCGCCCAGAAGGTGTCCGACCATCACGTGCGGAGCCCGCTCCTCAACATCTCCAATGCGTGCCGTACCTGTCACGCGTTTCCCGAGGCCGAACTGCTGGCGCGCGCGGAGGCGATCCAGCAGAACGTGTACGGGCTGCGGAACGAGGCGATGGATGCCCTGGTGGCCCTGATCGGCGATCTCAAGGGGGCGCGCGCGGCGGGCCGCAGCGATGCGGACCTGGCGACCGCCCGCGCGATGCAGCGTCGGGCCCAGTTCTACATCGACTTCGTCGAGGCGGAGAACTCGATCGGGTTCCATGCCCCGCACGAGGCGGCGCGCATCCTGGGGGAAGCGATGAACTACGCCCGGCAGGGCCAGATCGCGGTGCGCGACCCGGCGTACGTGCCCCAGGTGGCCGCCCCGACGCCCTGAATCGGCGGGTCCGCACCGGCGCCCGGTCTGGTGTAGGTTCCCAGGGTCCCCTTGAAGGAGGCTGACATGACCACCGTCCCCGAGACCCTGGTGGCCACGGGCATCGCCCCGGGCTTCACCGTGAACGATCTCGCCAAGAGCATCGCGTTCTACGAAGGCCTGGGCTTCACCGTGGGCGAGCGCTGGGAGCACGAGGGCGTGCTGCGCGGCGTCATGCTCGACGCGGGCCATGGCAAGATCGGCATCAACCAGGACGACTTCGCCAAGGGCCGGGACCGCCCGAAGGGCGTCGGCATGAGCACCTGGATCCAGACCGACCAGGACATCGACGCGCTGGCCGAGCGGGCCCGGGCGGCCGGGATCACGTTCGAGAAGGAGCCGTACGACGTCCCCTGGGGCGACGGGCGCGCGTTCGAGGTGCGGGACCCCGACGGCTTCAAGTTCGTCATCTCGAACGCCCAGTAGGCGCCGCCGGGGCCCGCACCAGCCCCGCCGCTCGTCACCCGCCGTGCCGCGGAGGATCGGCCGATGAACGAGATCCTGTGGGCCCTGCTGACGGGCGGCGTCACGGGCGGTGTCTGGGTGGCCATCGTCCTGTTCGGCCGGCTCCGCGACCTGTCGGCCCGGCAGCGCGAGCTGCTGGACGACCGCCAGCATGCCCTCGACGCGCTGGAGGCCCAGGACCGGCGCCTCCGCCAGCTCGATGAACGGCTCGAGTTCGTGCAGCGGATGCTCCATCCCACCGGCCGGCCCGGCATCGATTCGGAGCGTCACCCGTCCACGCCAGCCCCCGGAGACCCCTCATGAAGCGAACCACGTTCCTGTCGGTGCTGCTGCTGGTAGGGGCGGGCGGCTGGTACTACTGGGCGCCGCGCGCCGCGGCCGACCGGCTGCGGGAGGCCGCCCTGGCGGGGGATGAGCGCACCCTGGAGCGCCTGGTGGACTTCCCGCGGGTCCGGCAGAACCTGAAGGCCGACCTGCGGGCGGAATTCGCCGAGCAGGCGGACCCCGTGCTGCGCGACCATCCGCTGATCGGTGCCGTGGCCGCGGGCCTGGGCGGGCCCATCGCCGACGGCGCGGTCGAGCGCCTGGTGACCCCGTCGGCCATCGCCGCCCTCGCCCGCTGGGGCCAGGACGAGCAGGGTGGCCCCGTGGACGACAGCGACGTCGCGTACCGGATGCGGAACACCGGGCTCTCCGAGTTCGTGGTCACCGCCCGAAGCCGTCATGACCGCGACGCCGAGCCGGTGACCTTCACCTTCGGCCGATCGGGCCTGCAGTGGCGGCTGGTGCGGGTCTGGAGCGACGAGTTCACCCACCGATAAGCCCCGCCATCCTGGCGTGATCACCCCGGTCTTCCTGGCCCTCGCCGGCCTGCTCGCGGTGATCGCGGGGGGCACGGCGGCCGTGGTCGGGTTCGGGATCGGCAGCCTGCTGACCCCGGTCCTCCTGGTCCCGCTGGGCGCCGACCTCGCCATCGCCGCGGTGGCACTCCCCCACGCCGCCGCCACCGTGCTCCGTGCCTGGCGCCTGCGCCGCGCCATCGACTGGCCCCTGTTCTGGCGATTCGGGCTGGTGAGCGCGGCCGGCGGGCTGGCCGGGGCCCTGCTCTATGCCCGGCTGGGCGGGCGGCCGCTGACCCTGGCGCTGGCGCTGCTGCTCCTCCTCACCGCCACGGCGGGGCTCACCGGATGGAACGAACGGTGGACCCCGCGGGGCGCCACCGTCTGGCTCCTGGGCCTGCTGTCTGGGCTCTTCGGCGGGGTGGCGGGCAACCAGGGGGGCCTGCGGGCCGCCGCCCTGGGCGCCTTCCGGCTCGGCCCGGCGGCCTTCGTGGCCACGGCGACCGCGATCGGCGTGCTGGTGGACGCCGTACGGACGCCGGTCTACCTGCTCCGCGAGGGCACCGCGCTCCTGGGCCTGGCCGGGCTCATCGCCACGCTCACCGCGGGTGTGGTGGCGGGGACCCTGCTGGGCGAGCGGGTCCTGCTCGGCCTCACGCCCGCCCGGTTCCGCACGGTGGTCGCCGCCGCGATCGGCCTGCTGGGGCTCTGGCTGCTGCTGGGGGTGCTCTGAACCGGGCGCCGGACCCGCCGCGTTACGACGCCACCATCCGCATCAGCTGTCCGCAGAGCCAGGCACCGTAGGTGCCCAGCGCGTAGCCCAGCACCGCCAGCAGCACGCCCACCGGGGCGAGGGTCGGATGGAAGGCGGAGGCCACGATCGGGGCCGACGCGGCGCCGCCCACGTTGGCCTGGCTGCCGACGGCCAGGTAGAAGGTGGGCGCCTTGATGAGCCGGCCCACGACCAGGAGCAGGGAGGCGTGGATCGCCATCCACACGCCGCCCAGGGCGAAGAGCCCCGGCCGCTCGACCACCGCCCGCAGGTCCATCCCCATCCCGATCGTGGCCACCAGCACGTACAGCATCGCCGAGGCGACCCGGCTCGCCCCCGCGCCTTCCAGCTCCCGGGCCCGGGTGAAGGAGAGCGCCAGCCCGGCCGTGGTCGCGAACACCACGATCCAGAAGAAGGTGGAGGTCAGGCTCAGCTGTTCCAGCTGCGGCGCGTTGGCCTGGACCCACGGGACGATCCAGTCGGCCAGCGCGTGGGCGAGCCCCGACAGGCCGAAGCCGATCGCCACGATGACCATCAGGTCGGCGAAGGACGGGATGCGGGCATGGCGGTCCTGGAACTCCTGCACCCGACGCTTGAGATCGTCGATTCCGCTGGTGTCGGCGCCCAGCCGGGCGTCGAGGGTCTGGGCCTGGCCCGCCATGAACAGCAGCACCGCCATCCAGGTGCTCGCGACCAGGACGTCCACCGCCACCATGGCCGAGAAGATCTGGTCCCCCACCTCGAACACCTCCTTCATGGCGGCCTGGTTGGCCCCGCCCCCGATCCAGCTCCCGGCGATCGTGGTGAGGCCCCGCCAGACGGCGTCGGGCCCCGCCCCGCCCACCGTCTCCGGGCTCACCGCCGACACCAGCAGGATGGCCAGCGGGCCGCCCACGATGATCCCGGCGGTGCCGGTCAGGAACATGACCAGGGCCTTGGGGCCCAGCCGGAGGATCGCCTTGAGGTCGATGCTCAGGGTGAGCAGGACGAGCGTGGCCGGGAGCAGGTAGCGCGAGGCCACGTAGTACAGCCGCGAGCGTTCGGGGTCGATCAGCCCGAACGTGGTGTAGAGCGACGGAACGAAATAGCAGAGCAGGATGACCGGCACGTACCGGTAGAAGCGGCGGAACCCTGGCCGGTCGAGACTCGCGGTCCAGAAGATGAGGCCCAGGGTGGCGGCGAGGAGCCCGAAGACGGCGGCGTCGTTGGTGAACAGCGGGGTCGAGGTCGGCATCGGGGGAAGTTGCCGCCGCGCCGGGCCCCCGGCAAGCGCCGGGGCAGGCCGCTGGCCTTTGCCGGTGACCCCGGGATACCTTGCGAAAGCCCCCCAGCACGGAGGATCCCATGCCCTCACGGAAACTCAAGGCCTTCCTGGACGAGCAGCACGTGAAGTACGTCTCGATCCAGCACTCCCGGGCCTACACCGCCTCCGAGATCGCCGCGTCGGCCCACGTGTCGGGGCGGGAGTTCGCCAAGACGGTGATCGTGAAGCTCGAAGGGGAGCTGGCCATGGCGGTGCTCCCGTCGTCCCACAAGGTCGACTTCGACCTGCTGGGCGAGACCGCGGGCGCCCAGGGCGCCGAACTCGCCACCGAGGCGGAGTTCCGGGAGCGGTTCCCGGATTGCGACGTGGGTGCGATGCCGCCGTTCGGCAACCTGTACGGGATGGATACCTACGTGGCCGAGGCGCTGACCGAGAACGCGGAGATCGTGTTCAACGCCGGGACGCTGACGGAGCTCATCCGGATGCGCTACGCCGACTTCGCCCGGCTGGTGAACCCGGTCGTGCTGCGGTTCGCGGCCAGGGTCTGACTGCCCCACCCCGCTGACGGGCCGGCGGCGGGAGCCGCCGCCGGCGCTCTGGCCGCCCTCGGCGCGTCGCTCTTCTTCGTCGCGGAGCCGGGGGCGGCCAAGGCCATCCTGCCGGCCATGGGTGGCACCCCCGCGGCCTGGGGCGCCACCCTGCTCTTCTTCCAGCTCGCGCTCATCATCGGGTACGCCACCGTGGACTGGGCCCTCCGCACCGGGGGGGCCCGCCGGGTGCGCGTGGTCCACCTGGCGGCGCTCGGTGTCGCGTCGCTGGCGCTCGTGGCGCACGCCCCGTTCGCGGGGGAGCCGACCCCAGGCGCCCCGACCCTCCTCACCGCGCTCGGGATGCTGGCCTCCGGACTGGGGCTCCCCGTCGTGGCCCTGGCGTTCACGGCGCCCGCCGCGCAGGCCTGGCTCGCCGCCCGGGCGTCCGGGCCCGGCCGCGAGAGCTACGTACTGTACGCGGCGAGCAACGCCGGCAGCCTGGCCGGGCTGCTCGCCTTCCCCTGGCTGATCGAGCCGGTCCTCTCGCTGGGCGACGTCTGGTCCTGGTGGCGGATCGGGATCTGGGTGCTGGCCGTCGTGGCCGCGCTGCTCTGGTTCGGCGCCGGGGTCCCCCGGGATGCGGTCCGCCCTCCGGCCGAGTCGCTCCACGCCGGTCCCGGCACCCGCCTCCGCTGGGTCGCCCGGGCCGCGGTGCCCGCGGCCCTGCTGCTCGGCGTGACCGACTACCTGACCCGGGACCTGGCCCCGGTCCCGATGCTGTGGGTGCTCCCCCTCGCGCTCTACCTCGTCACCTGGATCGTGGCGTTCAGCCCCAGGACCCACGGCCTCGTGTCCTGGGCCACCCGGCATCAGGACGTCGCCGCGGTCGCCACGCTGATTCTCTTCCTGAACCCGCCGTGGGCCCTCGTGGGGCCCCTGGCCGCGCTGCTGGCGCTGACCGTGATCGGGATCGCCCAGCACGGGGCGCTCGCCGCGGAGGCCCCGCCCGCCGCCCAGCTGGGCCGGTTCTACGTGCACCTCGCCGTGGGCGGCGCCCTGGGCACGGCGTTCGTGGTGGGCGCGGGCCCGGCGCTGTTCCCGCTGCCGATCGAGACTCCGGTGGCCCTGGTGGCCGCGATCCTGCTCGGCCGGCCGCCGGCGACCACCTGGAGTGCGGCGGGCCGGAACCGCTTCCTGGCCTTTGCCGTGCTCGCGGTGGCCGTGCCCTTCGTGGCGGGGATGGACCGCCAGGCCGGGCTCGCCAGTCTCAGCATCGCGGCAGGCGCCCTGGCGATGCTGTGGCGCGGAGCCCCGATCCGGGTAGGGGCAGTGCTCGCCGCGCTGATCGTGGTGAGCGGCGCGGCCCGGCTCGCGGCGCCGGACTACCTCGGCGGCGCGCGGAACCTGCTCGGGCGCTTCAGCGTACTCGACCGGCCCGCCGGGATCAGCCTGGTGTCGGGGTCCACCCTGCACGGTCTCGAGCTGCGCGAGCGGACGGGCCGGCCGGAGGCCACGCTCTACTACAGCCGGCATGGTCCGTACGGCGACCTGGTGCGTCTGGTGAGCGAACGCCACGCGGGGCCGGGCTGGCGGTTCGGGGTCGTGGGACTCGGAATCGGCAGTCTGGGCTGTACGGCGCCGATCGGGACCGCGATGACCTACTTCGAGATCAACCCCGAGGTGGTCCGGCTCGCGCGGGACACCTCCCTCTTCCGCAGTCTCACCGTCTGTTCACCCGATGCCGTGGTGCGGCTGGGCGACGCCCGCCTGACCCTCGCGGCCGGGGACGACCGGTTCGACCTGCTGACGCTCGACGCGTTCAACTCCGATGCCATCCCGACCCACCTGCTGACCCGGGAGGCCTTCGCCGTCTATCGCGAGCGCCTCGCCCCCGGCGGGATCGTGGCCTTCCACGTCTCCAACCGGTTCCTGGACCTGGCGCCGGTCGTCGCCGCCGTGGCCCACGAAGCGGGCTGGGTCGTCGCGCAGGCCGTTCCGCGGGGGGCGGCGGAACGGGAGGCCCTGGAGACCCATACCTCCGACATCAGCATGGTGGCCGTGGCGGCGGAGCACGAGACCCTGGCTCCGCTGGTGGCGGGGGACGGCTGGCGGTGGATGGGGCGGCGGGACTCGCGGCCGTGGACCGACGACTGGACCCCGCTCGCCTCGGCGCTCCGGATCGGGTGGGCCGAGGTCCTCGGCCGCTAGGGGGCCTTGAGAAACGCCACGATCAGGGCGAGCAGGTGGTCCGCCTCGTCGGTCTGGAAGAGCCACTGGGCGTGCGCGCTCCCCGCCAGGACCACGAGGGACCGGGGCGGTGGGACCCGGTCGAAGTGCTCCCGGATTCGCACCAGCCGCGGAGTACCGCTCGCCGTGGTGTCTCCGGCGGCCACCACGAAGAGCACCCGCCCGGTGAGCGCGGCCGGCGTGGTGCCGCCGTCGCTTCCCAGCAGCACCAGTCGGTCGAGGGCGCCCGGGCTCGCGGCGGCGGCGTTCGCCGCGGCATGGCCGCCCATGCTTCCGCCCACGGCGCTCACCGTCGTCGCCCCCGAGGCGCGCAGGTGGCGGACCGCGGCCAGGATGTCCTCGTGCAGCGGGGCGGCCATCGGGTCCTCCTGGCCCGGCCCCCGT
>JBFILX010000042.1:0-13375 GCA_041612035.1 Gemmatimonadales bacterium | reverse complement strand
GCGAGGTTCAGCAGGTGCACCCCGCGCTCATCGGGCCGGTCGTACCGGCCGACGTACGTGACGCCGTCGCGGGTCTCGACCACGACCGTGATCCCGTGCAGTTCGTGGTGGCCCGGATGAAACACCATCCCCGTCATGGCCCGAGAAATAACGTGGCGGAGGGCCCCCATCCAAGGGGACCCTCCGCCGGGCCGGGCCGGGCGACCCCGCGCCGGATCAGGCCGCCGCGGCCTCCCCGGCCAGCCGGTCGAAGGCCGCGGTGAGCCCCGCGGCGATGGCCTCGGGGCTCCGCCCCTCGATCATGTGGCGGTGGACGAAGTGCGCCACCTCGCCGTCCCGCAGCAGGACGATCGAGGGGCTCGAGGGCTCGTAGTCGCTGAAGTAGCTCCGCATCCGGGCGGTGGCGTCGAGGTCCTGACCCGCGAAGACGGTGTACAGCGCCTCGGGCCGGACCCGGTGCCGGAGCGCGAGGGCCAGCGCCGGGCGCGCCCCGCCCGCGGCGCAGCCGCACACGCTGTTCACGAACACCAGCGCGGTGCCCGGCGGGTTGGCCATGACGGCGTCCACCTCGGCCACGGTGCGCAGTTCGTTGACGCCCAGCCGCGTGAGTTCCTCGCGCATGGGGCGGACCATCATCTCGGGGTACGGCATTCGCCTGCTCTCCTTTTCCTCAGGTGGCGTCCGGCGCGGTCGCCGGCTCCAGGGCCTGTCGCATCGCGTGCCACGCCAGGGTGGCACACTTCACCCGCATCGGGAAGGCGGTGACCCCCCGGAACACGACCAGCTTCCGGGGGAGGTCGCCCTCCGCCGGTCCGCCCGTCAGTTCCCGGTGGAACCGCTCCACCAGCCGGTTCGCCTCGGCCACCGTCTGGCCCTTCAGGGTCTCGGTCATCATCGAGGCCGAGGCCTTGCTGATGGCGCAGCCCGACCCCAGGAAGCTCGCGTCGGCAATCACCCCGTCCTCCACCCGCACCATCACCCGCACCTTGTCGCCGCAGAGCGGGTTGTAGCCCTCCGCCGCCCGGCACGCCGGCCCCGCCAGCTCGCGGAAGTTCCGGGGCGAGCGGTCGTGGTCGAGGATGACGCTCTGGTACAGCTCGTCGAGGTCGCTCACCGGCCGAAGCGCTGGCGCGCCTCCGCCAGCCCCTCCACCAGGCGGTCCACATCGTCCCGGGTGTTGTAGACCCCGAACGAGGCGCGCACGGTGGCCGGCACCTTGAGGTGCTGCATCAGGGGCTGGGCGCAGTGGTGGCCGGCCCGCACCGCGACCCCGCCGGCGTCGAGCACGGTGGCCAGGTCGTGCGGGTGGATGGTGCCGAGCACGAAGCTCAGGACCCCGACCTTCATCGGCGCGTTGCCGAACAGGCGGAGCCCCTCGACCTCGCTCAGCCGGTCGGTGGCGTAGCGCAGCAGGGCCTGCTCGTGGGCCCAGACCGCGTCGAGCCCGAGCTGCTGCAGGTACTCGATGGCGGCCCCGAACCCGATCGCCTGGGCCACGGCCGGGGTGCCGGCCTCGAACCGGGCCGGAGGCGCGGCGTAGGTGGTGGCGTCGAAGGTGACCTGCTCGATCATCCCGCCCCCCGCGATCCAGGGCGGCATCCGGCGCAGCAGCTCCTGGCGTCCGTACAGCACGCCGAACCCGGTGGGGCCGTAGCACTTGTGGGCCGAGCAGGCGAAGAAGTCGCAGTTGAGCTGCTGCACGTCCACCGGCAGGTGGGGCGCCGACTGGGCCCCGTCCACCAGCACCAGCGCCCCCACCTCGTGCGCCATCCTGGCCATCTGCGCCACCGGCGAGATGGTGCCCAGCACGTTCGAGGCGTGGCTCACCGCCACCATCCGGGTGCGGCCGCTCAGCAGCCGCTCGTAGGCCTCCAGGTCGAGCGTGCCGTCGGCGAGGAGCGGCACCACCCGGAGCAGCGCGCCGGCCCGGTGGGCCGCCAGCTGCCAGGGGACCAGGTTGGAGTGGTGCTCGTAGCCCGTCAGGATGATCTCGTCCCCGCTCCGCAGCGAGGCCCCGCCCCAGCTCTGGGCCACCAGGTTGATGGCCGCGGTGGTGCCCGCGGTGAAGACCACCTCGTCCACCCGGGGCACGTTCAGGAACTGGCGCACCAGCTCCCGGGCCCGGTCGTAGGCCGCGGTCGCCTCGCCGCCCAGCACGTGCACCCCGCGGTGCACGTTCGCGTTGTAGCGGAAGTAGAAGTCCGACATCGCGTCGATCACGGCCCGGGGCTTCTGGGCCGTGGCGGCGCTGTCGAGGTAGACCAGCCGGTGGTCACCCACCGGCCGGTCGAGGATCGGGAAATCGGCCCGCACCCGGCTCTCGTCCAGGGCCGGGGGCGGGGTGATCCGGTCGAGAGGCTGGGTGACGAGGCCGCGCCGGATCACGGGGTCACCCCTCGCCCACGCCCAGCCGGGCCCGCACCACCTGGTCCAGTTCCTCCCGCACCGCGTCCACCGCCACCTCCGCCATGACCTCCGCGGCGAAGGCGTAGGTGAGGAGCCGCTTGGCGCGTCCCGCCGGCACCCCGCGGCTCCGGGCATAGAACAGCGGCAGCTCGTCCAGGTAGCCCACCGTGGCGCCGTGGGTGCACTTCACGTCGTCGGCGAAGATCTCCAGCTGGGGCTTGGTGTCGACCCGGGCCTGCTCCGACAGGAGCAGCGTCCGGTTGGTCTGCTTGGCGTCGGTCTGCTGGGCCTCGGGGGTGACGTACACCTTGCCGTTGAAGACCCCGCGCGCGCGGTCGTCGAGGATGGCCTTGTACACCTCCCAGCTGCGGCAGGCCGGCTGGCGGTGCTCGATCGAGGTGTGGTTGTCCATCACCTGCTCGCCGTGCGCGATCGACAGCCCGTACAGCAGGGCCTCGGTCTCGGGCGCCTCGAACCGGGTGTGCAGATTGTGCCGGCTCAGCAGGGCGCCCAGCCCCAGGGTGAACGACCGGTAGTGGCTCTCGCCCGCCTGCTGCACGTGGGTGAAGGCGATGTGCGAGGCCGCCCCGCCCTCGCGCTGGATCCGGGTGTGCTCCGCCCAGGCCCCGGCGCCCAGCACCACCTCGGTGACCGCGTTGGTGAAGTAGGCGGACCCGTCGTCCAGCCCGTAGTAGCTCTCCACCAGCGCGACCCGGGCGCCGTCGCCCACCACCACCAGGTTCCGGGGGTGGGTCATCCGCCCGCCGGTCTCCTCGGTGGTGACGAAGGTGAGGAGCAGGGGCTGCTCGAGCACCGTGCCGGCCGGCACGTGCAGGAAGGCCCCGTCCTGGATGAAGGCCGCATTGAGCGCGGTGAACGGGGTCGCGTCCGGACCCGCGTGGCGGCCCAGGTGGGGCTCCACCAGCTCGGGCCGGGTGGCCAGCGCCTGGGCCAGGGACGACATGACGGTCCCCTCCGGCAGCGCCGGCAGGGTGGAGACTTCGGGCGCGAAGCGCCCGTTCACGAACACCAGGGACGGCCACTCGGGGTGGCCGAAGGTCAGCCGGTCGAGCAGCCGGCGGCTCACCGCCCGGGCGGGCGGGCCCGCCGGGGTGAAGGCCGAGCGGGTGACGGGGGCCAGCGGGGTGAAGCGCCACTCCTCGTCCCGGGCGCCGGGGAACCCGGCCCGGGCGAAGCGGTCCATCCCCGCCCGCCGGAGCGGGGTCAGCCAGGCGGGGGCGGCGTCGCCCCCCTGGGCCTCGAACGCGGCGCGGTAGGTCTCGATCACGCCACCGCCTCCGCCACCCCGGTCAGCCACTCGTACCCCTTCTCCTCCAGTTCCAGCGCGAGTTCCTTGCCGCCGCTCCGGACGATCCGCCCATCGGCCAGCACGTGCACCCGGTCGGGCACGACGTAGGTGAGCAGCCGCTGGTAGTGGGTCACCACCACCATCGCCCGGTCGGGCCGGCGCAGGGCGTTCACCCCGTCGGCCACCGTGCGCAGGGCGTCGATGTCGAGCCCGGAGTCGGTCTCGTCGAGCACCGCCAGCCGGGGCTCCAGCACGGCCATCTGCAGGATCTCGTTGCGCTTCTTCTCGCCGCCCGAGAACCCGTGGTTCACGGCCCGCTGCATGATCTCGGGGCCCCAGTTCACCAGGGCGAGCTTCTCCTCCAGCAGGTCCAGGAACTCCATCGGGTCGAGTTCGGGCTCGCCCCGGGCCTTCCGAATCTCGTTGTAGCCGGCCCGGAGGAAATAGGCATTGGTGATCCCGGGAATCTCCACCGGGTACTGGAAGGCCAGGAAGACCCCGGCGTGGGCCCGCTCCTCGGGCTCCATCTCCAGCAGGTCCTCGCCCTCGAAGCGGATCGACCCCGCGGTCACCTCGTAGGCCGGGTGGCCCGCGATGACCTGCGCCAGGGTGCTCTTGCCCGAGCCGTTGGGGCCCATGATCGCGTGGACCTCGCCCGGGTTCACCGTGAGCGAGATGCCCTTGAGGATCGGGTTGTCGTCGACACTCACGTGGAGGTCGGTGATCACCAGCATCGCCATCGTCGTCGTTCGCTCCGTTGCAGGATCCGGCGGGGCGCGCCCCGCGTCAGTCGTCCGGTCGTCGGTCCGGCTCAGCCCACGCTGCCTTCGAGGCTGATGCCGAGCAGCTTCTGGGCCTCCACCGCGAACTCCATGGGGAGCTCGCGGAAGACCTCCTTGCAGAAGCCGTTCACCACCATGGAGATCGCGTTCTCGGTGTTGAGCCCGCGCTGCTTGAGGTAGAAGATCTGGTCCTCGCCGATCTTGGAGGTCGAGGCCTCGTGCTCCACCGCCGCGGTGCGGTTCCGCACGTCGATGTAGGGGAAGGTGTGGGCCCCGCACCGGTTGCCGATCAGCATCGAGTCGCACTGGGTGTAGTTGCGGGCCCGTTCCGCCCCGCCCAGCACCTTCACCAGGCCCCGATAGCTGTTCTGCCCGCGGCCTGCGCTGATGCCTTTGGACACGACGGTGCTCCGGGTGTTCCGGCCGATGTGGATCATCTTGGTCCCGGTGTCGGCCTGCTGCCGCCCGTTCACCACGGCCACCGAGTAGAACTCGCCCACCGAGTGGTCGCCCTGCAGGATCACGCTGGGGTACTTCCAGGTGATGGCCGAGCCGGTCTCCACCTGGGTCCAGCTGATCTTGCTGTGGGGCCCCGCGCACTTGCCGCGCTTGGTCACGAAGTTGTAGACCCCGCCCCGGCCCTCCTCGTCCCCGGCGTACCAGTTCTGCACCGTCGAGTACTTGATGGTGGCCCCCTCCAGCGCCACCAGCTCCACCACCGCGGCGTGCAGCTGGTTCTCGTCCCGGCGGGGCGCGGTGCAGCCCTCCAGGTAGCTCACCGAGGCCCCCTCCTCCGCCACGATCAGGGTCCGCTCGAACTGGCCGGTGCCCGCCTGGTTGATGCGGAAGTAGGTGGAGAGGTCCATGGGGCACCGGACCCCGCGGGGGACGAAGACGAACGACCCGTCGGTGAAGACGGCCGAGTTGAGCGAGGCGAAGAAATTGTCGGTGTAGGGGACCACGGTGCCCAGGTACTTCCGCACCAGCTCGGGGTGCTCCCGCACCGCCTCGCCGAACGAGCAGAAGATGATCCCCTGCTCCGCCAGCTGGGCCTTGTAGCTGGTGCCCACCGAGACCGAGTCGAAGATGGCGTCCACCGCCACGCCGGCCAGCCGCTGCTGTTCGGCCAGCGGGATGCCCAGCTTCTCGTAGGTCTCCCGCAGCTTGGGGTCGAGCTCGTCCAGGCTCCCCAGGGGCACCGTCGTCTTGGGCGCCGCGTAGTAGGAGATCGCCTGGTAGTCCACCGGGTGGTAGGTGATGTTCGGCCAGTGGTGGGGCTCCTTCATCTTCTGCCAGGCCCGGTAGCCCTTGAGCCGCCACTCGGTGAGCCAGTCGGGCTCGCCCTTCTTGGCGGAGATCAGGCGGACCACGTCCTCGTCGAGCCCGGGCGGCACCACGTCCGCCTCGATCTCGGTGACCCAGCCGTGCTTGTATTCGCGATTGACCAGGGTTTCGACGTCCGAACTCATGCCCTCTCCTCGGTGCGCGACGGGCCCCGCTCGAGACCGATCATCTGCACCTGGTATTCGCAGCATCCGCAGCCGGAGGCGATGTGCGCCTCCCGGGTGACCCGCGCCTCCAGCACCTCCGCCAGGAACCGCGCCTCCGCCTCGCATACCTCGGGGAACCGCTCCGCCACCTGCTGGATGGGACAGTTGTGCTCCACCAGCCGGTGCTCGTCCGGCGCCCCGTCGCCCGAGCGCACCTCGGGCATGTACCCCTCGGCCGCCAGGGCCCGGGCCACCGCCGCCATCCGCTCCTCGGGGGCGGCGTCGGCCAGGGTGACCCGAAGCTCCGCCGTGAGTTCCCGGTAGCGCGATTCCAGCACCTCCACCGCGGCGTCCCGGCCCTCCCGCTCCACCACGTGGTCGAGCAGCCGGCTCACCGCGTCCTCGTACCGCCGGGGGAAGAGCGCCTCCCCCGCCGAGGTGAGCTGGTAGAGGAAGGCCGGCGCCCCCACCCCCTTGTGCTCCCGCTCGTAGCCCACGAGGCCCGCGGCCTCGAGCTCCTTCAGGTGGTGCCGCACCGCGTTGAGCGAGCAGGCCAGCCGCTCCGCCGCCTGCCGGGCCGTCAGCGCGCCGGCACGCTTCAGCTCCATCACCACGTCGGCCCGCGGACCCTTGAGCCCGAGGGGGCGCGGCGACCCTTCCGGGCCCGGTGGCAAGAGGGTGCTCATGGGGGAAAAGGGTAGCCCGGTCCGCAAGCCAAGTCAATTTGTCTGGTGTTTTTTGTGTGAATTCCAATACCCGCCGTGTTTTCGGGCTGTTCCGCCGATCGGTGATGGGCTGGCGAAGCGCGCCCTCCGCATAGAAGTAGTAGTTACAACTTCTAATATCCGGTTGCGCGTCCGCGACCGGCTTCCGATCTTGGCCTTCTATGACGATTCACCGCATCCGGCTGCTGGGCGACCCGGTCCTCACCAACCCCGCCGAGCCCATCGCCAGCCCCTCCTCCGCCGCGGTCCGGGTCATCGTGGATGACCTGCGCGAGACCCTGCGCGACTGGCAGTCGCGCTTCGGGACGGGGCGGGCGATCGCCGCGCCGCAGATCGGGGCCCCGGTCCGGATCGTCTACGTGGAGATGGAGAAGCCCTGGGTCCTCATCAACCCGGAGATCGTCGAGGTGGGGGCCGACGACTTCCCGGTCTGGGATGACTGCTTCTCGTTCCCTCACCTCCTGGTGCGGGTGCTGCGCGCCCACCGGATCCGGGTGCGCTACCAGGACATGAAGGGAAAGACGCTCGAGGTGGACCTGGAGGGGGAGCGGGCGGAACTGCTGCAGCACGAGATCGACCACCTCGACGGGGTGCTCGCGGTGGACCGCCCGCACGGGCCGCACCCGTTCTGTCTGCGCGAGGAGTGGAACCGCCTCCACGCGCCGGCCGAGCGCTACGGCGAGCCCGAGCCCCGGGCCGCGAACATCTCCGCCATCCTGCTCTGACCCGCGCGCCGCCGCGCGGCGCCCTCAGAACCAGCGCCCGACCCGCACCAGCGCCGCCCCGCGGCCGTTGGTGGCCACCCCGTACTCCGCCAGGATCGGGCCCACCGGGGTTTCGGCCCCGACGCCGGCGCGCGCGCCGCCGAGCCAGCCCTCGCCGTCGAGCAGCGGTCCGTCGAGCGCCGAGCGCCCGGCCGCCACCAGGAGCCGCACGGTCAGCGGGCCGCGCAGGGGCCATACCCCCTGCAGCGAGGCCAGCGCCTCCCGGTTGCCGCGCCGCTCCTCCAGGTGCAGCCCCGGGAACCCGTCCGTCCCCCCCAGGGTGAACTGGGCCTGCAGCGGGAGGTCCTCCCCCCAGCCCAGGTGGGCCCGGGCCACCAGCGCCACCGGTCCCGCCCGCAGGTCTCCGCCGGCCTCCGCGTGCAGCCGCCGGAAGGTGCCGGTCCAGATCGCTTCGCCTTCGAGCGCCAGCCCCCGCTCGGCGGGCCGCCGGAGGCGGAGCACGGGCCCGCCGCTCGACCCGGTGACCCCGTCCGTCTCCCAGGTCCGCGCGTCGAGGCCCAGGTCCACCACCCAGCGCGGGCCCAGGTCGCGCTCGATCCCCAGGAACCCGCGGGCCGCGCGCGCATTCAGGTCGGGCCGGGCGACGCCGGCCGAATCGAAGCGCCGGATCCCGTAGTCCACCAGCGAGCCGGTGATCGTGGGGCTCACCCGGGACCGGCCCACCCCGAAGTAGCGCCGGAATCCGAGCGTGAGCTCCTTGACGTAGCGCCCCAGCCCCAGCATGGCCGACCCCTCGATGCTGGAGCCCGCGACGTGGCGGTCGAGGGCGCCCAGGCCCATGCGGCCGCCCAGTTCGTTGTCGTAGGCGAGGTCGAGCGCCACCACCCGGCGGGGGGCCGGCACCACGTGCAGTTCGAAGTGCACCGTGTCGCCGCCCGACGGGGTGAGCCACACCTCCCGGTAGGTCTCGATCTCCGAGAGCCGCCGCACCCGTCGCTCCAGGTCGGCGAGCCGGAGCGGCTCCGCGCCGACCAGCCCGAGCACCTGCTGCAGCGTCTGGGTCTCGGAGCGGCCGAGGTCCACCCCGGTCACGGTGCCCACCAGGGTCGGGAGGGTCACGGGGCGATGGGCCGCCCGTGGCAGGCAGCGGGCGCCGGCCAGCACCGAGTCGGCCGCGCGATAGCCGTGGTCGAGCAGTTCGGTGAGGGCCGGCTGGGAGAAGTCGAAGGTCTTGTAGCCCCGGACCTCGGGCCGGATGGCCACGTCCTCGGGCCCCAGCAGGTCGGGCCGCTGCTGGAACAGGAATCCCGCCAGCTGGTCGGCGATCGCCAGGGGGGAGGTGAGTTCGTCCGCGGTGAGCCGCTCGCCGCTCACGTCGGAGACGATCACCCGCACCGCCCCGAGCCGCCGGGCCGCCGCCACCGGCACGTTGGCGGAGAGCCCGCCGTCGGCCAGCACCCGCCCCGCGATCCGCTCGGGCGCGAAGACCAGGGGCACCGCGGAGCTGGCCCGCACCGCGCGGGCGAGGTCGCCGTCCCGCAGCACCACCGGCTCGCGCGTGGCGAGATCGGTCGCCACGGCGCGGAAGGGAATCGGCAGGGCGTCGAAGTCGCCCCGGGCGGCGAGGTTGCCCTGCAGCAGCGCCGCGTTGAGCAGCGCCGTCGTCTCCGCCTCGCGGAGGGAGGCGCTCTGGATCGCGAAGCCGCGTTCGCCCTGTTCCCACACCACCAGCGGGGAGAGCGCGCCCCAGCCCCGCGGCGACCGGGGCTCCGCCTGGCGGAAGAGGGCATCCACCGGGAGCGACCGGGTCAGGGAATCGATCGCCGCGCCCCGGTGCCCGCTGGCGTACAGCGACCCGATGATCGCGCCCATGCTGGTGCCCACGATGAAGTCGGGCCGCACGCCCCGCTCGTCGAGCGCCCGGATCACCCCCACGTGGGCGACCCCTTTCGCCCCGCCACCCGACAGCACCAGCGCCGTCGGTCCGGGCTCGCAGACCCCGGACTGCTGGGCGGTCGCCGGCGCGCCCCATCCCAGCGCCAGAGCGGCGAGCAGGGCCGCGAAACGGACCTTGCGGGACCCCGACTCGCTCCTTATCTCTATGCGATCACGACGGCCGGAGGCCGGGAGGAGCCGGAGCATGACGTACGTTATCGTCGAGGCATGCATCGGGGTCAAGGACAAGGCGTGTGTGGACGTCTGCCCGGTGGACTGCATCTACGAGGGCGAAGACCAGCTGTACATCCATCCGGAAGAGTGCATCGACTGCGGCGCCTGCGAGCCCGAGTGCCCGGTCAGCGCCATCTACCCGGAGGACGACGTCCCCCCCGAAATGGTCTCCTACACCGAAAAGAACCGCGTCGTCTTCGAGAGCGACAACCCGCCCGTCCGGCCTGTGCGATAATCAGCCTCCAGGCTCGAACCGGCGGCGCCCCCCGGGGCGCCGCTCTGCTTTCCGCCCCCGCCCCCCCCCGCCCCCGATGGAAAGGCGGCCCCGAAGCGTGAGGCCTCGGGGCCGTTAGGGTGGTGGGATGTCTTGAACAGCGGTGGCCCGAAAGAGCTCCAGGCCTGACCCGCTACCTAATAGACGCCTGACCCCCCCGGAGGGTTTCACACCCTGGCCAGGAATCGGCCCACCACCTCGGTGGTCGCGGCCGGTCGCTCCAGCGGCGCCAGGTGCCCGGCGCCGGGGATCCGGGCGAGGGTCGCGCCCGGAATCGCCGCGGCCATCCGCTCCGCGTCGGCCGGGGGGGTGAGCCGGTCCTCCTCCCCGACGATCACCTGCACCGGGACGGCGGCGAGCGCCGGCAGCAGGGCGGAACTGTCGGGCCGGTCGCGCATCGCCTCGAGCGCTCCGACCATCCCGTCGAGCAGGGTCCCTTCGAGCATGCCCCGGACCCGCCCCACGATCTCCGGACGGCCGAGAGCCTCGGGGCCCAGCAGCTTGGGAATCAGGTCGTCCGCCACGCTCGCGACGCCGTGGGCCCGGACCTTGGCGATCATGGCGTCCCGCCCGCGCCGTCCATCGGGGGAGTCGGCTTCCGCCCGGGTGTCCATCAGGATCAGCCCCGCCAGGCGGTCGGGCCAGCGGCGGGCGAACTCGAAGACGATGTACCCGCCCATCGAGAGCCCGCAGAGTACCGCCCGGTCCACCCCGAAGTGGTCGAGCACCCCGGCCAGGTCGGTCGCGTAGGCGGCCATCGAGTATCCGCCCCCGGGCACGTCGCTCGCCCCCATCCCCCGGAGGTCCGGGGCGATCCGCCGCCAGCCCGCGAGCGCGTCCACCTGGTGGCGCCAGAGCGAACGGTCCAGGGGAAACCCGTGCACCAGCAGAAGCGCGGGCCCTTCGCCGGTCACGTCGCACGCGAGCCGAATCCGGTCCGGACCGACTGTAATCTCGGTGGTTTTCATGCCTCGGAATCCGACATTGGATTGGCCGCAAGGTAGGTGTCGGCCGGCCGACCGGCTACCTTTGGGGGCCCGCGGTGGCGGTCCGAGGGTGGACCGGCCGGCGGGTGTTGTCGTTCTAAGCCATTGATTCACAACGGAGTACGATGCTCCGACGCGCGCCCATTCCTCGGGCGAACCGACCCGGTCGTCTTTCCCTCCCGCGGGGGGAGGCGTGACCACGCCCCGCCTGGTGGCGACCCCCGACGACCTGGCCGGCCTGGTCCGGGCCTGGCGCCGGGAGCCGGTGCTCGCGATCGACACCGAGGCGGCCAGCTTCCATCGCTATCACAACCGGATCTACCTGATCCAGGTCTCGACCCGCGAGGAAACGGCGATCGTCGACCCGCTCGGCGTCGGCTCCCTGGACGAGTTCGGGCGGCTGCTCGCCGACCCGAAGGTCGAGGTCGTCTTTCACGACGCCGACTACGACCTCCGGCTGTTCGACCACCAGTACGGCCTCCAGGTCCGCGGCCTGTTCGACACCCGGGTGGCGGCGGAGTTCCTGAACGAGCCCGGGCTGAGCCTGGCCGCCCTGCTGCAGAAGAACTTCGGGGTGACGGTGGACAAGCGCTTCCAGCGCGCCGACTGGTCGCGCCGGCCGCTCAGCGAGGAGATGCTGGCCTACGCCGCCGCCGACACCAGCCACCTGGTGGCGCTGCGCGACCGGCTGGCGGAGCGGCTGGAGGCCGCGGGCCGGATGGCGTGGGCGCGGGAGGAGTTCGCCCTGCTGGAGCAGGTCCGCTGGTCGCCCGACGAGGACCGCGAACCGGGCTGGCTTCGCATCAAGGGAGCCAGGGCGCTCACCCGCCGCCAGCTCGCCATCCTCCGGGAACTGCACGGGTGGCGCGCGGCGCTGGCCGACCAGCTCGACCGGGCCGAGTTCCGCATCCTGGGCAACGAGGCGCTGCTGGCGATGGCGCGGGAGGCCCCGCAGACGCCGGAGGCGCTCGAGGCGATCAAGGGCCTGGGGAAGGAGACGGCGGCGCGCCGGGGGAAGGCCATCCTGGCCGCGGTGCGCCGCGGGCTCAAGCTCCCAGAGAAGGACCTGCCGCGGCTGGAGCGCCCGCCCCGCCGGCCCCGGGAGCCCGAGTACGAGGCCCGCCTCGCCCGGCTCAAGGACGCCCGCGGCCGGATCGCCGCCCGGCTCGACCTCGAGCCCGGGCTCGTCTGTCCCAACAGCATGCTGGAGCAGGTGGCGCGGGCGGAGCCGGCCGATCTGGAGGCGCTCGCCGCGGTGCCGGGGATGCGGCGCTGGCAGGTGGAGGCGTTCGGGCCGGAGGTGGTGGCCGCGCTCAGAACCCCATGAACGCCTTGACCCGCGGGTCCATCTTGTCCGGGGTCCAGTAGGGCTCCCACACCAGCTTCACCGAGGCGGCGCTCACGCCCTCCAGTTCCTCGGCCACGCTCTTGACGTTCTGCATGATCTCCTCGCCCGAGGGGCACCCCGGCGAGGTGAGGGTCATGGTGACCTCGACCGCGCCGTCCTCGCCCACCTGCACGTCGTAGATCAGGCCGATGTCCATCACGTTGAGCCCCAGCTCGGGGTCCTTCACCTGGCGGAGCGCCTTGCGGACCGTCTCCGGGCTGGGCGGGGGGGCGGTCTCGGGGGCGTCGGGGACCGTGGGTTCGGTGCTCATGGTTCAAGTCTAACCCCTCGCGCCGAGGCCGCACCCTTCGGGGCCGCACCCGAACCGGTGCCGGCGCGCGGCCACCCAGGCGTAGACCCGGTCGGCGAGCCAGCCCACCCCGGGCACCCCGAAGAGCGGGGCGGCGAGGCGCCAGCGGGGGAGCCGGCGCAGGATCTCGGGCAGGGCCCGCGCCCCGGCGAGCACGCGGCCGTCGGGCAGGACCAGGTGCATCGCCCGGTCCAGGGCCTCGTCGGGGATCGAGGGCAGCGAGGGGCGGTCGTGCCGCCGCTCGGCCGGAAGGGCGTCGATCCGGCCCGCGCGGTCGAGCCGGGCGAGCCGCGCCACCCAGTCGCGGCAGAACCCGCACCCGCCGTCGTACAGCAGGACCGGGCGCTCCACCGGGGCCCCGCCGCTCAGGTGCGCCGCGAGAGGCGCGCCCCGCGCCGCGCCGCGTCGGCCACGGCGGCCCGCACGTCGAGGATCCGGTCGAGCGACCGGCGGGCGGTGCCCAGGGTGCGGTTGGTCAGGAAGACCACGAACAGGTCGTCCACCGGATCGATGAGCAGCGAGGTGCCGGTATAGCCGGTGTGACCCACGACCTCCTCGCTTCCCAGCGTGCCGAACATCGTGCGCCCGCTGTCGCGGGTGTTCCAGCCGAGCGCCCGGGAGCCCGCGCCGGGCGACCGGTGCAGGAACTGGCGCAGGGTGGCCTCGGAGACCCACCGTCCGTTGGCCGCCGCGCCGTAGGAGAGCCACGCCTGGGCGAAGCGGGCTAGGTCCTCCCCGGTGGCGAAGAGGCCGGCGTGCCCGGCCACCCCCTCCAGCACCCGGGCGTTCTCGTCGTTCACGCTCCCGGCGAT
>JBFILX010000041.1:0-13444 GCA_041612035.1 Gemmatimonadales bacterium | reverse complement strand
TGGCCGGCGGATTCCCGGTCAGGTGCTTCCGGCTGAACCGCTCCAGCGCCTCCCGGCATTCCCGCACCCGGGTGTTGTAGGCGTCGCGGGCCCCGGCGGCCTTGGCCGCTTCCACCAGGCTCTGCGCCACGACCACCCGCCAGTCCGCCGGGAGAGGCACCGGGGTCAGGACCAGCCCCGGCTGGAAATCGATCCGCACCGCATGACCCGGCCGGCCGCCGAGGCACACCGCCTGGTCCATTCCCCCACCCTGCAGGCCCACGTACCGCTCGCCCCGGGCCAGCAGGTCCATCAGCGACCGCGCCTCGACCCGCGCCCCGTTGCGGTCGAGCAGGGCGAGGGCGGTCGCCACCACCATGGCCGACGACGAACTGAGCCCGGCCGAGACGGGGAGGGTGGATTCGATCAGCCCCTCCAGACCCCGGAGCGGACCCACCGCGCCCCACAAGGCCTGGGCTGCCGCCCGCGGGTAGTTGCCCCAGGCCCCCGCCGGGTCGGGCGGGATGGTGGCGCCGAGCTCGAACTGCACCGGGGGGAACCGCGCCTCGGTGTTCTCCAGCACGACCCGGCCGTCGTCCCGGGGGCGACAGGCGATGGCGATGCCCCGGGTGAGGGCCATCGGCAGCACGGGGAGCCCGTTGTAGTCGGTGTGCTCGCCGATCAGGTTCACCCGGCCCGGGGCGCGGGCCATGGCGGTGGGCGCCCCGCCGAACCGCTCGACGAACGCCGCCGCGAGCCGTGATTGACCCGGGCCGGCGAGGGGTGCATCGTACCGGGGATGGCTCGGGGTATCCGTCACGCGGGAGACATCCGATGCGACCACTGATGACGGCCCTGCTGCTCGCCGGGATCGCCGTCCTCGCGGCGCCCACGGCGGTGGAGGCGCAGCGCGGCGACCGCAACCGGCTCACCGCCGAGGAGATCGCGGAGAAGCCGGAGATCACCAACGCCTACGACGCGGTCCGGGTCCTGCGGCCCAACTTCCTGCGGGTCCGCAGTTCGGGCAGCTGGCGCACCGAATCGGGGGCCGGTCCGGGCACCCGGGGGCCGGTGGTCTACCTGGACGAGATGCGCTACGGGGGGGTCAGCGACCTGCGGAATCTCCGGGTGGACGAGCTCGTGGAGATCCGCTTCATCACCGCGAACGAGGCGATCGTCCGCTACGGCAACGGCCACGAGTACGGCGCCCTCCTGATCACCTCGACGCGCCGCGCGCCCTGACCCGCCGCGCGGCCCCGTCAGGGCCGCGCGAGCGTGAAGGTCCCGGTAATGACGAGCGTGCCGTACTGGTAGGCCTCGATGGTCCCCCGCAGCGTGCCTTCGATCAGCTCCCCCCGGAACAGGACCTCGTACTCCCCGAAGGCCTGGGCGAACGAGAAGACGGTCCCCTCCACCCGCCAGTCCCGCACCTCGCCCCCGGGCGGCACCCCTTCACCCTGGACGTCGCTGGTCACCTCGTAATCGGCCCCGTCCCACGCCACCGTCAGGCTCATCGTCCCCGAGGGGCCCTCGGTGGCGAACGGGCCGCGCCAGGTGCCGAGCAGTTCCGCCGCCGGCCCGGGGGACTGGGCCGCCATGCCGGCCGGCAGGGTCAGGCCGATGAGACCGGCAACGGCGGCCGCCGACACGAGGCGGCCCAGCGGACGACGCGACATCGCAGGCTCCTGGAAAGAGGGATCCGGCGCGGAATCTGCGCTCGCTCGCGGCCGGACGCCAGACGATCAGAGCCCGTACCGGGCGCCCAGGGCCAGCAGCTCGTCGCGAATGGCGTTGCGCTCGGCCACCAGCCGCAGGAACCGGCGCTTGCCCGTCAGGGCGAGCAGCAGCCCGCGCGCTCCGCCCAGCAGCCAGTCGAGCCGCTCCACGAACTCGAGCGCGGCGTACCCCGTGACCGGTGCCGCGACCCCCGCGATCACCCCCGGCACGGTGCCCCAGCGGGCGCCGACCAGCCAGCCCACCGCGGCCCAGGTGATCGGGTAGAAGAGCAGTCCGCCCAGTCCCTTCACCGTGGCCACCACGTCGGGCCACCGCCGCTGGAACCGTCGCCCGATCAGCCGCGTGAGGTAGAAGCCCGGGGCGTGGATCACCATCCCCGCCAGCGCGACCGGCAGCAGGAGGAGCAGCACCGCCATGGCCTTGGCCGTGACCCGCAGCACCGCCGCGGCGCGGTACCCGTGACGCGGCAGGAACCGGGGCGTGAGGTCGGCCTCGCGCAGCGCGGCCTCGTAGCGGATGACCCGGGCCTGCACCTGCCGGAGCTGCTCCGGCGCGGTCTCCCGCAGCTGACTGTACCCCGCCAGGAGCCGCTGGCGGATCTGCACCCGGTCGGCCAGGTCGGTGGACGGATCGGCGGTGGAGCTGGTGAGGATCCGCTCGGCCGCCGCCACCAGCTCGAGGGCGTCGTGCCGGTCGGCCTGGAGGGTGAGCTGACCCAGGGCCGTTTCCAGCCGGGCGGTGAGCGCGCGGACCGCGCCGGCCGGCGGTTCCCCGTCGGCGTCGGCCTCGGTCGGCACCACCCGCAGCGGGGCGCCGAAGCACATGAGGGCCGAGCTGCGGAACTTGGTCTTCGCCGTGTAGAAGAGCCCCACCGGGACGATGTCCAGCCCCTCGGCCTCGGCCGCGCCCAGCGCGATGCGGGCCGCGCCGGTCCGGAACGGCTTCAGCTGGGGCTCGCTGTGCGAGGTGCCTTCGGGGAAGACGGCGATGCTGCCGCCGTCGGCCAGGACCCGGCGGGCCGCGGCGAAGGTGGCCCGGTTCTTCGTGACGTCGGCCCGGTCCTGGTGCCGATAGACCGGGATCGAGTCGAGGGCCCGGACGAAGAGGCCCAGCACCGGCATCCGGAACAGGGGCTCCTTGGCCAGGAAGGAGATCGGCCGGCCCGCGTGGCACATGAGCACCACCGCGTCCACCAGCGCGTTCGGATGGTTCACCACGAACATCACGGGGCCGGTGGCCGGCACATGCTCCCGCCCCGTCACCTCCAGGCGGCGGTAGAAGGTCCGGAGGATCCAGCAGAAGACGGCCTCGAGGACGGTGCGGATCATGGGGTGCCCGAAAGGAAGCCGGCCGCCCCGTCCTGCCGCCAGCCACCCGCCGGTGTCGGTCGGGCGTATCCTTACGTCACCTGCGTGAGGACGGTCCCGCCCCGGGGCGGGGCGGGACCCAGACCGGAGAACCGCCGATGCGACACCTCTGCTTTCTGCTGGGGGGCTTCATGGTGACGGCCTGCGGGCACGCCCAGGGCCCCGGCGAGATCCCCGACCTGGGGGCCCTGGTCTCCGCGGAGGCCCCGCTCGAGACCGTGCTCGAGACCTATGTGAGCGGCGCCGATGCCGCCCGCACGGGCGTCATCACCACGGCCGACGCCTGGCGGACGGCCTGGGCCGCCATCCACCGGCACCAGCTGCCCCCGCCCGAGGCCCCCGCGGTCGATTTCGCGCGGCGGAGCGTGGTGCTCGACGGGCTCGGGCCCACCACCGACGGGGCGATGAACCGGATCACCCGGGTGCGGGTGCACGAGCGGGGCGTGGTGGTCGAGGTCACGGTCACCGTCCCGGGCCGCCACTGCGTCATCGTCCAGGTGGTCGGCAGCCCGGTGCACGCCGTGAGCGTACCGCAGGTGCCGGCCGGGCTCACGGCCTACGCCCAGCGTACCCGGGTGGTGCGCGAATGCGAATGACCCGGGCCCTGGTTCCGGCGGGTCTCCTGCTGGCCGGCGGGTGCCTCCTGGACACCACGCCGGTCGCCTGCACCGCGGAGGCGCGCCCCGGGCTCAGCGTCACGGTGCTGGACGAGCCGACGGCCCGGCCCCTGCTGACGGGGGTCACCGTCACCGCCCGGGACGGCGCCCATGCGGAGTCGGTGACCACGTCCTTCGGCGGGCTGTACTCCCTCGCGTACGAGCGGCCCGGGCGCTACGACCTCACCGTGACCCACGCCGACTACCAGCCCTGGACCCGCACGGGTGTCGTGGTCCTGGCCGACGACTGCCACGTGATCACGGTCGGGGTGACCGCCTCGCTCACCCCCGCCACGCCGTCGCCCGGACACTGAGCGGTCCCGGCGCGTTGCCCCGGGTCTTCGGCGCGCGCTATCGTTGGGAGGTCCGGCCAGTCTTTCCCGATCGAGGTGACCATCCCATGAGCATGGAGCGGAGGGCATTTCTCACCAGCGCCGCCGGGGCCGTCGGCGCCGGCGTGCTGACGGCCTGCGCCAGCCCCGACGCGGGCGGGGGCGAGGCCGCCGCAGGGGCCACGGGGCCCCGGGTGTCGTGGCGGCTCGCGTCGAGTTTCCCCCGGAGCCTCGACATCATCTACGGCTCGGCGGAACACCTCGCCGCCCGGGTGGCCCAGCTCACCGGCGGGCGGTTCCAGATCCGGGCCTACCCCGCGGGCGAACTGGTGCCCGGCCTGCAGGTCATGGACGCGGTGCAGCAGGGCACCGTCCACGCCGGCCACACGGTGAGCTACTACTACATGGGGAAGAACCCCGCCCTGGCGTTCGATTCGGCGGTACCGTTCGGCCTCACGGCCCGGCAGCAGAACGCCTGGCTGCACGAGGGGGGCGGGCTCCCGCTGCTGCGCGACGTCTTCGCCGAGTTCGGGGTGATCCAGTTTCCCTGCGGCAACACCGGGGTCCAGTTCGGCGGCTGGTTCCGGCGGCCGATCACCTCGGTGGCCGACCTCCGCGGCCTCCGCATGCGGATGCCGGGGATGGGGGGCGAGGTGATGGCCCGGCTGGGCGCCTCGGTGCAGGTGCTGGCGGGAGGCGAGATCTACCCCGCCCTGGAGCGCGGGGCGATCGACGCCACCGAGTGGGTGGGCCCCCACGACGACGAGCGGCTCGGGTTCCAGCGCATCGCCCGCTACTGCTACTACCCGGGATGGCACGAGCCCGGGGTCACCCTGACCCTCATGGTGAGCCGGCAGGCGTGGGACGCGCTGCCCGAGCTCTACCGTCACGTGCTCGAGGTGGCGGCCGCGGAGGAGAACGCCCGGATGCTCGAGCGCTACGACACCGCCAACCCCGCCGCGCTGGCGCGGCTCCGGGCGGAGGGGGTGCAGGTGCTCCCCTTCCCCGACGACCTCATGCAGGCCGCCTGGCGGGAGAGCAACGCGCTGCTGGAGGAGTACGCGGCCCAGTCCGAGGCGTTCCGCCGGGTGTACGAGCCCTGGAAGGCGTTCCGCGAACAGTCGTTCCGCTACTTCGGCGGGGCGGAACAGTCGTTCGCCCGGTTCGCCTTCGCGCAGGTGACCGGCTAGGCGGCGCCGTTCAGAAGGCCAGGAGGATCATCCCCAGCACCACCACCGCCTGGATGACGATGAAGGGGATGGCCCCGCGGTAGATCGCGGTGGTGGGGATCTCCGGCGGGGTGACGCCGCGCAGGTAGAAGAGCGAGAAGCCGAAGGGCGGGGTGAGGAACGAGGTCTGCATGTTGACCGCCAGCAGCACGCCCAGCCAGGTGAGGTCGATCCCCAGGGCGGCCGCGGGCGGGGCGATGAGCGGGACGATGATGAAGCAGATCTCGAAGAAGTCGATGAAGAACCCGAGCACGAACACGATCAGGTTCAGCACCACCAGGAACCCGATCGCCCCGCCCGGCAGCCCGGTGAGTGAGCGCTCCAGCCAGAGGTCGCCGTTGAGCCCGCGGAACACCAGGGCGAACGCGGTCGAGCCGATCAGCAGGAAGACCACCATGATGGTGAGCCGGGCGGTCTCGTCCATCGCCTCGGTCACCGCCCGCCGGCTCAGCTGACGGTTGAGCACGGCCAGGACCATGGCCCCCACCGCCCCCAGGGCCCCCGCTTCGGTGGGCGTGGCCACCCCGGCGAAGATGCTCCCCAGCACCACCAGGATCAGGAGCAGCGGCGGCAGCAGCGAGAGCGCCACCCGCCGCACCACCTCGCGCGCCCCGAGGTCGTAGACCTCCCGCGGCAGCGCCGGGGCCGAGCGGGGACGCAGGGCGGCCATCCCGCCCATGTACAGGGCGTACATCCCCGTGAGCGCGAGCCCCGGCACCACCGCGGTCTGGAACAGGTCGCCCACCGACACCCCGAGCTGGTCGCCCAGCACGATCAGCACGATGCTGGGCGGGATGATCTGGCCCAGGGTGCCGGCGGCGGCGATGACCCCCAGCGCCAGCTCGCGCCGGTAGCCGTAGCGGAGCATGACCGGGAGCGAGATGAGTCCCATCGCCGTGACCGAGGCCCCCACCACCCCGGTCGCCGCCGCCAGCAGGGCCCCGACGAACACCACGCCCAGGCCGAGCCCGCCCCGCACCCGGCCGAACACGATGCCGATCGACTCCAGCAGCTGCTCGGCCAGGCGCGACTTCTGGAGGGTGGCCCCCATGTAGATGAAGAAGGGCACCGCCAGCAGGGTGTAATTCGACATGGTGCCGAAGGTCCGCTCGGGCATGGCCCGGAGCAGCACCCAGTCGAAGTGGCCGGTGGCCGACCCGATGGCCGCGAAGAGCAGCGCGGTGCCCGCGAGCGCGAAGGCCACCGGGTAGCCCGAGAAGATGAAGGCCAGCGCGACGGCGAACATCGCCGGCCCCCAGAGCCCCTCCATCAGATTCCCTCCGCATGGCTGGGCGCCGGCGCGCCGGGGGTCTCGCCCTCGAGCGCGGTCCGGCCCGTGAGCCCCGCCCCCAGCCGGATGAGCCGGGACACCCCCTGCAGGAAGAGCAGGACGAAGCAGATGAGGATGACCGTCTTGATCGGGTACCGCGCCAGCCCGCCGGGGTCGGGCGCCCCCTCGCGCACCGCCCACGAGTTCCGGATCGCGGGCCACGAGGTGACGAGCATCATCACGCAGAAGGGGAGCAGGAAGAGCGCGGTGCCCAGCACGTCGATCCACGCGCGGGCCCGCGCGGAGAGCCGGCTGTAGAGCACGTCCACCCGCACGTGCACCTCCTGCCGGAGGCCCGCCGCCGCGCCCAGCAGGAAGATCAGGCTGAACATGTACCACTGGAGGTCGAGGTACGCGTTCGAGGTGAGCGAGAGCCCGGTGTACTTGGTGAGGTAGCGCGCGATGGCGTTGAGCGCGCCCACCGCGATCATCGCCAGGGTGAGCCAGCGGATCGCGACGTACACCGCGTCGTTGAGCCGGTCGATGCCACGGGCGAGGCCCAGCAGCAGGCGCATGCGGGAAGCGGCTCCGGAGTCGGTCACGAGAGCCCTCCGGACGGGAGGGCGCCAGAAGGTAGCCCCGGGGCCCCGACCCCGGCAGGGGGTCGGCGACCGGACTCCGGCCCTCGCCGGCTCCCCGGCGGCGCGCCTACTTTCCGGCACCCCCTCCCGACCAGGGCCCCATGCCGATCCGTCTTCCGTCCCTCGCGGCCGTGCTCCGTGCGGCAGGTGCTGCCGCCCGCCGGTTCCCGGTGGTTTCCGCGGCCGCGCTGGTCAGCGCCGCCGCCGCCTGGTGGCTCATCGCCTCGGATGGCGACAGCCGGGACGCGGTACGCCTGCTCACCGCGGCCCTGCTCGCCCTGCCGCTCGGCTTCGCGATCGCGGTCTGGCAGGAGCGCGGCGCGCCTTCGGGGGAGGCCGCTCCCACCGCCAGCCGGGCGCTGCCCGGGGCGGCGGTGGTGCTGGTGGCGTGTGGCGGGTTCTGGCTCGTGTGGCCCCGCTGGACCGACGAGATGATCGCGACCCGGTTCCTGCACCTCGCGGTCGTCGGCCACCTGGCCGTGGCGTTCCTCCCCTTCCTCGGCCGCCGCGAACCGAACGCCTTCTGGCAGTTCAACCTGCGGATCCTGTTCCGCTGGGTGGAGGGGGTCGTCTTCGCCGCGGCGATCTTCGCGGGGCTGGCGCTCGCCATCGCGGCGGTGGACCAGCTCTTCGGGGTGGACGTGGACGAGAAGGCGTACGCCTACCTCTGGGTGGCCTGCGCCCTGCTCTTCCACCCCCACTTCTTCCTGGCCGGCGCCCCGCGCGAGCTCGGCGCGCTCGAGCGGGAGACCGGCTACCCGCCGGTCATCCGGACCTTCGCGCACCTGGTGATGGTGCCGCTCACGGCGCTCTACCTGGCCATCCTGTCGGCCTACTTCGTGAAGGTGGTGGTCACCGGCCAGTGGCCCAGCGGGTGGATCGGCTGGCTGGTGTCGGGCGCAGCGGTGCTCGGCATCCTCACCCTCCTGCTGGCCAGCCCGCCCGCCGAGCAGGAGCGTCCGGCCTGGGTCCAGCAGTTCGAGCGCTGGTTCTGGCCCGCCCTGCTGCCGGCCGCGGTGATGGTGGGCCTCGCCGCCTGGAAGCGGATCGACCAGTACGGGGTGACGGAGGTCCGCTACTTCCTGTCGGCCCTCACCCTCTGGCTCTTCGCGGTGGCGGTCGCCTACACCTGGCGTCGCCGGCTTCCCCTCATCGGCATCCCCGCCTCACTGGCCGTCGTGGCGCTGGTGACCTTCGCCGGCCCGTGGGGGGCGTACCGGACCGCGGAGCGCAGCCAGCTCGTCCGGCTCGAGCGGGTGCTCGACCAGCTGGGGATGATGCGCGAGGGCCGGATCGCGCCGGCGGCCGGCGGGCTGGAGGCGGGACCGGCAACGCAGGCCGCCAACATCGCGAGCTACCTCGCGCGGATGGGCGGCGAGCACCGGTTCGGACCCTGGCTGGCCGACCGGGGCGTCGTGGTGCCGGCGCCGGCCGATACGCTCGACGCCGAGGCGCGGGACCGGGCCTTCCGCACCGGCGCGCTCGCCGCCCTCGGCCTGGCGGGGTATCGCACGGAGCGGCAGGAGTGGGTCTGGGTGAGCCGCGAGGAGGCCGGCCCGGTGGAGGTCCGGGGCTGGGACTGGCTGGTGCCGGTCACGCAGCCCAGGGAGGCCGGCACGCCGTGGCCCGCCGGGGACACCCTGGCGGCCCGGGTCGCAGCGGACCGCCGGAGCGTCGAGGTGCGGCGCGGGGCCGAGCCGCTGGTGATCGTGGACCTCGGTGCTGCGCTCGATTCGCTCGCCCGGTGGCGGCTGCGCGACAGCCCTCAGTCGCAGGTGGCGCCCGACTCGCTCCTGGCCGCGACGGCGGAGGCCCCCGGCCTCACCGCGCTGGTGCGGATCCGGCGCGCCGGGCTGCGCGACAGCGCGGCCCACTGGCGGGCCGGCAGCCTGGACGCGAGCGTCCTCCTGCGGCTGGCGCCGCCGCCCCGCTGATCGCTAGCGCGCCGCCCCCGCCCCCGCCCCCGCCCCCGTCCGGAACCGCCGGCCCCGCCAGACCAGGTAGACCGACGGGATCACCAGCAGGGTGAGCAGGGTCGAGGTCACCATCCCTCCCACCATGGGGGCGGCGATCCGCTTCATCACGTCGGCGCCGGTGCCCTGGCTCCAGAGGATCGGGGCCAGGCCCAGGATGATGGTGAGCACCGTCATCAGCTTGGGCCGGAGCCGCTCCAGCGCGCCCTCCCGCACCGCCGCGGCCACGTCCTCGACCGAGCGGAGCCGGCCCTCCGCCTTCCACCGCGCGTACGCCTCGTCCAGGTAGATCAGCATCACCACCCCGGTCTCCGCGGCCACCCCGGCCAGGGCGATGAACCCGACCCAGACGGCCACGCTGGTGTTGTAGCCTGCCAGCCAGAGGTACCAGATGCCGCCCACCAGGGCGAAGGGCACCGAGAGCATCACGATCAGCGACTCGGCCGCGGTCCGGAACTGCAGGTACAGCAGCAGGAAGATGAGCCCGAGCGTCACCGGCACCAGGATCCCCAGCCGGTCCCGCACCCGCTCCATGAACTCGAACTGGCCGCTCCAGACCATGGCGTAGCCCGGCGGCAGGGTGAGCCCCGACTCCACCGTCCGCCGCGCGTCCTGCACGTACGTGCCCAGGTCGCGGGTCTCGTCGATGTCCACGAAGACCGTGGTGAGGGGGAAGGCGTTCTCGGTCTTCACCGCCATCGGCCCCGTGACGATCCGGGCCTGGGCCACCTGGCCCAGGGGGATCTGCCCCCCGCCCATGACCGGCACCAGCACCTGGGCGATGTCCTGCGGGTCGTCCCGCAGCTCGCGGGGGTAGCGGACGTTCACCTCGTACCGTTCGCGGCCCTCCACCGTGGTGGTGGCCCGCATCCCGCCCACCGTGGCCATGACGGCGTCGTGCACCATCCCGGTGGTGAGGCCGTAGCGCGCCGCCTCGCCCCGGTCGATCGCGATGTCCACGTAGTACCCGGACACGCCCCGTTCGGCGAACGCGCTCCGGGTGCCCGGGACCTCCCGCACCAGCCGCTCCACCTGCTCGCCCAGGGCCTGCAGCGTGTCGAGGTCGGGGCCGTAGATCTTGATCCCCACCGCGGTGCGGACCCCGGTGGCGAGCATGTCGATCCGGCCGCGGATCGGCATGGTCCACGCGTTGGTGACCCCCGGCAGCCGCACCGCGCTGTCCATCTCGGCGATGAGCCGCTCGTAGGTCATCCCCGGGCGCCACTCCCGTTCGGGCCGCAGGGTGATGGTGGTCTCCAGCATGTCGAGCGGGGCCGGGTCGGTGGCGGTCTCCGCCCGGCCCGCCTTGCCGAACACCAGGGCCACCTCGGGGAAGGCGGCCAGCACGCTGTCCTGCCAGCGCATGATCTCGCGGGCCTGCGCGATGGACGGGCCGGGCACCGTGGTGGGCATGAACAGCACCGACCCCTCGTGCAGGGGCGGCATGAATTCGCTCCCCAGCCGCTGCCAGGGGAGCACCGTCACCGCCAGCACCACCGCCGCGCCCGCGATGACGGCCCGGGGGTGTCGCAGCGCCACCCCGATGACCGGCCGGTAGAGCGCCATGAGCGCCCGGTTGACCGGGTTCTCCCGCTCCGGGCGCATCCGGCCCCGGATGAAGTACCCCATCAGCACCGGCACCAGGGTGATGGAGAGGAGCGCCGCCCCCGCCATGGCGAAGGTCTTGGTCCAGGCCAGCGGGTGGAAGAGCCGGCCCTCCTGCTGCTCCAGGGCGAACACCGGGAGGAAGCTCACGGTGATCACCAGCAGCGACACGAAGATCGGGGGCCCCACCTGGCGGGCGCTCTCCCGCACGATGTCCCAGTGGGGGCCGGCCCCCTCGTCGGGCCCGGCCCGCTCCAGGTGCTTGTGCATGTTCTCGATCATCACGATCGCCGCGTCCACCATGGCCCCGATGGCGATCGCGATCCCGCCCAGGCTCATGATGTTGGCCCCGACCCCGATCGCGCGCATGGCGAGGAACGAGATCAGGATGCCGAGCGGCAGGGTGATGATGGCGACCAGGGCGCTCCGGGCGTGGAGCAGGAACAGCATCACCACCCCGGCCACGATCAGCGACTCCTCGATCAGCTTCTCGCGCAGGGTGCCGATGGCCCGGTGGATGAGGTCGCTCCGGTCGTACACCGTGCGGATCCGGACCCCGGGCGGGAGGCCGCGCTGTACCTGGACCAGTCGGTCCTTGACGGCGTCGATGGTGGCCAGCGCGTCGGCCCCGAACCGCATGACCACGATGCCGGCCACCACCTCGCCCCGGCCGTCGAGGTCGCCCACCCCGCGGCGGGGCGCGGGTCCCACCTGGACCCGGGCCACGTCGGCCACCCGGATGGGGGTGCCCGATGCGGTGGCGCCCACCGGCACCTGCTCGATGTCGGCCACGCCGCGCAGGTAGCCGAGCCCGCGGATCATGTACTCGCGGCCGCCCAGTTCCAGCACCCGCGCGCCGATGTCGGCGTTGTGGGCGCCCAGCGCCTCGGTGACCCGGGTGACGGGGATGTTGAACGCCCGCAGCCGCTCGGGGTCCACCTCCACCTGGTACTGCTTCACGAACCCGCCCAGGCTCGCCACTTCGGAGACCCCGGGGACCGCGGTGAGCTGGTACCGCACGTACCAGTCCTGCAGGGTGCGGAGCTGGGCCAGGTCGAGGCTGTCCGACTCGAGCACGTACTCGTACACCCAGCCCACCCCGGTGGCGTCGGGGCCCAGCGAGGGCTCGGCCCCCTCCGGGAGCCGGCCGCGGATGCCGTTCAGGTATTCCAGGACGCGGGACCGGGCCCAGTAGATGTCGGTCCCGTCCTCGAAGATCACGTACACCAGCGAGAGCCCGAAGAACGAGTACCCGCGCACCACGCGGGCCCCCGGCACCTTGAGCATCTCCGAGGTGATCGGGTAGGTGACCTGGTCCTCGACGATCTGGGGCGCCTGCTCCTCGAACCCCGTCTCGATGATGACCTGCACGTCGGAGAGGTCGGGGATCGCGTCGAGCGGGGTGGCCCGCATGGCGGCCACCCCTGCCAGGACCAGGAGCCCGGCCCCCAGCAGCACCACGCCGCGGTTGCGGAGCGACCAGCCGATGATGGCGTCAATCATGGCGGTGCTCCGACGAGTCCGGCGGGGCGGCGGGCCCGACGGTGCCGTGCTGCATGCCGGGCATCGCCGGCCCGGTGCTCCCCAGCCGCGACTCGGCGTCCACCAGGAAGGTGGCGGCCCGCACGATCGTCTCCCCCACCGCGAGTCCGTCCAGCACCTCGATCCACTCGCCCGACCGGACCCCGACGACGACGTTGCGGGGCACCAGCATCCCCTCCTCCCGGACGAACACCAGGTTGCGTTCCCCGGTGGCGATCACCGCCTGCATCGGCACCATGATCGCCTGGCCCAGCGCGACGTCCAGGTACACGGTGGCGAACATCCCCGGCTTGAGCCGGAGCCCGGGGTTGGGCATCGAGATCCGGATCCGGTTGGTGCGGCTCATCGGGTCGAGGGTGGGATAGACGAAGCTCACCCGGCCCATCAGGTGCTGCCCGGGATAGGCGGAGACCTCGATGTGGGCCTCGGCCCCGGTCCGGACGAAGCGCAGGTCCTGCTCGAACACCTCGCCCTCGATCCACACCTCGGCCAGGTCGGCGAGCCGGTAGAGCGGCATCCCCGGCATCACCTGGGCGCCGGGCACCACCATCTTCTCCAGCACCACGCCCCCCGCGGGGGCGCGCAGGGTGAGGAGGCGCTGGACCGTCCCGCTCCGTTCCACCTGGGCGATCCACTCGTCGGGCACGTCCCACCAGGCCAGCCGGCGGCGGGCCGCCTCCAGCATCGCCTGGGCGTTGCGCCAGGCTTCGGGGGCGCGGGCGCTGTCCAGCGAGGCGGCGAGCCGCCGCCCGGTGAGCAGTTCCTCCTGGGCCGCCACCAGGGCCGGACTGTACAGGGTCACCAGGGGCTGGCCCCGCCGCACGCTCTCGCCGGTGGCGTTCACCGCGAGCGCCTCCACGAACCCCTCCACCTTGGTGGTCACCTCGCGGATCGCCGTCTCCGGCGCCTGGATCTGGCCCACCGTCCGGATGGTCCGGGTGATCGGCTCGCGGGTCACGGTGGCATACACCACCCCCAGGGCCCGCTCCTGGGCGGAGGTGAGATGGACCGGCTGCCGGATCGCGTCACCGGTGCTGTCCACCATCCCCTGCGTGCCCCCGGCCATCAAGCGGGCGTGCTCCTCCGCGGTCATCCCCGCCATGGGAGACTCCG
>JBFILX010000040.1:0-13560 GCA_041612035.1 Gemmatimonadales bacterium | reverse complement strand
TCCCGCTGGTGCTGGCGGCCGGCATCGCCCACGGCACGGTGGGGCGCCTGGTCGCGGCCCGCGCCTGCGCCAACCGGCTTCCGGCTGGCCCGGTGCAGCTGGCGGTCCGGTTGCTGGAGCCCGGTCGGCCCGGCACCGTGGGCGCCGTGTCGCGCGATCCCGCCTGTCCCGGCCGGATCACGCTGCAGTGGCCCGCCACGGCCCCTCGCGCGGCGTCCGGCTCGGCGCTCTCCGTGAGCGGCCGGTGGGTCCCACGACCGGGACGGCTGGGGCGGCCCGACGGCCGGCTGCTGCTGCGCGAGGCGGAGCCCGCGGGGGCCATCGCCGGCCCGCGGGCCCTGGTGGCGGGGTCGGTCGTGGAGCGGGCGGAGCGGCTGTTCGGCGCCCGTGCCCCCATGGTCGAAGCGCTGGTCCTCGGCCGGCGCGACGACCTCGACCCCGGGCTCCGGCTGGCCTTCGCCCAGGCGGGTCTGGCCCACCTGCTCGCGATCAGCGGGTTCCACGTGGGGGTCCTCGCCACCTGGGTCCTGCTCGTGCTCCGGGCTGCGGGGGTCGGCCGCCGAGCCGCGACGTCCGCCGCGGCGATGGCCAGCGTGGCCTACGTGGCCTTCCTGGGGTGGCCGCCGCCCGCCGCGCGGGCCGCCCTGTTCGCCTGCCTGGTCACCCTGAGCCGGCTGCGCCAGCGCAACGTGCGATCCGAGGCGCTGCTGGGCGCGGCGTGCCTGCTGGTCCTGCTGGTGGACCCCTGGGCGGTGGCCGAACTCGGGGCGTGGCTCAGCGCCGCGGCCGTCCTCGGGCTCACCACCGCCACGCGGTGGAGCGACCGCGCGGTCTCCCGCCGCTGGGGCGTGCGGATGCTCTCGGCCTCGGTCGGGGCCACGCTCGCCACCGCCCCGATCACCGCGGCCGTGCTCGGGTCGGTGGCCCTGGGCGGGGTGGCGCTCAACTTCGCGGCGATCCCGGTGGCGGGGGTGGCCGTGCCGGGCATCGTCGCCAGCCTGGTGGCGGACGGGCTCGCGCCCGCCCTGTCGGCCCCGCTGGCCCGGGGGACCGGGCTGGCGCTCGCGGCCCTGGAGGCCACGGCCCGGTTCGGGGCCGGACTGCCGGGCGCGTCGCTCCCGGTCGAGCCGGGGGCACGGGCCGCCCTGCCGTGGCTGCTGGTCCTGGGGCTCGCCGTGTGGTCGATCTCGGAACGGGCCGCGGCGCGCGTGGCGCTCCGGCGCGCGGCCTGGACCGTCGTGGCCGGGCTCTGGCTCGCCCTCGCCGCGCCGCCCGTCTTGGGGCGGGGGGAGTCGGGCCTTACGTTACACCTCATCAGCGTCGGGCAGGGCGACGGGGCCGTGCTGCGCACCCCGGCGGGCCGCTGGATCGTGGTGGACGCCGGGCCCGAGCCGCTGGGCGCCGTCGAGCGGTTCCTGGCCCGCCAGCGGGCCACGCGGGTGGCCATCCTCGCCATCTCGCACGCCCACGCCGATCACCTCGGCGGGGCCCGGGCGCTGATGGAGCGGTTCGCGGTGGAGCGGGTGCTGGAACCGGGTGTCCCCGTGGCCGATCCGGGGTACGCCGCGTTCCTGGACGAGGTGGCCCTCGAGGGTGCCGACTACCGGCCCGTCCGCCGGGGCGACCGCTGGGAGGTGGACGGGGTCCGGCTGACCGCGCTCCATCCCGACACGGCCTGGCCCGGGTGGCGCGAGGACCTCAACGAGGACTCGGTCGTGCTGCTGGTGGAATACGGCCGGTTCCGGGCCGTCTTCCCGGGCGACGCGGGCCTGCCGGCCGAGGCGTTCCTGGCCGGGACGGTGGGGTGCGTGGACCTGCTGAAGGTGGGCCACCACGGGTCGCGCACCGCGACCGGCGACTCCTGGCTGGCCGAGTTGCGGCCTCGGGTGGCCGTCATCAGCGTGGGGCGGAACCGGTACGGTCACCCTTCGCCGGAGGCCCTGGGGCGGCTGGCCGCCCGGGCCATTCCCGTCTGGCGGACCGACCGGGACGGCACGGTCACGATCCGGGCCGACGGGCAGGGGTTCACCGTGCGGGGCCGCGACCGGGAGACCCGCTTCGCCAGCGACCAGCGTCAGGAGGAGTCGTGCCACGTCCGACCGCCCTGAAGACGATCGAAGCGTTCATCCTGGAGCAGGAGCGGAAGCACCCGGAAGCCACGGGGGAGCTCACCAACCTGCTCTACGACGTCGCGCTCGGCACCAAGGTCGTGGCCGCCGCCATCCGGCGGGCCGGCCTGGTGGACATCCTGGGCAGCGCGGGCGACACCAACGTCCAGGGCGAGGAGCAGCAGAAGCTGGACGTGTTCGCCAACGAGTGCATGAAGAACAGCCTGGCCCAGGCCGGCCGGGTCTGCGTGGTCGCCTCCGAGGAGGACGAGCTCCCGACCACCGTGCCGGGTCATCCCGAAGCCCGGTACGCGGTGCTCATCGACCCGCTCGACGGGTCCAGCAACATCGACGTCAACGGCGCCGTGGGCACCATCTTCAGCGTGTACCGGCGGGTCTCCACCGGCCGGACCGCCGAGCTCGACGACGTGCTGCAGCCGGGGCGGGAGCAGGTCGCGGCGGGCTACGTGATGTACGGCTCGAGCGTCATGCTGGTCTATACCACCGGGAACGGGGTGCACGGCTTCACCCTCGACCCGACGGTGGGCGAGTTCCTGCTGTCCCACCACCAGCTCCGGATGCCCGAGACCGGCACCTACCTGAGCGTCAACGAGAGCAACTTCCCGCGCTGGACGCTCGGCGTGCAGAAGTCGGTGCGCGCGTTCCACGGGGAGAACCCCGCGGTCATGAAGGGGAAGAACAGCCGCTACATCGGGTCCCTGGTGGCCGACTTCCACCGGAACCTGATCGCGGGCGGGGTCTTCCTCTATCCCGGCGACACCCGCAATCCCAACGGCAAGCTCCGGCTCTCCTACGAGGCCAACCCGATGGCGTTCATCGCGGAGCAGGCGGGCGGCGCGGCCACCGACGGGCGGCGGCGGATCCTGGACATCGAGCCCGCCGAGCTGCACCAGCGGACACCCCTGGTGATCGGCTCGCGCAAGGACGTGGAGTTCGTGGCGGCCACCCTGGCGGAGCACGAGCCGTGAGCGAGCCCCCCGGTCTCCTGCCGGTCGCCCCGCTGTACGGCCCGCCCGACGGCGAGCGCCCCGGCGAGTTCCCCTTCACCCGCGGCATCTACCCGACGATGTACCGCGGCCGCCTCTGGACCATGCGGCAGTACGCCGGGTTCGGCACGGCGGACGAGACCAACCGGCGCTTCCACGAACTGCTGGACGCCGGCCAGACCGGGCTGTCCACCGCCTTCGACCTGCCGACCCAGATGGGCTACGACTCCGACCATCCCATGGCGGAAGGGGAGGTGGGGCGGGTGGGGGTGGCGATCGACACGGTGGACGACCTGGCCGACCTGTTCCGCGGCATCCCGCTCGACCGGGTGTCCACCTCCATGACCATCAATGCCACGGCGGCCATCCTCCTGGCGATGTACGTGGTCGTCGGCGAGGAGACCGGAGTACCGCGCGAACGGCTGTCGGGCACGGTGCAGAACGACATCCTCAAGGAGTACGTCGCGCGCGGCACCTACATCTTCCCGGCGGCGCCGTCCCTCCGGCTGACCACCGAGATCATGCGGTTCGTGGCCGAGGAGGGGATGAGCATCAACCCGATCTCGATCAGCGGCTACCACATGCGCGAAGCGGGGGCCACCGCGGTCCAGGAGGTGGCCTTCACCCTGGCCAACGCGCTGGAATACGTGCGCCGGGGGGTCGACGCCGGCATTCCGCTGGCCACGTTCGGGCCGCGGCTCTCGTTCTTCTTCGCGGCGCACAACGACCTCTTCGAGGAGGCGGCCAAGTTCCGCGCGGCCCGCCGGCTCTGGGCCCTGCTCCTGCGCGAGCGGTTCCAGGCCGACGAGGCGTCCTGCCGGCTCCGCTTCCACACCCAGACCGGCGGGGTCACCCTGCAGGCCCAGCAGCCGCTCAACAACGTGGTCCGGGTCGCCGTCCAGGCCCTGGCGGCGGTGCTCGGGGGCACCCAGTCGCTCCACACCAACGGCTTCGACGAGGCGCTCGCCCTCCCCTCGGCCGAGGCGGCCACCCTGGCCCTCCGGACCCAGCAGGTCCTGGCCCACGAGAGCGGGGTGGCCCGGACCGTCGATCCTCTGGCGGGGAGCTGGTACGTCGAGGCCCTCACCCGGCGGATCGAGGAGGAGGCGCGGGCCCTGATCGAGGAGGTGGACCGGATGGGGGGCGCGGCCCGCGCGGTCGAGGCGGGGTGGTTCCAGGAGGCGATCGCCCGGAGCGCGTGGGCGCAGCAGCAGGCCGTGGAGCGGGGCGACCAGGTGATCGTCGGGGTCAACCGCTTCGCCGACGACCAGCCGGTGCCGGTGCTGGCGATGCCCGACTACTCGGCGCTGGCGGCCCGGCAGGTGGCCCGTCTGGCCGAGGCGCGGGCCCGGCGCGACGCCGCCGTCGTGGCGGACCGTCTGGCCGCGCTCGACCGGGCGGCGCGCGGCGACGACCCCCTCCTGCCGCCCATCATCGAGGCGGTTCGCGCCCGGGTCACCCTGGGCGAGATCAGCGACACCTTCCGGCGGGCCTGGGGCACCTATCGCGGATGACCGCCCGACCCGGCGACCCGAGCGAGGAGGCGCCCGGCCAGGCCCGTGCGGAGGTGCCCGCGCGGGACCACCGGCTCGAGGTGCCCCGGTCGGCCCGCTACTACACCGCCGGGGCGGACGGGTCCGTGGACGAGATCTGGGTCGTCCTGCACGGCTTCGGGATGCTGGCCCGGCGGTTCCTCGACTGGTTCGCCCCCGCGATGCGCCCGGGCCGCCTGCTCGTCGCGCCCGAGGCGCTCAACCACTACTACACCGATCACCGGACCCGGACCGTCGGGGCCACCTGGATGACCAGCGAGGATCGCGAGGCCCAGATCGCCGACTACGTCCGGTACCTCGACCTGGTGCTGGACGACGTCCGGCCGGCCGGCTCCGCGCCCCGGATCGAGGTGCACGGCTTCTCCCAGGGCACGGCCACCGCCTCCCGCTGGGTCGCGCTGGGTCGGGTCCGGCCCGCGCGGCTGGTCCTGTGGGGCGGCGGGGTCCCCCCCGATCTGGACCTGGCGGCCCACGGGCCGACGCTGAGCGGCGCCGACCTCACGATGGTCATCGGCGACCGCGACCCCTTCATCGGCGAGGAGGCGGTCGGTGCCGAAACGGCCCGACTGCGCGGTGCGGGCGTGCGGTTCGACCTGCGCCGCTTCCGGGGCGGCCACGTGATCCCGTGGCCGCTCCTGGAGGAACTGGCGCGCTAGGGTCCCGTGCGCCGGTAGAGCCCGTCGAACACCACCGTCCAGGTCTCCCCCCGGTCCGTGGAGTTCTCCCACAGCTGGCGGACGCTTCCGTCGGGGCTGGGCGTGAAGGTCAGGCGGTGCCGCACCGGCCCCGCCGGGCCGGCCGTCTCGCCGGTGAGCCGCATGGCACCGTCCACCAGGCCGCCGCTCATGCGGAGGACGAACCCGTTGGCGTCCACCCAGACCTGGTTCCACTGCCGGGTGCTCCGGTCGTAGAAGTTGAGGCTCTCCCCGGTGCCCCCGCGGGTGCTGACCCACTGCTCGCGCAGGAGGCAGCCCTGCTGTCCGGCGGTGATGACGTTGTGGCCGGCCACCCCGCCCTGGCTGGTGACCTCCCACGCCCCGAGCCAGAAGTCGAACTGCCGATACTCCGGGCCCCGGCAGTCCGGCCGCGGGCTCTCGTTCTGGGCGGCCAGCGGGGCGGCGGTGAGGCAGGCGGCGGCGACCAGGACGCGGGGAAGCCGGTCAAGCATGCGATCCTCCTCGTATGAAGGGGGTTGCAGGCCCTGCGCGCCCGCGGGCGGGCCCGTTTCGCCCGCGGGCCGGGCGGGTCCGCTTGATCGGCCCGGGCAGGCCCCGTAACTTGATGGGCTGTTTTTACTTAGGATAACCGAGATGCCGACGTACGAGTACCGGTGCCCCACCGGGCACGACTTCGAGAAGTTCCAGAAGATGAACGAGAAGGGCCGGGCCCGGTGTCCGGTCTGCCGCCGCGTGGCCCGCCGGAAGATCTCCGGCGGGGCCGGGCTCGTGTTCAAGGGCAGCGGCTTCTACATCACCGACTACGGGAAGGACGGCAAGGGTCCCCGGAAACCGCCGGCCGAGGGGTCGGACGCGCCCGCGAAGGAGTCGGGAACGACCCCCGCCAAGAAGGACCCCGCCCCCAAGCCCACCGTGGCCCGGAAGAAGAAGGACGAGTGAACGAGACCCTGGAACGGGAGCTGGCCCGGGTCGCCGCCGAGCTGGGGGCGCCCGACGCCGACTTCGTGGTGGAACGGCCGCGCGACGGGGGCCACGGCGACCTGGCCACCAACCTGGCCATGGTGCTGGCCCGGCCGCTGCGCGCCAGTCCGCGGGCGCTGGCCGAGCGGATCCTGGAGGCCCTCGACCTGCCGGACGGTCTGGTGACCCGCACCGAGGTGGCCGGTCCGGGGTTCATCAACTTCTGGCTGGCCGACCGGCAGCTCGCCGACGCGGTCGCCGCGATCATCGCCGCCGGTCCCGGGTACGGACGCAGCGAGACGGGTCGCGGGGTGCGGGTCAACGTGGAGTTCGTCTCCGCCAACCCCACCGGTCCCCTGCACGTCGGTCACGGCCGGGGCGCGGCGCTGGGCGACGCGATCGCCAGCCTGCTGGAGTGGACCGGGCACGCCGTGGTGCGCGAGTTCTACATCAACGACGCCGGGGTCCAGATCGACCGGCTGGTCGAGAGCCTGTGGGCCCGGGTCGTCCAGGCCGGGGGCGGGGACGCCGCGCTGCCCGAGGGCGGCTACCACGGCGAGTACCTGATCGAGGCCGCGGAGCAGGCCCGGCGGGAACTGCCCGCCGGGGACCTGGCGGCCGGGTTCGCGGCCGCGGCCCCCCGGCTCCGGGAGTTCATCCTGCGGGTGCAGCGGGAAGAACAGGACACCCTGCTCGCCGACTTCGGGGTCCGCTTCGACGTGCACACCTCCGAGCAGCGGGTGTACGACCAGGGGCGGGTCACCCAGCTCCTCGCCCTACTGGCCGAACGGGGCCTCACCTTCGAGGAGGAGGGCGCCCTCTGGCTCCGGACCAGCGCGTTCGGGGACGACAAGGACCGGGTGCTCCGGAAGAGCGACGGGAGCTACACCTACCTGGTGCCCGACATCGCCTACCACCTCGACAAGCACGACCGCGGGTTCGACCGGGCCATCGACGTCTGGGGCGCCGATCACCACGGCTACGTCCCGCGGGTCCGCGCGGCCCTCCGGGCCCTGGGGTATCCCGACGCGTTCTTCGACGTGGAGATCGTCCAGCTGGTGAAGGTGGTGAAGGACGGCGAGGAGGTCCGGATGTCGAAGCGCGCCGGCGACTTCGTCACCCTGCGCGACCTGCTCGACTGGGTGGGACGGGACGCCGCCCGCTACTTCTTCCTGATGCGGCGGGGCGACACCCCGTTCACCTTCGACGTGGACCTGGCTCGCACCCAGACCGACGAGAACCCGGTCTTCTACGTGCAGATGGCCCACGCCCGGATGAGCGGCATCTTCCGGGTGGCCGACCGCGACCCCGACACCGTGGGCGACCGGCTCGACCTCGACGCGCTGCCCGACCCGCTGGACACCGACCTGATCAAGGCCCTCATGGGGTTCCCCGACACGGTGGCCCGGGCCGCGGCGGAGCGCGAGCCGCACCGGATCACCGCCTTCCTGGAGGACCTGGCCCGGCTGGCCCACGCCTGGTACCACCACTGCCGGGTGCTGGGCGAGGCCCCGGCCACCGAACAGTCCCGCCTCGTCCTGGCCCGCGCGGCCCGCCTCGTCCTGGCCAACGGACTGGCGATCCTGGGCCTCTCGGCCCCCGACCGGATGTGAACCCATGAGCCTGCTCGTCGTCGGCAGCGTCGCCCTCGACTCCGTCCACACCCCGTTCGGCGAGACGGCGGATGCGCTGGGCGGCTCCGCGGTCTACTTCAGCGTGGCGGGGTCGCTGCTGCACCCGGTCCGCGTGGTGGGCGTCGTGGGCAACGACTTCCCCACCGGCGAGCTGGACCGGCTGACCGACCGGGGCATCGACTGGACCGGGGTGGCCAGGGTGGACGGCGAGAGCTTCCGCTGGAAGGGGAAGTACTCCTACGACCTGCAGAGCCGGGAGACCCTCGAGACCCGGCTCGGGGTCTTCGCCGATTTCGACCCCCGGCTGCCCGACGGGTACCGGGACGCGGAGTACGTCTTCCTCGGCAACATCGACCCCGAACTGCAGATGTCGGTGCTCGAACAGGTCCGCGCCCCCCGGCTGGTCGCCTGCGACACGATGAACTACTGGATCGGCAGCAAGCGCGAGGCCCTGCTCGAACTGCTGGGGCGGGTGGACATCCTGATGGTGAACGACGCCGAGGCCCGCGAGCTCTCGGGCGACTGGAACATCCACCGCGCGGGCCGCTGGATCCTGGGGCACGGTCCCAAGCGCGTGGTCATCAAGCAGGGCGAGTACGGCGCCCTCCTCATGGAGCCCGACCGCACCTTCTACACCCCGGCCTTTCCGCTCGAGGAGGTGTTCGACCCGACCGGTGCCGGCGACGCCTTCGCCGGCGGGTTCCTCGGCTACCTGGCCCGCACCGGGCAGCTGGGGCCCGACGGCATGCGGCGGGCCATGGTCTACGGGGCCACCATGGGCTCCTTTGCGGTGGCCGGGTTCGGCGTGCGGGGGTTCGAGCAGGTCGGGCTCGACCACGTCCTGGAGCGGGTGCAGCGCTTCGTGGACCTCACCCACGTGCCCATGGCGGAGCAGGTCGAATGACCGGGCGGCAGTACGCGGCGGCGGGGGTCGACCTGGCGGCGGCGGACGACGCCAAGGCCCGGATCGGGCGCCTCGTCGCGGCCACCCGGACGACCCTGGCCGCCGGCACCGTCGGGGCGTTCGGCGGGATGGTGCGGCTGCCGGCCGGGCTGCGGTCCCCCCTGCTGGTGATGAGCACGGACGGCGTGGGGACCAAGGTGCTCGTGGCGCGCCAGGCCGGGCGCCTCGATACCGTGGGCGAGGACCTGGTGAACCACAGCGTCAACGACATCCTGGTGCACGGGGCCCGGCCCATCGCCTTCCAGGACTACGTGGCGGGGGCCGGGCTCGGCGTGGACCAGATCGCCGACCTCGTGGCGGGGGTGGCCCGCGGCTGCCGGGCCCACGGCATGGTGCTCAGCGGGGGCGAGACGGCCCAGATGCCCGGGCTCTACCGGCACGGCGACTTCGACCTGGCCGGGACCATCCTCGGTGTGGTGGAGGAGGACGAGGCGCTGCACGGCGACCGGGTGGTCCCGGGGGACGTGCTGCTCGGGCTGGCCTCGACCGGGCTCCACACCAACGGATACACCCTGGCGCGCCGGGTCCTGTTCGACACCATGCGGCTCGGCGTGCATGACGCGGCCCCGGGGCTGGGCTGCACCGTGGCCGACGCGCTCCTGGCCGTGCACCGCTCCTACGCCGAGGCCCTGACGCCCTGCCTGGCGCGGGTGCACGCCCTGGCCCACATCACCGGCGGCGGGATCCCGGGCAACCTGGTCCGGGTGCTCCCCCCCGACTGCGACGCGGTGGTCCGTCGCGGCAGCTGGCCGGTGCCGCCCCTGTTCGAACTGATCCAGCGGGGCGGCGGCGTGACCGACGAGGAGATGCGGGACGTCTTCAACCTGGGCGTCGGCATGATCGTCGTGGCCGATCCCGGGGAGGTCGATGCGATCCTGGCCGCCGCGGCGGCGGCGGGCGTGGAGGGCTGGGTCATCGGCGAGGTCCGGGCCGGGTCGGGCGCGGTGCGGCTGGACGGGTGAGCCGGCCATGACGGAGGCCGACGCCATGGAGCGCGCGCTCGATCTCGCCTGGCGGGGATGGGGACGGGTGCACCCGAACCCGATGGTCGGGGCGGTGGTGCTGGCCGGCGACCGGCCGGTGGCCGAAGGCTGGCACGCGGAGTTCGGCCGGGAGCACGCCGAGGCCGTCGCCCTCGCCGAGGCCGGGCCCCTCGCCCGCGGAAGCACCCTCGTGGTGACCCTCGAGCCATGCCGCCATCACGGGAAACAGCCCCCCTGCGTCGGCGCCATCACGGCGGCGGGGGTGCGGCGCGTGGTGATCGGCGCGGCAGACCCCAGCCCGGAGGCCGGGGGCGGGGCCGGGGAGCTCGCGGCGGCCGGGATCGACGTGGCCTGGGGGGCCGCGGCCGACGCGGTGCGCGGGCAGAACGCCGCCTTCTTCCATCACCAGGCCGAGTCGGGCCGACCCTTCGTCGCCCTGAAGCTGGCGACCTCGGTGGATGGCGCCATCGCCGACGCCGGCGGACGATCGCGGTGGCTCTCCGGCCCCGAGGCCCGCGAGTACGTCCAGTGGCTGCGGGCCGGCTTCGACGCCATCGCGGTCGGGGGCGAGACCGTCCGGCGTGACGACCCGGCGCTCACCGCGCGGGGTACGCCCGCCCCGCGCCGGGCGCCGGCCCGCGTGATCTTCACCCGCTCCGGCCGGCTCGATCCGTCGAGCCGGGTGGTGCGCACCGCCCGCGAGGTGCCGACCACCCTGGTGGTGTCCCCCGGGCAGGCGGCCGTGGCCGAACCGGCCCGCGCCGCGGGGGTCGAGGTCCTCCCCGCCGGCGGTCTGGCCGAGGCGCTCGGCGCGCTGGACCGCGCCGGCGTGCAGTCGCTCCTGGTGGAAGGGGGCGGCGACCTGGCCGGGCAGCTGCTGGAGGCGGGGCTGGTGGACCGGCTCTACTGGATCCAGGCCCCGCTCTGGCTCGGGGCCGGGGCCCGGCCCGCGTTCGGGGGACTGGGCGCCCGGGGCCTCGACCAGGTGCGACGGTGGCGCCCCGTCGAGCGCCGGGCGCTCGGCGACGACACCCTGCTCGTGCTCGATCGGGAGGACGGCTGATGTTCACCGGGATCGTGTCCGCGGTGGGCCGCATCGAGTCGCTGGGCGACGCGTCTCCCGGGCTCCGTCTGCGCCTGGCCTCGCCCTGGGACGACCTGGCGCCGGGCGAGAGCGTCGCGGTGGACGGGGCGTGCCTCACGGTCACGGCGGCGGGTGAGGGCTGGTTCGAGGTGCAGGTGGTGGACACCTCGCTGGACCGGACCCGGTTCGCCGAGTGCCGGGTGGCCGACCCGGTGAACCTGGAGCGGGCCCTCCGGGTGGGCGACCGGCTGGGCGGTCACATGGTGCAGGGCCACGTGGACGCGGTCGGCCGGGTCCGGTCGGTCACCGAGCGGGTGGACGCCCGGGTGGTGGACCTCGAGGTGCCCGCGGCCGTCGCCGAGGTGTCGGTGCCGCTCGGGTCCATCACGGTGGACGGGGTCAGCCTCACGGTGGTCGCGCGACCCGCCCCGGACGTGGTCCAGGTCTCGCTCGTCCCGTTTACCTTACAGCACACGACTCTGGGCCGACTGGCCCCGGGAACGCGGGTCCATCTGGAAGGGGACCTGATCGGGAAGTACGTCAAGGAGCTGCTGCGCCCGCGGCTGGCCGCCGAGGCCGGGCCCGGCGCCTAGCCTATGTTCGGGACGATCGAGCAGGCCGTCGAGGACCTGCGCAACGGCAAGATCATCATCGTGGCCGATGACGAGGACCGGGAGAACGAGGGCGACTTCGTCTCCGCGGCCCAGCTGGTCACGCCCGAGATCATCAACTTCATGACCCTGCACGGGCGCGGGCTCATCTGCCTCGCCCTGACCCCCGACCGCTGCGACCGGCTGGGGCTTCCCCAGATGACCGAACAGAACGCCGAGGAGCTGGGGACGGCGTTCACCATCAGCATCGACGCCGAGCGGCGCTTCGGGGTGACCACCGGCATCTCCGCGGGCGACCGGGCGCGCACCATCCAGGTGGCGCTCACCCCCGAGGCCAGCCCGCACGACCTGCGGCGGCCGGGCCACGTGTTCCCGCTCCGGGCCAGGCCCGGCGGGGTGCTGCAGCGGGTCGGTCAGACCGAGGCCAGCGTGGACCTCGCGCGGCTGGCGGGGCTCGCCCCCGCCGGCGTGATCTGCGAGATCCTGAACCCCGACGGGAGCATGGCCCGCCGGCCGGAGCTGCAGGCCATCGCCGAGCGGCACGGCCTCACCTTCGTCACGGTCGCCGACCTCGTGGCGTACCGGCTCCGGACCGAGCGGCTGGTGCACCGCGTGGCGGAAGCCCGCCTGCCCACCATGTACGGCGAGTTCCGGGTCATCGGCTACCGGAACGACGTGGACGCCGCGGAACACGTCGCCCTGGTCTATGGCGAGGCGGAGGGGGCCCCCGAGGTCCTGGTGCGGATGCACTCGAAGTGCATGACCGGCGACGTCTTCGGCTCGCTCCGGTGTGATTGTGGGCCGCAGCTGCACGCGGCCGTCGAGCGGATCGTGCAGGAGGGCCGCGGGGTGATCGTGTACCTCGACCAGGAAGGCCGCGGCATCGGCCTGCTCAACAAGCTGCGGGCCTACGTCATCCAGGACGCCGGCGCCGACACCGTGGCCGCCAACCAGAGGCTCGGCTTCGGCCCCGACCTCCGGGAGTACGGGATCGGGGCCCAGATCCTCCGGGACCTCGGGCTCTCCACCATCCGGCTGATGACCAACAACCCCCGCAAGGTGGTCGGGCTGGACGCCTACGGGCTCGAGCTGGTGGAACGGGTCCCCCTGGAAGTGACCGCCACCCGGGACAATCGCGACTACCTCGCGGCCAAGCGCGACAAGCTCGGCCACCTCCTCACCGGCTGATCCGCATGCCCGACTACCACGCCCGGCCCCGGGGCACCGGCCGGGTGGCCCTGCTGGTCAGCCGGTACCACGAGCGGATCACCACCCGGCTGCTGGAAGGCGCCCGGCGGTGCTGCGCCGAGGCCGGGGTGGCCGACGACCAGGTGGACGTGGTCTGGGTGCCGGGGGCGTTCGAGCTGGGGGTCGCCGCCGCCGCGGCCGCCGCGGACGGCCGCTACGCCTGCCTGGTGGCGCTCGGCGCGGTGGTGCGCGGCGAAACCCCGCACTTCGACTACGTGGCCGGCGAGACCGCCCGGGCCCTGGGCGATGTCGCGGCGCGGCACGCGGTGCCGGTCGGCTTCGGGCTCCTCACCACCGACACGGTCGAGCAGGCCGCCGCCCGGGCCGGCGGGGCCGCGGGAAACAAGGGATACGAGGCCGCCGAGGCCGCACTCGCCATGGCCGACCTGCTGGACCGCTGGCTGGGGCGCGGTGCTCCGGCCTGAGACCAGGCGGCGCGCCCGGGCCCTTCAGCTCCTCTACGCCTGGGAAGTGCAGGGCCGGCCGCCGCTGACCCGGGTGCTGCCGGGGCTGGCCCGGCTCACCGGGCCGCGTCCCTCGGTGCTCGACGGGGCCGAGCGGCTCGCGGGCCGGGTGATCGCGCGGGAGGTCGAGCTCGACCGGCTGATCGCCCCGGCGGCGGAGCACTGGCGGCTGGAGCGGATCGGTCTCCCGGAGCGGCTCATCCTGCGGCTCGGGTGCGCCGAGCTGCAGGATCCGGACGTGCCCCCCCGGACCGCGATCGACGAGGC
>JBFILX010000039.1:0-13631 GCA_041612035.1 Gemmatimonadales bacterium | reverse complement strand
GCGCACCACCGCCGACCGCACCACCCCGGCCCCCGCCCGGGCGCCGAGCCGGGGCAGGACCTCGTGCTCGAGCAGTCGCTGCATCTCGCCGGGGACCCCCGGGAGCATGATCACCAGCCCGGGGGGGCCCTCCAGCCAGAGGCCGGGAGCGGTGCCCCACCGGTTGGGGAGCACCACCGCCCCGTCGGGCACCTCCGCCTGGGATCGGTTGGCGGGCGACGGGGACCGGCCCAGCCGGCGGAAGCGCTCCTCGATGGCGGCCCAGACCGTGTCGTCGAACTGCAGGGCCGCCCCGAACAGGCCCGCCACGGCGTGTTTGGTCACGTCGTCGCTGGTGGGACCCAGGCCGCCCGTGGTGAGCACCGCCCCGGTGCGCCGGAGGGCGTCGCCCACCGCGTCCGCGATCGCCCCGGGCTCGTCGTCCACGGCGGTGCGCCGCACCACCCGCACGCCGATCGCGGCGAGGGCCCGGCCCAGGGCGGGGCCGTTGGTGTCCACCAGCTGCCCCAGCAGCAGCTCGGTGCCGATGGTGACGAGTTCGAGGTGCACGGCGGGTCAGGCCGAGGGCCGGCCGGAACTGGTGGAGAAGAGGTGCCGGTGGCGGTAGAGGTAGGCGGCGAACGAGGAGAGGGTGAGCGCCAGGGCCACCGCCAGGGTGACCGCCACGAACCCGCCGTGGAATTCGGTCCAGAACCGGGCGAACGGCTTCTGCTCCCAGCCCATCGGCCGGATGGCGTCCTTGAAGGCGAACCAGGCGATGGCGCCGCCGATGAAGATGCTCTGGAAGGTGGTCTTGAGCTTGCCCGAGCTGTCGGCGGAGATGATCACGCCGCGCCGCTGGGCGTACCAGCGGAACCCGGTCATGGCGAACTCCCGGCCCAGCAGGAGCAGGCAGACCCACAGGGGGATGCTGCCCCAGACCGGGATCCCGTACAGGTCCTGGCGCTCCTGGGAGATGAAGTAGATGGGGATCAGGGTGGCGAGCAGGAGCAGCTTGTCGGCGATCGGGTCGAGCAGCTTGCCGAGGTCGGTCACCTGGCCCCGGCTGCGGGCGTACCAGCCGTCCCACACGTCGGACACGGCGGCGATGATGAACACGACCAGGGTGATGAGCTTGGGCCCGTAGCCCTCGATGAAGGGCAGCAGGGCGATGACCGGCGTGATGAGGATGCGGGCCAGCGTGATGACGTTCGGGAGGGTCCACACCCGGGCCGGCGTCGTCACCCCAGGGCCTTGAGCACCCGCTTGCTCACCGCGCGCAGGGTGTCGAACACCCCCGCGCCCTGCACCGCCACCGCCTCGAAGTAGGGCGCCCGCTCGACCCACATCCCGTCCACCTGGCGGATCAGCGGCTGGTCCGGCCGGTCGGGGTCGGGGGTATGCCGCTGGCGGCTGGGGTCCTCGACCGGCCACCCGGGGTTGAGGGCGTCCTGCAGCTCGGCGACCGGGGCCGCGGTGGGGAGGTCGCGCTTGTTGTACTGGATGACGAAGGGGAGCCGGGTCAGGTCGTACCCGTGCTGGGCCAGGTTGTCGTACAGGTTCTGCATCGACTCGAGGTTGGCCTCCATCCGGTCGATCTGGCTGTCGGCCACGAAGACCACCCCGTCCACCCCCTTGAGGATCAGCTTCCGGGAGGCGTTGTAGTAGACCTGGCCCGGGACGGTGTACAGGTGGAACCGGGTCTTGAATCCCCGGATGGTCCCCAGGTCGACCGGGAGGAAGTCGAAGAACAGGGTGCGCTCGGTCTCGGTCGCGAGCGAGATCAGCTTGCCCTTGGCGGTGGGGGCGACCTTCTCGTAGATGTACTCGAGGTTGGTCGTCTTCCCGCCGAGCCCGGGCCCGTAATAGACCAGCTTGCAGTTGATCTCGCGCGAGGCGTAGTTGATCAGTGACATCCGGGCCCCGATCTCATGTGCCGAAGAGCCGGTCGATCTCGTCCTCGGCCTCCCCGATGAACCCCGCCTCCACCTGCGGCGCGGGTCCGGTCCGCTGGAACACGTCCTCGAACACCGTGGTGAGCGCCGCCACGGCGCCCCGCACCCGCAGCTTGACCAGGCCCAGCGTGGTCGCGCGGTTGTCGAACAGGACCACCAGGATCACCCGCCGGGCCACGTCCGCCAGGTAGAGCGACTCCCGCTCGCCCTGGTGCACCAGGGCGCCGAACTCGGGCTCGCCCAGCATCCGGGCCAGCTGATCGTTGGCACTGAAGTCGGCCGCCGTGAGCGAGGCGAAGGCCACGTGGTCGAAGACCGGCGGCTCGCCCGCGGTGACCAGCATCTGGCCGTTCCGGTCCACCAGCAGGGTGGTCCGGGCCTTGGCCTCCTGGAGGAAGCCGGACATCACCGCCTGGATCCGGCGGACGTCCTCCTCCCCCAGCGACCAGGTCGAGGCATGGCTCATCCGAACTGGGCGTGCAGACGGCGGAGCAGCGCGGCGGCCCGACGCCGCAGCATCGGGTGGCGCTCCCAGTCGAGGTAGTCGCGCAGCATCCGCACCGACTCCGGGGTGGCGTGGGCCTCGAGGAAGCCGAGCGCGGCCAGGCGCTTGAGGGGGCGCGGACTGAAGAGATGATGCCGGAAGCGCCGGGCGGTCCGCCGGGCCGCGGTCCAGCCCAGGGCCGCTCCCACGACCACCGCCCCCCCGGCGAGCAGCGCGCGGCGGGCCATCAGGCCACCTCCTCGCGGGCCTGCAGGGCGTGGCTCAGGGTCACCCCGTCCACGTACTCGAGGTCCCCCCCCATCGGGAGCCCCCGGGCCAGCCGGGTGATCCGCACCCCGGTGCCCGCCAGCCGCTGCTGGATGTAGGTGGCGGTCGCCTCGCCCTCGAGCGAGGGGTTGGTGGCGAGCACCACCTCGCGGGCCCCGCCCTCGCGCACCCGGGTCTCGAGCAGGCCGATCCGGAGCGCGTCGGGGCCCACCCCGTCGAGCGGCGAGAGCCGGCCGCCCAGCACCAGGTAGCGGCCCCGGAACCCGGCCCGCTCGATCACCGGCACCGCCGACGGCTCCTCGACCACGCAGAGCACGGTCTCGTCGCGCCGCGGGTCGGTGCAGATGGCGCAGGGATCGGCCTCGCTCAGGTCGCCGCACGACGAGCAGGGCCGCGCCCGCTCCGCCGCGCTCACCAGCGCCCCGGCCAGGTCACGGGCCCGCTCGGGCGACTGCTGGAGCAGATGGTAGGTGAGGCGCTGGGCCGTCTTGCGGCCGATGCCCGGGAGCCGCGCCAGTTCGGTCACGAGATCGTCGATGACCCCCACAGCTCAGGGCGTGGCGGCCGGCGGGACGCCGGGGAACGGGAGCTTGCGCATCTCGCCCTGCACCAGGTCGGCGGCCTGCCGCTGGGCCTCGGCCACCGCCGAGAGCACCAGGTCCGAGAGCAGTTCGGCGTCCCGGCCCTCGAACGCGGCGGGATCGATGTCCAGGGCCCGGAGCAGCCCCCGGCCGTCCACGGTCACGCGCACCATGCCGCCCCCGGCCGTGGCCGTCACCGTGCGGCCGGCCAGCTCGGTCTGGAACTGCGCCAGGCGACCCTGCATCTGCTGGGAGAGCTGCAGGAGCTGCTGTAGGTCCGCCATCGTCCTCCTGAGTCAGTGCGGCCGGCCCCGCGTCAGCCGCGCGGCGGCCGTTCGTCCACGATCTCCAAATCTAATTCATCCACCGCGGCATCGAGCGCCGGGTCCGCCCCCCGGAGGCCCCGCAGCCGCTCGGCCTTCTGGGCCCCCGCGCTCTGGCGCCGGGGCCGCTCCTCGGCCGCGGCCGTTCCGCTGCTCACCACCAGGCGGACCGGCGCCCCGACCCGGTCCGCCACCAGCCGTTCCACCGTGGCGCGCCCCTTCTCCACCGCCGCCACCAGCACCCCCTGCTCGGGGGGCACCACCAGCCGGAGTTCCGGCGGCGCGACCCCGCCCACCTGGCAGGAGGCCAGCGCCTCGGCGAGGAAACGGCTCTCCCCCCTGGCCGCCGCCACCACTTCCTTCCAGATGCCGGCGAGCGACTCCGCGGTGAAGGGCACCGTGCCCACCGTGGCCGCGAGCCCGGGACCGCCGGCCCGGTCGTCGGGCGGCGGCGTGGGGGCGTCGGTCACCGCCGCGGCCCGCCGGTCGGCCCGGGGCGACGCGGCGCGCGGCTTCGCGGGGGCCGGGGCCGCCGGGGGCTCCCCGGCGAGGACCCGGTCGAGGTCCACGGTGCGGTCCATCATCGCCCACCGGAGGAGGAGGGTCTCCACCGCGAGGCGGGGGCTGCCGCTGCGCTTGATGGTGGCCTCGGTCTCGGTGAGCAGCCGGAGCATGCGCACCGCGTCCTCGGGCGCGATGTCGGCGCGCGCCGCCGCGATCGCCTCGCGCATCCGCTCGGTCAGGTCGGGCTGGGGCGTGTCGAACGAGGCCAGCAGGAGGGCCCGCAGCATGGCGCCCAGACCGCCGATGAACTCCACCAGGTCGGCGCCCGCCTGCATCAGCTGGTCCACCACCGGGAAGACCGCGGCGGGCTCCTGGGCCGCGACCAGCCGGAGCACCTCGGCGTAGACCGCCTCGCTCACCAGCCCCAGGACGTCGCGGACCTGGGCCGCGGCGATGCGGCCCTCCCCGAAGCTCAGGCACTGGTCGAGGATGGAGAGCGCGTCCCGCATCCCGCCGTCGGCGTGGCTCGCGATGAGGGCGAGCGCCTCGTCGTCGGTCTCGAGGCCCTCCGCCTCCATCACGGCGGCCAGCCGGTCGCGGATCGCGGCCGGCCCGATGCGGCGGAAGTCGAAGCGCTGCAGCCGGGAGAGCACCGGCGAGGCGGTGGCGGCGATCTTCTGCGGCTCGGTGGTGGCGAAGACGAAGATCACCCCGGGCGGCGGCTCCTCCAGGATCTTGAGGAGCGCGTTCCACGCCTCCCGGGTGAGCATGTGGGCCTCGTCCACGATGTAGACCTTGTGGTGGCCCTCCTGGGACGGGGCGTACATCGCGCGCTCCCGCAGCTCCCGCGCGTCGTCCACCCCCCGGTTGCTGGCGGCGTCGATCTCCACCACGTCGAGGCTCGCCGCGCCGCTCCAGACCCGCTCGCAGCTGGTGCACTCCCCGCAGGGCTCGCCGCCGGCACCGGCGTCGCGGCGCTCGCAGTTGAGCGCCATCGCCAGGATCCGGGCGGCGGTGGTCTTCCCCACCCCGCGGGGCCCGGTGAGCAGGTAGCCGTGGCCTACCCGGCCGCGTGCCACCGCGCCCCGTAGCGCGGCCGCCACGTGGTCCTGCACGAGGAGGTCGGCGAAGCGGCGGGGACGGTACTTGCGGGCGAGGGCGATCATGGGCTGCGCACGGCTGGAGACCCGGAGAATCTACTGCGGCGGCGCGGACGGGTTGGCGCGGGCCGCCCCCGGCCGGCGGGCAGGCGAATGCCCCAGGCACCCCGAAGCGGAACCGGACATCGCTTAGCGCTGCTACCGGCGAGGTCCTGACGCGATTCGCGCGCCGATCCCCTTCGGACCTGGGGCACCCGCAATATAACCCCGGCCCGCCCGGGCGGCCGGGCCGGGGAGGCCGCCTAGCGGGAGGGGCCCATCAGGATGGCGTTGGCCACCATCCCCGCCGGCCCCCGCCAGAACGCCCGAAAGAGGGGGTCCTCGGCGAAGAGGGTCACCGACCCGCGGCCCACGTTCTCCACCACCGCCCAGGCCGCGCCGCTCAGGAGCCGCTCGGTGTTGCCCGGCCACACGAACCCGCTGAGCACCAGGTCCTTCCCGACCAGCACCACGGGGTTGTCGCCCCGCTTCGACGGGGTGAGGAAGCCGCCGCTCACCGGGACCGGCAGGTGATCGCGGTCGTAGCCGAAGGTGAGCCAGTGGGTCCGGTCGAGGGTGCCCCGGGCGATGATCCCCGGCACCCACTCGGGGCGCCCCTCGCCCGGCGCGGTGGGCGAGACCAGCGGGGGCGCGGGGGCGTTGCCCGCCGAGAGGGTGGTGTCGGCGGCGGGCGTGCGGTCCTTCTCCTTCCCCTCCTCGGGCTGGCCCACGGGGCCCACGGTGGTGAGCTCCAGCTCCTTGCGCGCCAGCAGGCTCGCCGCGTCGCCGAAGCCGATGATGGCCGCCCCCTCCTGCACCCAGCGCTTCACCCGCTCCGCCCCGCCCGCCCCCAGGCTCTGCCACATCCGGCCGGCGGAGCCGTCCGGGATCACGAGCAGGTTGTAGTCGGCCAGGTTCACCCGGCCCAGGGCGGCGAGCTCGATCGGCACCACGGGCAGCTCCAGTTCGCGCTCGAGCCAGAACCAGGCCGAGCCGAAGGAGGTCTGGGCGACCCCGTCCCCGGCGGCGAGCAGGATGCGCGGGGCCCGAAGCGGCCGCACCGATTCGCTCCCCACGCCGGTCGGGCCCTGGTCGGGGAAGGCCGACTGCACCGCGGTGACGGTCACCCCGATCCGGCCGGCCAGTGCCGCGATCCGGTCATGCAGCGTGCCGGGGTTCCGCACCACCCGCACCACGTAGGTGCCGACCGGATAGGAGACCCCGTCGGCCCGCAGCGGCTCGGTGGAGACGTTCACCGTGAACCCCTCCCGCAGCAGGGCCATGGCGAGCCGGGCCGACCGCTCGCGACCCGGCAGGAAGACGTAGCTCGAGCGGGCGCGGCCGCTCACGGCGCCCTCCGGGGAAGGCGTCTCCGGGGTGATCCGGTCGCCCGTGACGGGCGGGGTGTCCTCGGTCCACCAGGCGTCGAGGCCGTGGCTCAGCGGCAGGGCCCAGGCGGTCACGTCATAGAACTCGTACCCCTCCCGGCTCGCCGCCTCGCCCCGGCGGCGGTTGCGCTCGAACTTCTCCACCTGCCGCCGGGCGAAGGCCGAGTCCAGCACCGGCCTGGGCTCCAGGATCGCCTGGGCCAGCCGGGCCTGGGGCTGGGCCAGGTCCACCACGTAGCTCCCCGCCGGGAAGGTGCGCCGCCCCCCCCCCGGGGCGCCGCCCAGGTAGTCGTGCGCCGCGGCGGAGGTGAAGGGCTGGGTGGTCCGCACCAACACGATCTCCTGACGTGCCAGCAGCCGGGCCAGGGCCAGTACCCGGTCGGGGTCCCGGCCGGGGGCCAGCACCACCCGGCGGAAGGGGCGGGCCCGCCCCTCCGGCTGGGCCGAGGCGCGGAAGTCGTAGTAGTCCCGCAGGCGCTCCTCGCGTCCCGCGGCCAGCGTTTCCAGGGTGGCGAGCGAGGCCACGACGTGGTGCGCGATCCCGTCGGCGAAGGTGGTCACCGTCCCGTCGCTCTTGCGGATCCGCAGTTCGGGACCGCCGTCGGTCTCGAAGGTCATCCCGATGGCCCCGGTGAGCGAGGTCCAGCTGTCCCAGTAGCCCGGGTAGTACAGGTCGAAGATGTCGCGCACGTAGTACTGCCAGCCGAACCGGTCGAAGGCCGCGGCGTTGCCCCGTCCGAACCGCTCCAGCCAGGCCACGCTGCTGGCCGGCAGGTTGGCGTTCAGGGGGAGCGCGGCGGGCGGGAAGTGGTACTGCGCGGTGGTGCTGTGCAGGTCCACGAACACCTGGGGGTGCCAGCGGATCACCGCGTCGGCCACGGCCCGGGTCTCCAGCTGGCTCCAGGCCAGCAGGTCGCGGTTCATGTCGAAGCGGTAGTGGTTGAACCGGCCCCACACGCTCCACGGCTCGGTCTGCTCCAGGGCGGCGGGCTCGTCGGTCGCCACCGCCACCGAGTTGTTCCACGCGGCCAGCCGCTCGTGCCCGTCGGGGTTCATGGCGGGGTTGATGATCGTCACCACCTGGCGCAGCACCTCCAGGGTGGCGGGCTCGTCGGAGGCGAGCAGCTGGTAGGCGGTCATCATCGAGGCCTCGAACCCGGCGGGCTCGTTGCCGTGGATCGAGTGCGAGAGCATCGCCACCGCCGGGGTCCGCGCCGCGATCGCGGCGGCCTGCGCGGGGGTGGTGCGCCGCGGGTCGGCCAGGGCCGCCAGGTCGGCCCGGATCTGGTCCAGCCGGGCCAGGTTCTCGGGGGCGGAGATGATCAGCAGCCGCATCACCTTGCCCTCCGCGGTGCTCCCGATCACCTCGGTGCGCACCCGGTCGGGGGCGGCGGCGATCAGCCGGTCGAGGACCTGCTGCTGCTGGTGGTACATCGTGTGGCGCGACCCGAGCGCGTGGCCCAGCAGGGCCTCGGGGCGCGGCACCGCGGCCCGGTAGGGGCCCCGTGCGTACCAGTCGTACTCCTGCGCGGCCAGGGGGAGCGGGGCCAGGGCGGCGAGCCAGAGCAGCGGGACCGCGCGGCGGAGCAGTGGACGTCGCGTCATCGGGTGGCCCTCGGGGAAGACGGTGAGGCCCGGCCGGCCCGGCTCAGGCGGGAACGGTCCGGTGCCGCTGGAGGAGGTGTCGCAGCTCCCAGGTCTCGGCGATCACCCCGCCGAACAGGAAGACGAGCGCGGAATAATAGACCCACAGCACGAACAGCAGCAGCGCCCCGATGCTGGCGTCGATGGTGGCCCCGCCCAGCACCGCCACGTTGGTGACGTAGAAGGCGAAGAGCCGCCGGGCGATCTCGAACATCACCGCCGCGAAGATGGACGCGACCCACGCCGCCCGCAGCCGGATCCGCCGGGTCGAGGCGAACCGGTAGAGCAGGAAGAAGAGCGCCAGGATGATGGCGAACGCCACCGCCTCGGCCAGGAACCGGCCCACCGGGCCCACCAGGAAGTCGAGCCCCGGCGCCGCCTCCTCGCCCCGGACGGTGAGCAGGGCGAGCGCGGTGGTGAGGGCGGTGCTCAGCAGGAAGAGCCCCAGCGAACCGATGACCATCGCCAGGTCGCGCAGCTTCGCGGTCAGGATGCCCAGCACGAAGCCCTGGTGCACCGGCCGGATGGTCACGTCGTAGATGCTGTTGAGGGCGGTGCGCACCGAGGCGAAGGCCCGGGTGGCGAAGAGCAGGAAGGCCGGGGCCGCGACCAGCGAGAGCCGGGCCCCGTACTCGGCCACCGAGCCCAGGATCCGCTCGGCCGCCCCGAACGGGTCATTCGGCCCGGTCTGGTGCGGGGGGAGGAACGCCTCGAAGATCCGGGTGAAGTCGGTGCCGGGCTGGTCGGCCAGGCCCCGCAGGACCAGGCCCAGCCCGGCCAGGAGCAGGAGGGCGAAGGGCACCGCCGCGACCAGCGCGTCGAAGGTGACCGCGCTGGCCAGGAACAGCACCCGGTTTTCATCGGCCGACTGCAGCGCCCGCTTCAGGAACCCCCAGCGTGAGCGGTGCCAGCCGGCGGCCCGGTCTTCCGTCAGGCGACCGGCTCCTCGTCCTCCAGGTCGGGCACCCGGCGACGGGCCCGGACCGCGGCCAGCCGGCGCTCGAGCTCCTCACGGGCGGGCGTCACCTTGCGGGGACGACGGAAGAGCGGCTCCCCGATCCGGTCGTCCTCGGCCTCGGCCGCTTCCGCCTCCGTGTCCTCCTCGAGGTCCTCGTCCTCGAGCTCGGCGGTCGCCTCGTCCTCCTCCCCCGCCTCCTCGTCCTCCCCCGTGAGGGAGTCCCGGAAGGACTCGTACTGCTCCTGCACCTCGTCGATGGCGTCCTCCGCCATCTCGCGGAGCTTCTTCGCCTGGCGGGTCAGGCGCCGGCGGGTCTCTTCACCGCTCGCGGGGGCGAGCATCAGGGCGAACCCGGCTCCCAGGGCGGCCCCCACCAGCAGCCACTTCATGGCCGAGGAGTCCTGCTCCAGGATGATGATGTCCTGCTCGTCGCGTACGCGCATGAAACGGCCTCACTCTCCGGCGTCGGGATCGTCGCCCGCAGCGCTCACCTTCGCCAGCATGACGTGGTGCTGCACCGGGGCGGTGACGTGGCGGCGGACCAGGACGTCGGTGCCGGTCACGCCGAGCTGCTCGAACAGGAAGTCGAAGGTCGTCTCGAGGTCGGCCGCCATCGCCGCGCGCACCGGCTCGGGGAGGTCCCACAACTCCCGCTTGAACGGGCCGATGGCCCGCTTCCTAGCACGATAATAGAACTGCTCCGGCGTGTCGCCCGCCTTCCGGTCGCCCTGGGCGTGCTCGTCCAGCCAGGCCAGGATCCGGGCCCGAAGCGCCTCGGGCAGCTCGGGGTGGTCGAAGACGATGTTCTGGAAGTTGGTCGCCAGGTGGATCTCGGCCGTCTCCACCCGGGGGAAGTTGCCGAAGGCGTTGGAGGGCAGGGTGCTGGCCCCGTGCTGCACCGCCCCGGCCATCCCGTACTCCCGGGCCGCCGTGCTGAGCGCCTCTAGGGCCTGGATGTCGAGCTTCACCTCGGCGATCGACCCATCCGGCAGGACCACCCCGCCGTGGCTGGTCCCGGTCTGGACCGAGATCTTGCTGATCCCGACCAGGTCCTCCCCCAGGGCGGCCAGGCTCCGGGCGTAGCCGGCCATGAAGGCGTGCAGCTCCTCCACCGTGCTGTTCTTGTGGCCCACCTCCCCGATCTCCGCCCCCACCGAGACGGTCACCCCCTCGGGTTCGACCCCCCGAATAAAAGCCGTAATCTCGGCCGCCCGCTCGTAGTTGGCCCGCTGCTGCTCGTCCAGGGTGGGCTGCGCCAGGTCCACCAGCGTGGAGGTGTCCACGTCGATGTTGTAGAACCCCGCCGCGACCTCCTCGGCGATCAGGGCCTTCACCTCCCCCACCTCGCCTTCGGGGTCGGCCTGGTACTTCTTGGGGTTCACCTGGCAGTGGTCGCCCTGGATGAAGATCGGGAGTTCGTACCCCTCCCGGAGCGCCGCCCCCAGCATCACGGCGACGTACTCGGCGGGCCGCTGGTCGGTGTAGGCGATCTCCGACCGGGCGATCTCCAGCAGGATGGCCCCCGCCTTCCGCCGCACCGCCGTCCGGAAGACCGCCCGAGCGGTGTCGTAGGCCAGGACCCGGACGTTGATGGCCGGGACGGTGAACCCGGCGCACTCCCCGCGCCCCCGGGCGAGGTAGAGATCGTGGATCGAGGCGGGCCGGACCCCGGCCGCCTGGCCCAGCTCCCAGAGAAGCCACCGGGCGGCCTCCCGCTCCTCCTCGCTCCCGAAGACGGCGAGCCGGACGACCTCGTCGGTCCGGGTGGACCGGACGGCTCCCATGTCACGGATTTCGACACCTGGGCCCGAAGGGGCTACGGCGCCTCCGTAGAGGGCGATTATCTTCTGCTGCGGGCTGGTCATGCTGGACGGCCTCCGAAAGCCGGAAAGTGGCCCCGATTCGCGCGCGAATCTAGGCCCGACACGCCCCGCCGTCAAACAAATAGACTGATTTCACAGCCACTTGCGACAGTGTCGCCTTCGTGATTTTCCACATGAGGGTTCACTGTTTATTCATTGTTGATCACCGACTTACGGGATTCACGTCATGTGGAAAAGTCGGTGGAGGCGTATCTCGGCACCGCGTACGGGCCTGGAGTGCCACCGACCACGAATCCACTGCTTCCACGTGTGGAAAAGCAGCGAAATCCACAGGATTGTGGAGCCGAAAAATCGGCTTGTACCGACCCCGCTCTCTTCCCCACCGATGTGGAGCCGTGGGTGGTGGCACCGCCCGGTTCTGTAAAGATAGGAAGCACTTGGCCCGTGGGGATTGTGGACGAACGGTTTTCCACACGGGGCCCTGCGGACCCGCTCCACCATCCCCTTCCCTTCCCCATCTCCGGACTCCCTCATAGGATTCCCCCGCCCTACACCATCGAGGCCCGTGCCCCAGGTCATCCGTCGTACCAAGATCGTCGCCACCCTCGGCCCCGCCTCCTCCTCCCCCGAGGCGATGCAGGCCATGCTGGACGCCGGGGTGGACGTCTTCCGGATCAACTCCTCCCACGGCACCCCGGACCTCCGGGACGGCTGGATCCGGGCGCTCCAGGACCTCATCAGGGAGCAGAACCGGGCGGCCGCCATCATGGTGGACCTGATGGGGCCCCGGATCCGCGTGGGGGCGCTCCCGGCCCCCCTGGAGCTGGTGGAGGGAGAGACCGTCACCTTCGCCCCCGCGGAGACCGCCTCGGGTGACGCAATTCCGACCACCTACCCCGACCTCGCCCGGGACGTGGAGCCCGGCACCCGGATCCTCCTGAACGACGGGCTGCTGACCTGCGAGGTGGTGGCGACCGAGGGGGACCGGGTCCGGGCCCGGGTGGTGCACGGGGGGGAGCTCCGGGCCAACAAGGGGATCAACCTCCCCACGGTGGAGGTGAGCGCGCCGGCCCTCACCGAGCGCGACCGGCAGGAGGCGGCCCGGGTGGTGGCGCTGGGGGTGGACTACCTGGGGCTCTCGTTCGTGCGCCGGGCGGAGGACGTGATGGGGCTCCGGCAGCTGGCCCCCCGGACCCGGATCGTGGCCAAGATCGAGAAGGCCACGGCGCTGGCCCACCTGGAGGGGATCGTGGCGGCCTCGGACGCCATCATGGTGGCCCGGGGGGACCTGGGGGTCGAGCTCCCCTTCGAGCAGGTGCCCCTGGTGCAGAAGCGGCTCATCCGCACCGCCAGCCGGCTGGGGAAGCCGGTCATCACCGCCACCCAGATGCTGGAGTCGATGATCGAGGCCCCGCGCCCCACCCGGGCCGAGGCCTCCGACGTGGCCAACGCGATCCTGGACGGCACCGATGCGGTGATGCTCTCGGCGGAGACCGCGGTGGGGGCCCACCCGGTGGCGGCGGTCCGCGCCATGGACCGGATCGCCCGGGAGGTGGAGAGCCACCGGGTGGAGGGCGACCCGGACGCGGCCGCCTGGTCGGTGGTGGGGCTCACCCACCACCGGCACCACCAGAGCACCCGCACCGAGGACGCCATCGCCCTGGGCACCTGTGCCGCGGCCCAGCTCCTCTCGGCCCCCTGCATCGTCTGCCTCACCTCCAGCGGCTTCACTGCCCGCACCGTGGCCTCCTACCGGCCCGGGGTGCCCATCTGCGCGGTCACCCCGGAGCCGGACACCTACCGGGAGCTGGCCCTGGTCTGGGGGGTGGTGCCGGCCCTGGTGGAGCGGCAGCCCACCTACGCCCAGATGTGGACCGTGGCCCGGGAGCGGCTGCTGCAGGGTGACCTGGCGGAGCCGGGGGACCGGGTGGTGGTGACGGCCGGGGTGCCCTTCGACCAGCCGGGGACCACCAACCTGCTCAAGGTCGAGACCGTCTGATGAAGCTGACGGTGCTCGGCACCGGCACCTCGTTCGGCGTCCCCCAGATCGGCTGCGACTGCGCGGTCTGCCGCTCCGGCGATCCGCGGGACCGGCGCACCCGCACCAGCGCCCTGCTCGAGGCCGGGGGCCGCACCCTGCTGATCGACACGCCCCCCGAACTCCGGCTGCAGCTCCTGGGCGCCGGGGTGGAAACGGTGGACGCGGTGCTCTACACCCACGAGCACGCCGACCACATCATGGGGATCGACGACCTCCGGATGTTTTCGCTCCGCCGCAAGGCGGCCCTCCCCGTGTACGGCCCGGCCCCGACGCTGGAGTGCCTGCGGCGCTCGTTCCGCTACATATTCGACGATACGGTGGTGGTGCCCGACGGCACCTCCAAGCCCCGGCTCTCGCTCCATCCCCTGGAGGACGGGGTGGCGACCGAGGTGGCGGGGATCGAGGTCCTGCCGATCGGGTTCGACCATGGACCGATGGCCGTGTTCGGGTACCGGTTCGGCCCCCTGGCCTACGTCACCGACGTCAAGGCGGTGGGCCGGGAGGCGGTGGAGCGGCTGCGGGGG
>JBFILX010000038.1:0-14129 GCA_041612035.1 Gemmatimonadales bacterium | reverse complement strand
GCGGCAGTTTTCGGCGACCGCTCAGTCGCCTTCCTATTCCTACTCCGCGGTCCAGCGGCTCCCTCGGCTGGTGACGCCGATCATGCGGGAAGGATCCCCCGGCTCAGGGCCGGCTGAACACCGCCCCGTGCGGAATCCCGGCGGCACTGCCGCCGTGGGGCCAGGTCCGGTCGGCCATCCGGAAGCCTGGCACGGTGGCGCCCTCCTCCCGAAACCGGTCGTCAAGGGAGAGTCGGCCAGTGGCCGGGTCGAAGAGGGCGATCAGAACCCGGTTCTCCAGGGCGCCGTAGCCGGTGATCACGACGCGCCGGTGGTTGGGCTCGATCGCGATCCAGTGGGGCAGGTCGTCCGGGCCCAGCGTGAGGCGGCTCACCTCACGGGGATGCGCCGGGTCCGCGATGTCGAGCACCAGCACCGCGTTGTAGGCGGGCACGGTGACGAGATAGTGGTGGCCGGCGATCACCGGGATGGCGCAGTAGGTCTCCGCCTTCCGTGGGAACGAGGCCACCAGCCGGCCCGACGGCGTGTCGGTGTCCAGCCCCTCGATCAGGTAGAGCCCGCAGGCGAAGGTCGAGACCAGCACGGTCCGGCCGTCCTCGAGGACCCGCGGCTCGGCGGTGTAGCGCGACTCGTCTCCCCGCGGCCCATCCGGAAGGGTGACGGTGTGGAGCAGTTGCAGGTCGGAGAGCCGCCACACCTGGAGTTCCCGGGCGGGCGCTTCGCTGTCCATGTCGGTCGTCGTGGTGACGACCCGGTCGAGCGGTGCCACGATGCCGGCGCTGTATACGCGGAGCCCGGCGTCCGCCCCCGGGTAGTCGGCGGAACCGGAGCGGACCACCGCGCCGGCGGAAGTCATCTCGACCAGTGCGCCGGTGCGCCCGCCCTCGGGGCCATGCCGCATCTGGAAGGTGGCCAGCACGTTGCCGTTCGGGAGCCGGAGGAACGAGTGGGGGTGCCGGTAGTCCTCGACGTCGCCGAACTGGGCCGCGATCCGGGGCCGGGTGGGGGTGGCCAGGTCGAAGATCCAGGTCCGTCCGGACCCGAATCCGTTGGCGAAGAGCTGGCGGTCGGCGGCGAGTTCGTGCTCCGTGTGGTGCGGCCCGTTCCCCCGCCCGGGGACAGGCAGGGTGGCGACCAGCCGGCCGTAGCGTCCGGCGGCGGGCCGGACGTCGAGCACCGCCAGGAAGTCGGGCTGGGTGCTGTCGGCCGAGGCCGTCCAGAGGAAGAGGTGGTCACTCGACGTCGGGACGTCGGCCGCCCGTTCGGCGGGGGCGCATCCCGGGACGAGCATGACGAAGAGCAGCGTCGCCGCGAGGCGGGGCATGGCAGGGTCCGATGGATGGGGTCTCCTGGCGAAGCTACCCGGTGCCGGAGACGAGAGCCAGCGACCCGGCGGGGGCGGCGGTTTTCGTTGACCGCCCTCCTCCACATTCCTACAATTCGGCCAGATGAACGGCCCGCCGTCTTCCGTTCCCCCGGCCGCGGCCGGTCCTCCCCCGGAGCCCCTGGCCCCGGGTTCGCTGTTCGCCGAGCGGTACGAGATCGTCCGTCGCCTGGGCACCGGCGGGATGGGCACGGTGTACCTGGCCCGGCACCGGGAGATGGGACGGCTCTGCGCGATCAAGCTGCTCCACCCGCGGCTCCTCCGCGATGCCGAGGCGCGCGAGCGGTTCGCCCGCGAGGCCCGGCTGGCCAGCCGGGTCATCCATCCCGCCGTGTGCGCGGTCTACGACTTCGGTACCGCCGAAGGCCAGGTGTTCCTCGCCATGGAATACGTGGAAGGCCGTTCGCTGGGCGCCCTCCTGGCGGAGCGGGGACGACTGCCGCTGCGGCGCGCGGCCGCGCTCGCGGAAGAGATCGCGGCCGGACTCGACGCGGCCCACGACCTGGGCCTGGTCCACCGCGACCTGAAGCCCGACAACGTGATCGTCACCGTCGGGCGCGGACGCGAGGTGGTGAAGCTGGTGGACTTCGGGATCGCCAAGGGCGCCGCGGCCGACCCGGCCGCGGACCTCACCGCCGAGGGGATCGTGGTGGGCACGCCGGACTACATGGCACCAGAGCAGGTCGCCGGCGACCCGGTGGACCGCCGGGCCGACCTCTACGCGCTGGCCCTGGTGTTCTGCCGGATGGCGACGGGCACCCTGCCCTTCCGGGCCCCGACCGCGCGCGAGGCGATGACCCGGCGGCTCACCGAGCCCGCGGGATCGCTCGCGGCCATGGCCCCCGATCTGGCGGTGCCCCGGGGCGTCGAGGAGGCGCTGGAGCGCGCGCTCTCGCGCGCGCCGGACGAGCGCCAGGCCAGCGCGGGCGCGTTCGCCTCGGAGCTGACGGAGGCCGTGGCGCACCTGCCCGAGGATCCGGCGGCCGACGCGGCCACGGTCCGGCTCGACGCCCCCACCACGCCCGAGCCCCGCGCGACCGGTGGGCGGCGGGGCCGACCGGCGCTGATCGGGGCCGGGATCCTGGCGGTGGCCGTCGCGGCGTGGGGGCTCTGGCCCGGCCGCCCCGCCATCCAGCCCGAGGCGGGGCCGGCGCCGGTGGACAGCATGGCCGCCACGGCCGACACCGGCTCGGCGTCGGGTCCGGATCCGGCAGGGCCAGCCGTGCCACCGCCGCGGTCGGCGGGCACCCCGCTGCCCGCCCTCCCCACGCCCGAGGAGACGACCGATCCCGCCACCCGGGATGCGGCGCGGGCCCGGGCCGAGCAGATTTACGCCCGGCCCGACGCGGACCCGCTGGTCCGGGCCCAGGCGGCGTTCCTGGCCGCGACCGTCTACAATGTGGTGGGGCGCCGCGAGGAGGCGGCCTCCTGGGCGGAACGGGCGGTCGCCACGCTCGACCTGCTCCCCGACACGCCGGAACACGCGGACCGCCGCGAGCGGTACCGCCGGTTCCTGAACCAGTTGCGCCCCGCACCCCCGGAGCCCCCCGCGCCGTGACCCAGCCCGCGACCGTCGTGACCGTCTATGCCCGGACCGACCTGGGCAAGACGCGGGACCACAACGAGGACACCTTCCTCGTCGCGGACCTCACCACCGGGAAGTCCACCCTCGACTCCGAATCGCGCCAGTGCTCGGTCGGCCCGCGGGGCCTCCTCTTCCTGGTGGCGGACGGGATGGGGGGCGCGGCCGCGGGCGAGTTGGCCAGCGCGATGGCCGCCGACCTCATCTTCGGCCACATGGTCGGCACCTGGGCCCGGGAGCCCGACGACGCCGTGTCGGTGGACCGGTTCACCCTCCGCCTCCGTGAGGCGGTGGAGCTCGCCAACCTGCAGATCCACAGCTACGCGAAGGAGAACGCCGAGTTCCGGGGCATGGGCTCCACCGCGACGGTGGCCGGGGTCTTCGAGCGCAGCCTCTACCTCGCGCAGGTGGGCGACAGCCGCGGCTACCTGGTGCGCGAGGGCCGCGCGGTCCAGCTCACCAAGGACCAGTCGCTCACCCAGCGGCTGGTGGACGCGGGCGAACTCACCGAGGAGGAGGCCGAGAAGAGCGCCCGCCGGAACATCATCCTGCAGGCGCTGGGGCCGGACCCCAAGATCCGGGTGGACCTGACCTACCAGGAGCTGCAGGACGGGGACATCCTGGTGCTCTGCTCCGACGGGCTCTCGGGCGTGGTGAAGCGGGACGAGATCGCCACCCGGGTCTCGGCCGCGGCCGACCTGGAGACGGTGGGCGACGAGCTGATCGCCCTGGCCAACGAGCGGGGCGGACCGGACAACATCACCGTGGTGCTGGCCCGGTTCGCGGGCGCCGGCCTCGCACCGTCGGCCGACCAGACCGACGCCGCCTACCGGGTGTTCGACACCGGGGAGATGGAGACCCTCGAGGCGCCGCCCCCCCTCGCGCCGGTACCGCCTCCCGCCCCGCCCGCCCGCCGCACCGGGGCACCGGTGGGCATGGCGATGCTGGTGACCGGGATCATCGTGGTCCTGCTGGCCCTGTTCCTCGCCCTTGCCGGCTGACCGCGGCACCCCGCGGGCCGCGAGCGTGGCGGTCCTCACCGTGCTGGGAGGCGCGCGGGCGGGACAGCGGCTGCGACTCACCGCCGACTTCGCCACCCTGGGGCGCCACGGTTCCAGCGACCTGCAGTTCGACCCCGAGCACGATCTCGACGTCTCCGCCCGGCACGCCGCAGTGTTCCGGCAGGGCCCCACCTTCGTGGTGCGGGACCTGGGGAGCACCAACGGCACCTGGGTGAACGGCGAGCGGATCCGGAGCGACCGCCCGCTCGAGCCCGGCGACCGGATCCGCCTGGGCTCGCGGGGGCCCGAGGTGGAGTTCGGGTTCACCGAGCTCATGCCGCCACCCGCCCCGGCCCCGCCTCCGGCCGCCGAGCCGGGGCCCCGGCCGGCCGAGGAGCGCGGCCCCGCGTCCCCGGCGGCCCCAAGCCAGCCCCCGCCATCGCCACGGCCGCCCCGTACGCTGCCGGCCATCGAGCGGCAGAGCACCGATCTCCGGATCCAGATGGAGGTGGCGCGTCAGACCGACCGGCTGCGGAACCGGATCCTGGCGGCGGTGCTGGGCGTGCTGGCGGTCGCGGCCGGGATCATCGGCTGGGTCACATGGAGCGCCGCCGCCGAGCGACGGGCGGTGGCGGAGGAGCGGGCCAGGCTGGTCACCCAGGTGGACAGCCTGGAGCGGATGCTCGCCACCGCGGCCGAGCAGGCAAGCGGGATGCGGCAGGCGCTCGACAGCGCGCGGCAGGAGACGTTCCGGCTCCGGGGCGCGGTCACCACCCGCGGGACGTCGGCGGAGGCCCTGCCCGCGCTCGACAGCCTCGTGATGGCGGCGATCGCCAGGAACACCCCACTGCTGCGCGCCGCCAACCTCGACCCCTCGGTGATCGAGCGCGAGCAGGCGCCGACCACGGTCATGATCTTCACCGAGTACGCCGGCGGCCGCGCCGCGGCTTCGAGCGGGTTCGTGGTGCGGCACCGCGGCGACTCGAGCTGGATCGTGACCGCCCGGCACGCGGTCCAGGACTCGGCGGGCGTCCCCGCCGCCCGGCTGGCGGCCTCGTTCGCGCGCCGCAGCGGGGTGTACTTCGCCCGCACGGTGGCCCGGCACGACTCGGCCGACGTGGCCATCGTGAAGACCATCACGCTGGCCGGGGTGCGCCCCTCGGCCACGCTGCGCAGCGGTCCCCCGCCCTCGCCGGGCGAGCCGGTGGCCCTGATCGGGTTCCCCATGGGGCTCGACCTTCCGATGGGCGACGACTGGCGGCGCACCGGGCTCACCCCCACGACCACCGTGGCGAGCGTGTCCCGCAGCCTGCCGGGGCTCCTGCAGCTGGACGGGTACGGGGTCACGGGCGCCAGCGGGAGCCCGGTGTTCGACGCCCGCGGCGAGGTGGCCGGCATGCTCTATGGGGGACGGCCGGGCACCGGGGGCCGGATCCTCTACGCCGTCCCCGCCGACGTCATCCGGGACCTGCTCGACCGGCTCTGAGTCAGCGCAGGATCAGCCACCCGATCGCCAGGGTGCCCCCCAGCACGATGGTGCTCCACACCAGCCAGCGGCCCAGCGCCCGCCCCAGCGAATCGAGCGGGCCCAGCCCGGTCCGCGCCCGCACCGGGCCCCAGGCGCCGGCCGGCCGCACCCGGGCATAGAACCGGTCGAGCACCTCCGCCGGCTCGGGCCGGGTGAGCAGCATCGCGGGCACCCAGACCGCCATCGCCCCGAACGCCGTCACGCTGAGCCGCTGCCCGAAGGTGAGCGCCGCGAACGCCGGCAGGTAGGTGGCCGCCGCCAGCAGCAGCCCCGCCCCCATCGCCCCCAGCTCGGCCCAGGCGTTGATCCGCCACCAGAACCAGCGCAGCAGCAGCACCAGGCCCGGCCCGTTCCCGATCAGGATCAGGAACCGGAACACCTCGCCCACGTCCCGCATGAAGAACGAGACCGTGGCGGCCAGCGCCGTGATGCCCACGGTGGCGAGCCGCGCCGCGCGCAGCAGCCGCCGCTCGTCCCGTTCGCCCGAGAAGCGGGCGTAGAGATCGTGCACCAGGTAGCTCGCGCCCCAGTTCACCTGGGTCGAGACAGTGGACATGAAGGCCGCGAGCATGCTGGCGAAGGCCAGCCCCAGCAGCCCGGTCGGGAGATACTTCACCATGAGGATCGGGTAGGCCAGTTCCGGATCCTCCAGGGTCGGCAGCAGCACCAGGGCGGCCAGTCCCACCAGCACCCAGGGCCAGGTGCGCACCACGTAGTTGAGCAGGTTGAAGGCGTGGGCCGCGCGCTCGGCCTGCCGCTCGTCGCGGGTGGACGACAGCCGCTGGACGAAGACCCCGCCCCCGTCGCTGTTGCGGAAGGCCCACCACTGGATCGCCACGTAGCCCAGGAAGGTGGAGAGGGGCACCAGCGCGTCCTCGCCGACCGGCAGCAGGTCCAGGTGGGCGCCCTTGCCCGCCTCGCGCAGGGACGTCACCAGCCCCGACGGCCCGCCCACGTCCGCCAGGGCGAACAGCATGACGGCGGCGGCGCCCGCCATCGCGATGATGTACTGGAGGAAGTCGGTCGCCACCACGCCCCACAGCCCGGCGGCGGCGGTATACAGCAGGACCGCCAGCACGATCGGGAGGATGACCCAGAGCCGGGGGTCGCCGGGGAGCCAGGCCGGCAGGTGCTCCAGCACGCCGAGGGCCCCCAGCACCTTCCGCATGGCGAGCATCCCGTACCCGATGCTGATGCAGTTGAACGGCACGGCGAGCACGAAGGCCCGGAACGCCCGCAGCACCGCGGCGGGGCGCCCGGCGTAGCGCAGCTCGGTCAGTTCCAGGTCGGTGAGCACCTCGGCCCGCCGCCAGAGCCGGGCGAGCAGGACCGCCAGCAGGACGTGCCCGAACGCGAAGCACCACCACTCCCAGTTGCCGGCTACGCCGGCCCGTGCCACCCGGCCCGCCACGTAGAGCGGGGTGTCCACGTTGAAGGTGGTGGCGGCCATCGAAGTGGCGGCGAGCCACCACGGAATCGCCCGACCCCCGACGAAGAAATCGGCCAGGCTGCGGGCGCCGCGCCGCGCGAGCACCAGGCCGATCCCCACGGTGAGGGCCAGGTAGGCCCCCACCACCATCCAGTCGAGCGTCTTCACCCGAGCCGCTCCTCGATCCAGCGGGCAAGGGCGCGCTGCATGAGTGCCTGCCGGTGCCACGCGACCAGCACGGGCGGCCCCGGCGGCACCTCCGCCACCAGACGCGGGTGCCCGAACAGCACCACCAGGTCGGCGCCGGCCCCCGTGGCCTCCAGGCGCTCGCGCGACGCCGCGCCGAGGCCGGCGCGGCCCTTGGACGCCCGCGGCTCGGCCAGTACCAGCACCAGGCGGCTGCCGCCGGGACCCACCGGTACGCCCCGCTCGGCCAGGGCCCGGGCCACGAGGTCGCCGGGGGAGGAGGGCGGGTACCGGCCCCCCAGGTCGTCGTCCACCACCACCAGGTCCACCGGGGCCCGAAGGCGGGGCACGGTCCCGCGCGCGGGCGGGTTCGAGAGCAGCCAGTGGGCCAGCGCCTCCGCCGACCCCGGCAGGTCGTCGAGCGAATACGCCTCCGCGCCCTCGACGCGGCGGAGGGCCAGCTCATACTGCGCGAGCGCCGCGTCGATCCGGCCCCCGAGGTCCGGTGCCGCATCCAGCGCCCGCACCGCGGCCCCCGGGTCGTCGGGGTAGAGGAGCAGGTCCACCCCCGCCGCGAGCGCCTCGACCGCGGCCCCGCCGGACCCCAGTCCGCCCATGGCCCCTTCCATCATCAGCGCGTCGGAGACGATCAGCCCGTCGTGGCCCAGCCGCTCCCGCAGGAGCGACAGGATGGCGGGCGACCGGGTGGCAGGCCGGCCCGACGGGTCGAGCGCGGGAAACGCCACGTGGGCGGTCATCACCGCGCTCACGCCCGCCGAGATGGCCGCGCGGAACGGAACCAGGTCGGCCGCCTCCAGTTCCTCCAGGGCGGCGGCCACCACGGGCACCTCGTCGTGGGAGTCGCGCACCGTGCGTCCATGCCCGGGGAAGTGCTTCACGCAGGCCATGGCGCCCCCCGCCTCGCAGCCCGCCACCCAGTTGGCCACGGCGGTGGCCGCCTCGGCCGGATCGGCCCCGAACGAGCGGGTCTGGACGATCGGATTGTCGGCGGCGAGGTCGAGGTCGGCGACCGGGGCCAGCACCCAGTTGATCCCGACGCCGAGCGCCTGGCTGGCGGTCAGCAGCCCCGCGCCGCGGATCACCCCGTCGTCGCCGAGCGAGGCGAGGGCGAGCGGCGGGGGCAGCTCGGCCAGGCCCAGCACCTGCTGGCCGGCCCCGCGCTCGAGGTCGGCGGCGATGAGGAGCGGGCGACCCGACTGCTCGCGCAGCATGGTCGTGAGGTCGCGCACCGCGCCCGCGGTGCCTCCGAACAGGATGAACCCGCCGGCCCCGAAGCCCAGGGCCTCGTCGATGGTGGCGGCCTCGTGGGCGAACCCCGTCTCCTCGCGCCACCGCAGCGCGGGCAGGACCAGCCGCCCGACGGTCACGCGGGGGTGATGGCCCCGAGCACCCGCCGGCCGACCGCGCCGGTGGCGGCGGGAAGGTTGCCCGGCTGGCCGTGCACCGTCAGGTACCCCAGCAGGGCGAAGGCGACCGCCTCCTTGGCGTCACCGGTGAAGAAGAGGTCGTCGAACCGGACCAGCGGGTAACGGTCGCCCAGGGCCTCGCCCAGCGCGGCCATCAGGACCGGGTGCCGGCTTCCCCCGCCCGACACCACCACCTCGGTGCCGGCCGGCACCCAGCGCCGGGTGGCCTCGGCGATCGATCCGGCGGTGAGGGCCACGGCGGTGGCGACCCCGTCCGGGCCCGGGGCGCGCGCGTGCAGGGCCCGCGCGTACGCCTCGCCGAACCGCTCCCGGCCGGTGCTCCGGGGCGGCGGCTCCGCGAAGAAGGGGTCGGCCAGCAGCTCGGCCAGCAGGGCCTCGTGCACGCGGCCCCGACGGGCCAGTGCCCCGTCGCGGTCGTACGGGAGGTCGGGGTCCACCATCCGGGCCACGGCGTCGATGACCGCCACGCCGGGTCCGGTGTCGAAGGCGTAGGCCCCTTCGTCCACGTCCCGCCTCGGCACGTAGGTCAGGTTCGCCATCCCCCCGATGTTGAGCAGCACCCGGGGATGGTCGGCTCCGAAGAGGAGCACGTCGGCCACCGGGACCAGCGGGGCCCCCTGCCCCCCGGCCGCGACGTCGCGGGCGCGGAACGAGCTGACGACCCGCACGCCGAACCGTTCGGCCAGGACGGCGGGCTCGCCCAGCTGCCAGCTGACGCGGGGCGGTTCGTGCCAGATGGTCTGGCCGGGGAACGCGATGAACGAGAGGTCGAGCGCGCGGACGCCGCCGGCCGAGAGCACCTCCTGCACGGCTTCCGCGGCCCACTCGCCGAGCCGCGCGTGCAGCCGTGCCAGCTCGGGGGCGGCGGCGTCGCGAAGCGCCGATTCGAGCATCCGGCGCTCCCCGGAGGTGTAGGGGCGGGTGGCGAAGGCGAGCAGGGAGACCTGGTCGGGGCCCTCGAACCGGACCAGCGCCGCGTCCATGCCGTCGAGCGAGGTGCCGGACATGAGCCCGACGCCCAGCATGGGGCGCTCAGCCATCGGTCACCGGCGGGGGATCCCCGATCACGGCGCGGAGCCGGTGGTCGTGGGCCGCGAGCCGGCGCTCCGCCTCCTCCGCGGTCACCCCCAGCCGGGCGACCACGATCGCCGTGCGCACCTTCCCCCCGGCCGCTTCCAGGGCCTCGCGGGCCCGGGTCCGGTCCACCCCGGCCACCTCCATCACGATCCGCTCGCCGCGGTCCACCAGCTTGGCGTTGGTGGACTGGAGGTCCACCATCAGGTTGCCGTACGTCTTGCCCAGCCGCACCATGGCGCCGGTGGTGAGCGTGTTGAGCACCAGCTTGGTGGCGGTGCCCGCCTTCATCCGGGTGGAGCCGGTGACCACCTCCGGCCCGGTGCGCACCACGATGCAGACGTCGCAGGTCTCCGCCAGCAGCGCGGGGGGCTCGGCGCAGGCGAGCAGGACCGTGCGTGCGCCGAGGGTCTGGGCCCGGCCCAGCGCCGCGCGCACGAAGGGCGTCACCCCGCTCGCCGCGATCCCCACCACCACGTCCTCGCCGCCCACCCGGCGCTCGTCCATCGCCGCGATGCCCAGGTTCACGTCGTCCTCCGCCCCTTCCACGGCCTTGAGCAGGGCCCCGCTCCCGCCCGCGATGATCCCCAGCACCATCCCGGGCGGCGTCCCGAAGGTGGGCGGGCACTCGGCGGCGTCCAGGACGCCCAGGCGCCCGCTGGTGCCCGCGCCCACGTAGATCAGCCGGCCGCCGGCCCGGAACGCCGCCTCCACCAGGTCGAGCGCCCGGGCGATCGCCTCGGCCTCCCGCGCCACCGCGGCCGGCACCGTCGCGTCCTCGGCCGCGATGAGATCCACCAGCTCGCGGGGGCTGGCGAGATCGATCTGAACGCTGCGGGGGTTCCGCCGTTCCGTGAGCCGGAGCGCGGGGTCCTCGGTCATGGCACTCGAGGGTTGGAGTGAGACGGTGCGGATAACTTACATTCCTCCGACCACCGCCGCCCGTCCGTCGCCACCACCGGAAGCGACCCCGCCGTGAACCGGTTCCCGATGCGCCCGTCGCCCGTCGTGCTCACCGTGCTCTGCCTGGCGGCCGCCTGCGCCACCCCGCGCGGCCCGGCCCAGGCCCAGGCCCCGCATGCCGAATGGCCGTTCGCGGGCCAGGCGCGGGTGGCCACCGGGGCGCGGGCGATGGTCGTCTCGGGCCATCCGCTCGCGAGCGAGGTCGGCCGGGAGGTGCTCCGCCGCGGGGGCAATGCGGCGGACGCCGCGGTGGCGGTCGCCTTCGCGCTGGCGGTGGTCCATCCGGAAGCGGGGAACATCGGGGGCGGAGGGTTCCTGGTCTACCGGCACGCGGCGGGCGAGGTCCTGGCGCTCGACTTCCGCGAGAAGGCCCCCGCCGGGGCCACCCGCGACATGTACCTGGACGCCCAGGGAAACCCGACCGATCGGAGCGTCACCGGCCATCTGAGCGTGGGGGTCCCCGGATCGGTGGCGGGACTGGCCGAGGCCCATCGGCGGCTGGGCCGGCTCCCCTGGGCCGACCTGGTGGCCCCCACCATCGCCCTGGCGCGCGACGGCTTCGCGGTGGACTCGTTCCGGAACCGCTCGATCGCCGGCGACTCCGCCCGGCTGTCGCGGTTCCCCGCCTCGGCGGCGAGCTTCCTTCCGGGCGGCCGCCCGCCGGCGGTGGGGAGCATCCTGGTGCAGTCCGACCTGGCCGTCACCCTCGCCGCCATTCGCGATCGCGGGACGGACGGGTTCTACCGGGGCCCGGTGGCCGACCGGCTGGTGGCGGAGATGCGCCGGGGCGGAGGGCTGGTGACCCACGCCGACCTGCGGGCCTACCGGGCGGTCTGGCGGGACCCGATCCGGCTCGGCTACCGGGGCCGGACCATCTACTCGATGTCGCCGCCGTCCTCGGGGGGGATCACCCTCGCCCTGATCCTCAACATGCTCGCGGGCCCGGACACCCTGCCCCCGTTCGGGTCGCCCGCCCTGCTCCACCTCGAGGCCGAGGTGATGCGCCGGGCGTTCATCGAGCGGAACCGGTGGCTCGGCGATCCCGACGTCGTGACCATGCCGGTGGAGCGGCTCCTCTCGGGCGAATACGCCGCCGAGCTCAGGGCAGGGATCGTGCGGGACCGGGCCACGCCCACGCCGGCCTTCACGGAGCGTCCCGAGGGCGACCACACCACGCACCTGTCGGTGGTGGACGCCGACGGCAACGCGGCGGCGATCACCACCACGCTCAACAACAGTTATGGCAGCGCGGTGACGGTGGCCGGGGCCGGATTCCTGCTGAACGACGAGATGGACGACTTCACCGTGGCGCCCGGCCGGCCCAACCTGTACGGGCTGGTACAGGGCGAGGCGAACGCCATCGCCCCCGGGAAGCGGATGCTGTCGGCGATGACGCCCACCATCGTGCTCGACCCCGAGGGCCGGCTGGAGATGGTCCTGGGGACGCCGGGCGGTCCGACCATCATCACCCAGGTCTACCACGTCCTCTCGAACGTGCTGGACCACGGGATGAGCCTGGCGGACGCGGTCAGCGCGCCCCGGATGCACCACCAGGCCCTGCCCGACCGCATTCAGGTGGAGCGGGACGGGTTCCCGGCCGAGGTCCTGGCCGCCCTGCGCGCCATGGGCCACGAGGTGCGGGAGCGCAACACGATGGGGGATGTGGAGGCGATCCGCCGGACCCCGGCGGGATGGGAAGGGGTGAGCGACCCGCGCCGCGGCGGCGGCGGCGCGGGCTACTGACCGGTCAGGACGCCGGGCGCTCGAAGGCGGCCGTCAGCCGGAGGGTGAAGGTGCTGCCCGCCGGCACCACCACGTCGCGATCGGCGGTGTTCACCGCGATGGCGGTGCCCACCGCCGCCCCGACCACGCCGCCCACCACCGCACCCGACGTCTTCTTGCCGATGATCTTGCCCAGCACCGCGCCGGCCGCCGCGCCGCCGGCCACCTTGCCCGCGTCGCCCGCGGTGACGCCCCGGCCGCGCAGTTCGGGGGTGAACCCCACGATGTCGGCGTGGAGCGGGTAGTCCTCGCCCGCCACCGACACCCGCACCGACCGCACCACCAGCGTACCCTGGGCGTCCACGTTCTCGGCCGGCTTGATCTCGGTGATCTGCATGGTGACCGTGGCGCCGGCCGGGATCACGGTCCGCCCCGAGGCGTCGGTCACGGCCGAGTTCACCCGGGCCGTGAAGGTGTCGCCGGCCTTGTTCGTGCGGGAGGTGATCTCCGAGGTGGTGGTGACCGCCATCTCCGAGCCGCTCGCCAGGGCGAGCATCGGCGCGGCCGCCGGGGTCGGCGGGGCGGGCTCCTCCCGCACGGGCTCCGGCTGGGCCGCGGTCGCGGGGGGCGTCGCACTCGGCGGTGTCCGGGAGGTGGTCCGGGCGGGGGCCGGGGCCGCGGTGGGCGCCGGGGTCGGGGTCCGGCCGAGTTCCTCCGCCGTGACCACTGGGGCGCTGTCGGCCGGGTAGGCGACGGCCACCTGGTCTCCCTGGTCCGCCGGGGCCGCGTCCTGCCGCCCGCCACACGCCGCGACCAGGCCGGCGGCCATGATCGCCACGATGATGTTCCGCATTGCGTTCTCCTCCAGCTGCACGTGATCCGGTGACCCCCGAGGAGACGACGCCTCCCCCGGGAGACTGCACACCGGCAACCGTCGCAGCTTAACCGGGGCCGGGGGGGCCGGCCAAGCCGCGCCGGGCGCCCGCTAGAGCCACTGGCGGAGGAATTCGGGGGTCAGGCCCTGCAGCCAGCCGGCCAGCCGGGTGAACTGGCCCGTCACCAGGAGCACGCCCACGAGGAGCAGGAGGACGCCGCTCCCCTTCTGCACCCAGGGGAGGTAGCGCCGGAAGCGCTTGAAGAGGTCGAGGAAGGTCTCCACCGCGTAGGCGGTGAGCAGGAACGGCACCGCGAGGCCGGCCGAGTACCAGGCCAGGAGGGTGGTGCCCTGCCCGAGGTTGTCCTGCGTCGCGGCCAGGCTCAGGATGCCGCCCAGGATGGGCCCGATGCAGGGGGTCCACCCCGCGGCGAAGACCATGCCCACCAGCACCGAGCCGAGATAACCCAGCGGTTTCCGGTCGAGGTGCACCCGCTGCTCCCGCTCCAGGAACGTGAGCCGGAAGGCCCCCACCAGGTAGAGCCCGAACACGATGATGAGCAGCCCGCCGATCCGGGCCACCCAGTCCTGGTAGTAGTTGAGCACCCGGCCCAGCGCGGTGGCGCTCGCGCCCAGCAGGATGAAGACGAGGGAGAACCCCGACACGAACAGCACCGAGTGCACCATGGCGAGCTTCCGCCGGCCGGTCATCTCCTCCAGGGTGAACCCGGTGATGAACCCCAGGTAGGAGGGGACCAGCGGGAGCACGCAGGGCGACAGGAAGCTCAGCACGCCGCCCAGGAAGGCGACCGCGATGCCGAGGGTGGGGCCGTCGGTCATCGGCTCACCGTGTCGCGGAGGGCCGCGGCATCCCGGCCCCGGCAGTCGGAGCAGAGGCCGTGGATGTCCACCCGGTGACGCCGGTGCAGGAAGTCGTG
>JBFILX010000037.1:0-14195 GCA_041612035.1 Gemmatimonadales bacterium | reverse complement strand
TACTCGCTGCGGCTCTTCGCGCTCGAGCGGGGCGAGGAACTCAAGGCCGAGGCCCGGCGGATGATCGGGAGCGCGCTGGAGGAGTCCATCCGCCGGTTCCTCCGCGACACCGAGCGGCCGGAGGACTGGGACCGGGTGGGGCTCAAGGCCGAGCTGTCCCTGCACTACATGGTGATCACCGACGCGGTGACCGACCCGGCGGGCACCCCCGACCTCGACGCGCTGGTGGCCGAGGCCCGGAGCACCGGCGAGGAGACCTTCACCCGGAAGATCGGATACCTCAAGGACTTCGGACGCAACCTGGGGCTGCCCGACGTGGACCTGCAGGTGCTCTCCCAGGTCATGCTTTCGGTGCTGGACGAGAAGTGGAAGGACCACCTCTACGACCTCGACCAGCTGCGCAACGCCATCCAGTACCGGGCCTACGGCCAGAAGGACCCCCTGGTGGAGTACAAGCGCGAGGCCTACGAGATGTTCGAGGACCTCATGCGCGACGTGCAGTCGACCTTCACCGAGCGGTTCCTCAAGGTGCAGGTGACGGCCGAGCCGCCCCGCCAGGCCCCGAGGCCCGCCCCCGCCGTGGCCCGGCGGCCCTCCACCGCCGACCTCTTCCCCGGGGCCTCGGGCCAGGAACTGCCTGCGGCCGAGCCCGCCCCGGCGGGGGCCCCGAACCCCGGGGGCGGGGCGGCGGCCCTCAGTACCTCGCTGGGCCGGATGCCCTCGGGCGGCGGGGTCCCCGAGGTCGGACGCAACGAGCCCTGTCCCTGCGGGTCCGGCAAGAAGTACAAGAAGTGTCACGGCGCCGCCTGACGGGCTGAGCGGCGCCGTTCCGGTTGGCCCCCGAACGGGCCGACCGTCATCCTGAGGGGATGGCGCCCTCCCCGGCCTCCGGCCCCCCCGACGCCGAGCGCCCCCGCGAGCGGCTCTGGACGATGGGGCCGGACGCGCTGACCGCCGCGGAACTCCTGGCCCTGCTGCTGGGGACGGGTCGGCACGGCGCCCCGGTCGGGCGGCTGGCCCGCCACCTCCTCGACACCGCGGGCGGCTCGTTCCGCCGCCTGGCCGCCCGTCCTCCGGCCGAGCTGCTGCGCCTCCCGGGGGTGGGCCCCGCCAAGGGCGCCCGCCTGCTCGCCGCCCTGGAGATCGGGCGGCGGATGGGCCGCGAGTTGCGTCCCCCCGCCGCCCGGATCGGCGACGCGGAGGACGTGGTGCGCTGGGTGGCCCCCCGGCTGCGGGACCTGGCGGTGGAGGAGTTCCACGTCCTGGCCCTCGACACCCAGAGCCGGGTGCTCCGCGACATCACCGTCACCCGGGGGCTGCTGGACAGTTCCCTGGTCCACCCCCGGGAGGTGTTCCGCGCCGCCATCGCCGAGGCCTCGGCGGGCATCATCCTGGTCCACAACCACCCCTCCGGCGACCCCACCCCCTCCGCCGAGGACCGGGCCGTCACCCGCCAGCTGGCCGAGGCGGGGCGGGTCCTGGACATCCCGGTCTACGACCACGTGATCGTGGCCGGGGACCGCTACACCAGCTTCGCCGCGGCCGGCCTGCTCTGAGCCGGGGGCCGTCGGGCGCGTTGACCTTCCCGCCGCGCCCTGCAATCCTTGGAGGGTCAGGCCGCGGCGGCCCCCGGGTCGGGGGGTGTCGCGGGAGGTGGTGGTGTACCCAGGCGGGGTGGCTCCGTGACCGAAGCGCTGGTGGAGGTCCCGGCCCAGTTCCGGGACCGGCTCGAGGCCAACGCCGACCGGCTCGATCTCGATCTGATCGACCGGGCGGTGCGCTTCAGCGCGTCCGCCCATCGGGGCCAGACGCGGATGAGCGGGGAGGCCTTCGTCTCCCACAGCATCGCGGTGGCCGAGATCCTGCTCGACATGCTGGTGGACTCGACCTCGGTGGCGGCGGCCCTGCTGCACGACGTGGTGGAGGACTCCGACGTCCGCCCCGAGGACCTGGCGGAGAGCTTCGGGGGGGAGGTGGCCGGGCTGGTGGAGGGGCTCACCAAGATCAGCCACCTCACCTTCCAGTCCACGTCCGAGGCCCAGGCGGAGAACTACCGCAAACTGCTCCTCTCGATCGCCAAGGACGCCCGGGTCATCATCATCAAGCTGGCCGACCGGCTGCACAACATGCGGACCCTGGAGCACCTGCCCGAGACGCGCCAGGAGCGGATCGCGCTCGAGACCCGGGAGATCTACGCCCCCCTGGCCCACCGGTTCGGCATGGCGGGGATCAAGGCGGAGCTCGAGGACCTGGCGTTCCGGTTCCTCGAACCGGACGACCACCGGGTCCTGGTGGACCAGCTGGCCTCGAAGCGGGCGGAGCGGGACCAGCTCATCAAGACCCTCCAGATCCCGCTGGAGCGGGCGCTGGCCTCGGAGATCGACGAGTACGAGGTGACCGGCCGCCCCAAGCACCTCTGGTCGATCTACCAGAAGATGCGGCGGCGGAACCTGCCCTTCGAGCAGGTCTACGACATGATGGCGGTGCGGGTGATCGTGCCGACGGTGCCCGACTGTTACCACGTGCTGGGCATCATCCACCACACCTGGACCCCGGTGCAGGAACGGTTCAAGGACTACATCGCGAGCCCCAAGAGCAACGGGTACCAGTCGCTCCACACCACCATCTTCGGCCCGGGCGGCCACCTGTTCGAGGTGCAGATCCGCACCCCCGAGATGCACCGCACCGCGGAGCACGGCATCGCGGCCCACTGGCTCTACAAGGCGGAGCAGAAGGGCGACGAACTGGACCGCCACTTCGTCTGGTTCCGCCAGCTGCTCGAACTGCAGCAGGACACCACCACCCCCGAGGAGTTCCTCGAGTTCCTGAAGGTCGATCTGTACCAGGACGAGATCTTCGTCTTCACCCCGCGGGGCGAGGTCAAGCGGCTGCCCAAGGGGGCGACCGCCATCGACTTCGCCTTCCACGTCCACACCGAGGTCGGCCTGCGGTGCCAGGGCGCCCGGGTGAACGGCCGGATCGCGCCGCTGCACCGGGAACTCAAGAACGGCGACACGGTGGAGATCCTCACCGGCCAGGCGCCCCGGCCCAGCCTCGACTGGCTGAACCACGTGGTCACCGCCCGGGCGCGCCACAAGATCAAGCAGTGGATCCGGCAGGAGGAGCAGACGGTGAGCCTCCAGCTGGGCCGCGAGATCCTCGACCGGGAGCTGCGCCGGCGCCGGCTGGAGCCGCCCGCGGAGGAGGCCCTCGACCGGGCGGCGCACGGCCTGGGCCTCGCCACCGGCGACGGGCTGGTGGTGGCGATCGGGCGGGGGGACGTGGCGATCGGACAGGTGATGCGGGCCCTGCATCCCGACCGGCCCGACGACGAGCTGCAGGCGCCCAAGCCCACCGCCTTCGGGCGGGTGATCGACCGGATCCGGCTGGGCCGGGGGATCCGGATCCAGGGGGTGGACGGGCTGATGGTCCGCTACGCCCAGTGCTGCCAGCCGGTCCCCGGCGACCCGGTGGTGGGCTACGTCACCCAGGGCCGGGGGATTTCCATCCACCGGAACGACTGCCCCAACCTGCTCACCCTCAGCGCCAGCGATCGCCGGGTCGAGATCGACTGGCAGGAGGTGGAGGGGGAGTCGTTCGTGGTCCGCCTGGTCCTGTCCGCGGAAGACCGGCGGGGCCTCTACGCCGACATCATGAACGCCATCAGCGGCACCGGCACCAACATCCGCCGGGCCGACCTGCACGCCAAGGACGGGAACGCCTTCGGGACCATCTATGTTGAAGTGGACAACCTGCCGCACCTCGGCAAGGTGCTGAAGGCGGTGCGGCGGGTGAAGGGGGTGAGCGCCATCGAGCGCCGGGAGGCGCCGACCTTCTGAGCCCCCGCCCTCCACTTCCGACCCGGTGACCCGCATGCCCAGCCGCTGGATCCTCAAGACCGAACCCGGCACCTACAGCTTCGACGACCTCGTCCGCGAGCGCCGCACCTGCTGGGACGGGGTGGCCAACCCGGTGGCCCTGAAGCACCTCCGCGCCATGCGGCCGGGTGACCCGGTGCTGATCTACCACACCGGCAAGGAGCGGCGCGCCGTGGGGCTGGCCAAGGTGGTGTCGGACCCCTATCCCGACCCCAAGGGCAAGGACCCCGCCCGGGTGGTGGTCGACCTCGAGGCCGACCGCCCCCTGGCCCGGCCGGTCACCCTGGCGGAGGTGAAGGCGGACCCGGCCTTCCGCGACCTGGCGCTGGTCCGGATGGGGCGGCTCTCGGTGGTGCCGGTCCCGCCCGAGCAGTGGACCCGGCTGCTCGCCATGTCCCGCGCGTGACCGGCCCGGTCTTCCGGGTCGAAGCCCCGTTCCAGCCCGCGGGGGACCAGCCCCGGGCCATCGCCGAGCTGACCGCGGCCCTGCGCCGGGGGGACCGCTACCAGACCCTGCTCGGGGTGACCGGGTCGGGGAAGACGCTCACCCTCGCGCACACCATCGCCCAGGCCGGCCTGCCCACCCTGGTCCTGTCCCACAACAAGACCCTGGCGGCCCAGCTGTACGGCGAGTTCAAGCAGTTCCTCCCGCGGAACGCGGTCGAGTATTTCGTCTCCTACTACGACTACTACCAGCCCGAGGCCTACGTGCCCTCGGCGGACCTGTACATCGAGAAGGACGCCTCCCGCAACGAGGACATCGAACGGCTCCGCCTGCGCGCGACCTCCAGCCTCATGGAGCGGGAAGACGTGGTGATCGTCGCCACCGTGAGCGCGATCTACGGCCTGGGTGACCCCGCCACCTACCGCAGCCTGATGCTGACCCTGGGGGTGGGCGAGCGGCGGCCCCGCGACGCGGTGCTGGGCGACCTGGTGGCGATCCAGTACCGGCGCAACGACGTGGCCTTCGACCCGGGCACCTTCCGGGTCCGGGGCGACACCGTCGAGGTCTTCCCGGCCTACGAGGAGCAGGCGGTCCGGATCGAGTTCTGGGGCGACGAGGTGGAGCGGATCACCAAGATCCATCCGCTGACGGGCGAGGCGATCGTGCCGCTGGAGCGGTGCGCCGTCTATCCCGCCACCCACTTCGTCACCGAGCGGGAGCGGGTCGGGCGGGCGGTCGGGCTCATCCGGGCCGAGCTGGCCGAGCGGCTCACCGCGCTGCGCACCGCGGGGAAGCTGCTGGAGGCCCAGCGGCTCGAGACCCGCACCCAGTTCGACGTGGACATGCTGCTGGAGGTGGGCACCTGTCCGGGGGTGGAGAACTACTCCCGCCACCTCACCGGCCGGCGGGAGGGGGAGCGGCCCGCCTGCCTGCTCGACTACTTCCCCCCCGAGTTCATGGTGGTGGTGGACGAATCGCACGTGTCGCTTCCGCAGATCGGCGGGATGTACAACGGCGACCGGTCCCGCAAGGCCACCCTGGTGGAGTACGGGTTCCGCCTCCCGTCGGCCCTCGACAACCGCCCGCTCCGGTTCGAGGAGTTCATGGAGCTGGTGCCCTGGATGATCTGCGTCTCCGCGACCCCCGGCGACTACGAGCTGGCCCTGGCGGGCGGCGTCGTGGTCGAGCAGGTCAACCGTCCCACCGGCCTGGTGGACCCGGAGGTGGAGATCCGGCCGGTGCAGGGCCAGGTGGACGACCTGCTGGGCCAGATCCGCGACCGGGCCCGGCGCCGGGAGCGGGTCCTGGTGACCACCCTCACCAAGCGGATGGCGGAGGACCTCACCGACTACCTGCAGCAGGCCGGGGTCCGGGTGCGCTACGTGCATTCCGACATCGACGCGATCGAACGGGTGGAGATCCTGCGCGGGCTCCGGCTGGGCGAGTTCGACGTGCTGGTCGGGATCAACCTCCTGCGGGAGGGGCTGGACCTGCCGGAGGTGTCGCTGGTGGCCATCCTCGACGCCGATCAGGAGGGGTTTCTCCGCTCCGACCGGTCGCTGATCCAGACCGTGGGCCGCGCGGCGCGGAACCTGAACGGCCGGGCCATCCTGTACGCCGACCGGATCACCGGCTCGATGCGGCGCGCGCTCGACGAGATGGATCGCCGCCGCCGGCTGCAGCAGGCCTTCAACGAGGAGCACGGGATCACCCCGGTATCCATCATCAAGTCGCTGGAAGAGACCCGGCTCTCGACCCGGGTGGCCGATGCCCGCACCCAGAAGCCGGCCGCCCGGAAGGACGAGCCCACGCCCGACCTGCGCGACCCCGAACAGCGGGCGGCTTTCATCACGGCGCTGGAATCGCAGATGCGGGAGGCGGCCGCCAACCTCGAGTTCGAGCTGGCCGCCATGCTCCGTGACCAGATCAACGACCTCCGGGCCGTGGGGGCGCCGGACGTGCGGCGGGGCCGGGCACGGTCGGGCCAGCGCGCATGACCGAACCCCTGGACCTCGCGGGGCTGGAGACCCTGGGCCGGCGGCTGGGCCGGACGCTGCCCCCGGGGGCCGTGGTCTGGCTCGAAGGGGAACTCGGGGCGGGGAAGACCACGCTGGCCCGCGCCCTGGCGGCGGGCCGCGGTGCCCGGGAGCCCGCCACCAGCCCGACCTTCACCCTGGCCCATCGCTACGACACCGGGCGGGGTCCGATCTACCACCTCGACTGCTACCGGTTCCGGAGGCCCGACGAGGCCGGCGCGCTCGACTGGGAGACGATTCTCCACGGCGACCTGGTGCTGATCGAGTGGCCCGAACGGGGCGGGGCCTGGGTGCCCGCCCCCGACCTGCGCATCACCCTGACCCACCTCGACGACCCGGACCGCCGGGCGGTCCGCCTCGTCCCCTCGGAGGTGGTCGCGCCATGACGGGCGTCCGGCTGGCCCTGGAGACCGCGACCGACCGGCTCTGCGTGGCCGCCGCGGCGCCAGGTGCCGAACCCGTCGAGCGGACCCTGGAGGGCGCCCGCCGCCACGCCTCGGGGCTGATTCCCCTGGTCGAGCGCGTGCTCGCCGAGGCCGGGGCATCGCTCCGGGGGGTCGAGGTGGTGGTGGTGGCCGACGGACCGGGGAGCTTCACCGGACTTCGGGTCGGGGCGGCGGTGGCGAAGGCCCTGGCCCGGGGCGGCGTGCGGCTGATGGCGGCGCCGAGTCTCCTGGCGCGTGCGGCGGCGGTCGCGCGGCCGGGCGAGCGCATCCTGGCCGTGAGCGACGCCCTACGGGGCGAGGTGTACGCCGGGGCCTGGACGTTCGCCGACGCCGGCGTGCATCTGCTGGCGTCGCCCGCGGCCAGGCTTCCCGAAGACCTCGCCACCCTGGGGTCCCTCGACCGGGTGGTGGGGGCCGTCCCCGAGGCGGTGGCGCGGGCGATCACGGAGGTGCTGGGCCGGCCCGTGGAACCCGCCGGGCCGTCGGCCGCGTCGCTGCTCGCCCTGCTGGACCGGGACGGCGGAACGGTGGCGGTGTCCGACCCGGCGGCGTGGGAGCCCGACTACGGCCGGCCGGCGGAGGCACAGGCCCGGTGGGAGGCACGACATGGACGACGGCTACCGGATCCGGGCGGTCGAGGCGGCTGATGCCGAGGCCCTCGCGGGCCTGGAGCACGCCTGCTTCTCCGATCCCTGGTCGCTCCGGGCGATGCGGGACACCCTCGCCTCCCACAGCGTGGTGGGCGTGGTGGCGGTTTCCGGGGATGGTGACCTGCCGGTCGGCTACCTGCTGGCGGCGGCGGCCGCCGGCGGGGCGGAGATCCTCACCCTGGGGGTGGACCCGGCCCACCGCCGCCGGGGCATCGCCGGTCGCCTGCTGGCCACGGCCCTCGACGCCCTGCGGGCCCGGGGGGTGGCCGAGGTCTGGCTGGAGGTCCGGGAATCGAACCGGCCGGCCCAGGCGCTCTACCAGGGGTTCGGCTTCGCCGTGGCTGGCATGCGCCGTGCTTATTACCGGTCTCCGACGGAAGACGCCCTGGTGTTCCGGCTGGCCCTCACGGCCCCCGCGTGAAGCGGCGCCGGGCGGCGTATCTTTGGTTGACATAGGGACTTACGGTTCCTATACTCTGCCGGGGTTCGCCCGCCCGACCCAGATTTTCACCCGGAGGACACCGTGAGCCGCAGCCTGAACAAAGTCCAGTTGATTGGCAATTTGGGGGCTGACCCCGAAGTCCGCAGTACCAGCGGCGGCTCCCGCGTGGCCACCATCTCGCTCGCCACCAGCCGGGTCTGGAAGAACCAGTCCGGCGAGCGCCAGGAAAAGACCGAATGGCACCGGGTGGTGCTCTGGAACAACCGGGGCAACGCCCTCGCGGACGTCGTGGAGCGGTACTGCAAGAAGGGCGACAAGGTCTACGTCGAGGGGAGCGTCGAGTACCGGTCCTGGCAGGACAAGGAAGGCCAGACCCGCTACACGACCGAGGTCATCGCCCGTGAACTGATCCTGCTCTCCAGTCGGTCCGCCGATTCGGACGACGCTCTGCCCCCGCGGGTTGCCGCCTCGGCGCCCCGGAAAGAGGAGTCCTTCGGCGATTTCCCGGAGGCGCTTGATGGCGAGGAAGACGATCTGCCCTTCTAGGTTCATCCCGGTCCTGGGACTCCTGGTCCTGGTGGCGGTCCCGACCGCCTCCGCCCAGGAGGCCCAGCGGCCGTCCAGCCACACCGTCCGGCGTGGCGACACCCTCTGGGACATCGCGGCCCGTTACCTGGGCGACCCCTTCCAGTGGCCCCAGATCTACCGGATCAACACCGACGTGGTGGAGGATCCGCACTGGATCTACCCGGGCGAGGTGCTCCGGCTGGTGGCGGCCGAGGGCGCGCGGGCGGTTCCCGCGGAGGACACCCCGGCGCCCGGGATGCCCGGGCCCGAGGGCGGGGAGATGGGCGAGAGCGAATACGAATACCCGATGCCCGAGTTCGCCCAGCGGCGCCGGACCGAAGTCGGGGCCGTGCTGCAGGCCTACACCGAGCAGGTGTACCGGCCGCTCCGCCCGGGCGAGTTCCACTCCTCCGGGTTCCTCACCGAGCAGCAGCGCCTGCCCTTCGGGCGGATGCACGGCCCGGTCACCCCGCAGCAGATCCGCAACCTCAGCGAACGCACCTCGGCCTCGCCGTTCGGCGCCGTCGCCATCGAGGCCCCCAACGGCGCCTCCTACGCCCCGGGCGACAGCCTGCTCGTGGTGCAGCTGGGCGACGAGTTCCGGGGGTACGGCGAGGCGGTGATCCCCACCGGCCTGGTCCGGGTCGAGCGGCTGGAGGGTCGCCAGTACCTGGCGACCGTGGTCGCGGTGTACGGCCCGATGCGCAACGGCCAGCTGGTGCTCCCGGCCGAGCGCTTCAGCCCGGGGCCCGAACGGCGGGCGGTCGCCGTGACCGACGGCCCCACCGGCGAGGTGATCGGGGCCCGCGAACTGCGCGAACTCAAGCACCCCCAGAATGTCATGTTCGTCTCCCTCGGCCGCCGTGACGGGGTCCAGCCGGGCGACGTCATCGAGATGCGGCGGGCCCCCGGCCCGCGCAACCTGGGCCCCGACCTGGTGGACGAGCTGATGGCCACCGGCCAGGTGGTCCGGGTGGGCGACCGCACCGCCACCGTGGTCCTGCTGGGCGTGGTCTCGCCCGACATTCCGCCCGGCACCCCGGTCCGGCTGGTCGGCAGGCTGCCCGCCGGGGGCGACCGTTAGGCTCCGATAACCTCCTCGGTGTGAAAGCGCCGCCGGGCTGACCGTCTCTCTGGCAGCCGGCGGCGCGGTGTTTTCGGGTCACGCGGGGTGCGCCCGGGGCCCGGGGGCCCTAGTTTTCCCGCACCGCGGATCCGCCGCCACCCCTTTCCCCGTCTCCCGGAGCGCCGATGCTGCAGGCCGAACCTGGCCAGTTCCTGCGGCCCATGGACCTCGTCCTGCACAGCACCGCCGAAACCAAGGTGGTGCTGGCGGTCACCGTCATCCTCTCGCTCGCCTCGTGGTTCATCATCGGCCTGAAGTGGTGGCAGTTCCGGCAGATCCGTGCCCAGACGGACAAGTTCACCGGCGAACTCGACCGGACCACCAGCCTGCGGGAGGCCTACCGGAACGCCATGAAGCTGGCGCCCTCGGCCTTCACCCGGCTGTTCCGGGCGGGGATCACCTTCTACAGCGAGCTCCGGCCCGGCGCGATCGGCGAGCTGGGCGAGGAGGCCCACAGCCTCTCCGAGAGCCAGCTCGAGGCGCTGAAGATGGTGCTCAACCGGGAGATCGCGACCGAGCGCGATGCGGTGGCTCACTACGTCCCATGGCTCGCCACGATCGGCGGCGTGAGCCCCCTGCTGGGCCTCCTGGGCACGGTGCTCGGCATCATGCAGGCGTTCATCGGGATCGCCGAGAAGGGGTCCGGCAACATCGCCGCGGTCGCCCCCGGCGTGGCCGAGGCGCTGATCACCACGGTGGCGGGGCTGGCGGCGGCCATCCCGGCGGTCATGGCCTACAACTTCTTCGCCTGGCGGGTCAGCCGGTTCGAGGGGGACCTCGAGGGGTTCGGCAACCGGCTGGTCGGGTGGATGGCGCGGGAGCGCCTGCTCTAGCGGATGGCGCTCGGAAGCTCGGGCCGGCTGGGCCGGCGCGGGGGCCTGCCGATCTCGGCGGACATCAACGTCACCTCGCTGATGGACGTGGCCTTCGTGCTGCTCATCATCTTCATGATCACGGCGCCCCTCATGCAGGGCGGGGTCGACGTCCAGCTGCCGCGGGCGGCGGCCCGGCCGCTCTCGGCCAAGGAAGGCATCGTGGTCAGCGTGGACCGCGCGGGGCGCGTGTTCGTGGACCGGGAAGGCATGTCGTTCGAGGAGTTCCGCGCCAGCTTCCAGGCCATCGTGGCCCGGCGGCAGCCGTCGGGCATCTACCTCCGGGGTGACCGGGGCGCGGCCTACGGTGACGTGGTGCGGGTGCTGGCCGTGATCCGGGAGTCGGGCGTCGCCGACGTGGGCCTGGTCGCCGAGGACGAGCGGCCGTGACCGCGCACGTCGCGCCGCTGCGGCGCGAGGGCGTGGCCGCCGGCCTGGTCTGGACCACGGTCGCGCACCTGGCCATCGTCGGCCTGGTGGTCCTCGCCTCCCGCTCGGTCCAGCCGATGGGGACGGTGTATGCCGTCAACCTGGTCGCGGCGCCCGCCCCCTCCGAGACCCGCCGCCCCATCGCCGAGGCGCTCCCCCAGCCGGTGGAGCGGACGGCGCCGATCGAGCAGCCCAGCCGCACCGCCCCGGTGCCGCCCGCGCCGACCCCCACCGTGCCGCAGCCGAAGCGCGAGGCGGCGCCCCAGACCGCGAGCACCGCCACGCCCATCGCGGGCGAGACGCCCTCGACCGGGTCGGACGTGGCCAACGTGAGCACCCCGGGGGCGGAGTTCCCGTACCCGGAGTACCTGCGCAACATCGTCAACGAGATCTACCGCCGATGGCAGCGACCCGCCGGTCCCCAGTCCCTCCGCACCGAGGTGAGCTTCCTGATCCTGCGCGACGGCACGGTGCGGGAGATCAGGGTCTCCGGCCGCTCGCGCAGTCTCTCCTTCGATCTGAGCGCCCAGGGCGCGGTGGAGGCGGCGGCCAACGCCCGGGCCTTCGGCCCGCTGCCCGAGGGGTTCCGGAGCGACGTGCTGGCCATCGCCCTGTCCTTCCAGCCGCGAACCACGCCGTGAAGCGCCGGATCCTGGTGGCGGCGGCGGCCCTCCTGCTGTGCGTGGCCCGGGTGGAGGCGCAGGACACGACCCGCGCGGTGCTGCGCCTGCTGTACGACGACCCCAAGGTGCGCCCCGGCCTGGTGGTGCTGCCCGCGCCGGCCCTCGACTCGGTCCGGGCCATCGTGGAACGGGACCTCGACTACAGCGACCGGTTCGAGATGATCTTCCTCCCCACGGCGATGGAGCCGGTGAGCGGACCGGAGATCAACTGGGGCCCCTACCGGGCGATGAACGCCACCCTGGCCGTGCAGCTGGCCCCGCTGCCGGCGGGCACCGGGGTCACCGTCCGGCTCTGGGACGTGGGGAGCGGGCTGCTCCGCAACGAGGGGACGGCGATCCTGGACCTGGCCGGGGAGGGGGAGGGGCGGCTCGCCATCCACCGGGTGGCGGACGAGATCGTCCGCTGGGCCACCGGCACCCCGGGGATCGCGGCCACGCGGATGCTGTACGTCTCCGACAACCGGATCTGGCGGGTCGACTCGGACGGGTACGGGGCGCGGGTCCTGACCCCGGGGGGCCGGATCGCCTATTCCCCCGCCTGGAGCCCCGGCGGCGACCGGTTCGCCTATACCGAGCTGACCGAAGGGCAGGGGCTGGTGGTACTCCAGTCGGTGGCCACCGGCTCCCGCACGGTGTTCCCCACCACCCAGTCCACCATGAACATCACCCCGGCCTTTTCGCCGGACGGACGGTGGCTCGCCTTCTCCCGGGTGGTGGACCGGAGCTACGCCCTTCACCAGGCCGACGTCCAGGCCCTCTGCTGCGTCCAACGCCTTACGGCGGGCCGGTTTGCGGAAAACCTGTCCCCCACCTATTCTCCCGACGGACGGCGGATCGGGTTCGTCTCGACCCGGGCCGGACCGCCCCAGATCTACGCCATGTCGGCGGACGGGACGAACGTCGAACTCCTGGTGCCGTTCGACTACGGCCGGACGGGGGCCTCCTTCGCCCCGGACTGGTCCCCCGACGGGATCCAGATCGCGTTCCACCGGCAGATGGGGGGCGGGTTCCAGGTGATGGTGTACAACCTGACCACCGAGCGGGTCCGTCAGGTCACCTCGGAGGGAACCAACGAAGACCCGGCCTGGGCGCCCGACGGGCGCCACCTGGTCTTCGTCTCCACCCGGACCGGACGGCGGCAGTTGCACGTCATCGATCTCGAAACCGGCCGGGTGCGGGTGGTGACCACCCCCACCTCGGCCCAGCTCCCCGCGTGGTCCGGCCGGCTGGCCGGGCCCTGAGTTACGACCACATCTCCGACGGAGTGACCCCGATGCGCCTCGCCTTCCTCTCCGCCGCCCTCGTCGCGATCGGCCTCACCGCGTGCTCCAAGCAGCCCCAGCCCGCGGTGACCCCGACCCCGGAGCCGCCGGCCCGCACCGAGCCGGCGCCGCCACCCCCGCCCCCTGCGCCCGCGGGGCCGTCCTGTGACATGGTGATCGCGTCGATGGTGAGCGAGCTGGGCACCATGATCAACTTCGACACCGACCGCTTCGAGATCCGGTCCGACGCCGCCGGCATCCTGGACCGGAAGGCCGAGGTGCTGCGCAGCCACCCCGCGGTCCGGCTGCGGATCACCGGGCACGCCGACGAGCGCTACACCGACGAGTACAACCTGGTGCTCGGGACCCGCCGCGCCGAGGCGGCCAAGGACTACCTGGTCCGGCGGGGGGTCGACGCGTCCCGGATGGAGACGGCCAGTCTGGGCGAGACCCAGCCGCTCGACCGGGCCAGCACCGAGGAGGCCTGGGCCAAGAACCGGCGCGACGAATTCACGGTGCTGTCGGGCCGGGAGACCCTGGCGTCGCACATCGCCGGGTGCCGGTGACCCGACGCCTGACGCTGGCCGCGGCCGCGGTGCTCCTGGTCGGCGGGTGCGCGACCAAGGGCGCCGTGCGCCGGGTCGAGACCGAGCTGGCCGTGCTCCGGGTCCAGACCGCCCGGCAGGACTCGGCCCGGGCCGCCGAGCTGGCCCGGGTGATCGCCCTGCAGGGGCGGATCCTGGACTCGATCGCGGCGAGTCGTGACGCGGTGCGGCAGTTCCGGCTGGACACCGCCGCCGAACTGCTCAACATCCAGGCCCAGCTGGTGCAGGTCCAGGAACTCACCGGCCAGAGCCAGCGCCGGCTCAGCGAGCTCAAGCGCCAGCTCGACGACCGCCAGGAGCGGCTGGCCACCGACTCGGTGCCGCCGGGCGGCGACGAGGCCGGGCCGATCCCGACCGCGACCCCGGACCAGCTCTACCAGACGTCCCTGCAGGAACTGCGGCGGGGCAGCATGGGGACGGCGCGGGCCGGGTTCCAGGAGTTCCTGGGGACCTACCCGACCCACGCGCTCGTGCCGGACGCGCTGTACTTCGTGGGCGAGACCTTCGTGCGGGAGCGGCCCGACTCCGCCGCGGCCTACTACCGGATGGTGGTGAGCCGCTTCGCCGAATCGTCGCGCGCCGCGGAGGCCCTCTACAAGACCGGGCTCCTGGCCGAGCAGCAGGGCGACCGCGCCGGGGCCCGGACCGCCTACCAGCGGGTGATCCAGCAGTACCCCCGCTCCGACCTCGCCACGCTCGCCCGGGATCGGCTGGCCGCCCTCCGGCCCTGATCCCGGCAACGGCCGGCGATGCG
>JBFILX010000036.1:0-15117 GCA_041612035.1 Gemmatimonadales bacterium | reverse complement strand
CGGCCAGCCAGGAACTGCTCGCGGCCCTGACCGAGCTCTTCGACCAGGTGAGTTCGGACGAGGTGACGGCGCCCGACTTCGAGGCGCTCGCCGCTCCCGAGACGGCCCGCGCCGCCCCGCCGCCGCCGGATCCGCTGCGCGCGGCCGCCTCCGGTCTCGTCTTCATCGACACCGGCTTCGGGCCGCCTCCCGCGGCGGGCGAGGGCCGCCCCGAGGGGCTGGAGCCCACCGCGGTCGAGGCGGACCCGGCGGACGCGGTGTCCCCCCTCAGCGGGTTCGAGCCGACCGCGGTCGAGACGACCCCCGATGACCCGGGGCTCGCCTCGCTGCGTGAGCCGATGGTGGCCGAACCGATGGAGGTCGAGGGGCTGGAACCCACCGCGGCCGAGCCGGGCGAGGAGCCCGGGCCGCCGGGGGAGCCGCTCCCGATCGTCTATCACCCGCTCTTCGAGGGGCTCGAGGTCGAGACATGGACCGACGAGGCGCCGGAGCGCCGACGGGCGGCGCCGGTGCCGGGGAGCGCGGGCGGGCGAAGCGTCGTGGCCCTGGAGCGGGCTCTGGCGGGGGAGGAGGCGGCCGAGCAGTGGGACCTGGCCATCGCCACGGTGGGCGAGCTGCTCCGGCGCGACCCGGACAATCTGCACTGGCACCAGAAGCGGGTCGAGCTGGCCTACCGGGTGCACGACCGCAACCTGCTGATCGGCGCCTACCTCTCCCTCGGCCACGCGCTTGCCCGGAGCGGCGCGCACGCCAACGCCCGGATGGTCTACCAGCGGGTCCTGGAGCACGATCCCGGCAATGCCGGGGCGAGCGCGGCGATCGCCGCGTCCGAGGCCGGTGCCCCGCCCGGGGCAGCGCCGCCGGGCAGCGGGGACTACGTGGACCTGGGGGCCCTGATCCTGGAGGACGGCCCCATGGACACCCGGATGCGGGTGGGCCAGCCCGAGGTGGTCGGGGACGAGGACCGCGACTTTCTGGAGACCCTGGCGCAGTTCAAGCAGGGCATCGAGGCCAACCTCGACGTCGAGGACTTCCAGGCCCACTACGACCTGGGGATCGCCTACAAGGAGATGGGACTCCTCGACGAGGCCATCGCCCAGTTCCAGCGCGCCCTGCGGGCGCCCGAGGGGAAACTGAAGACCACCGAGGCGCTGGGCGTGGCGTTCTTCGAGAAGGGCCGGTTCGCCATCACCGAGGGCATCCTGCGTCGGGCCGTCGAGGCCCTCCCCGGCGCCGACGAGCAGAAGGTCGCGCTGCTCTACTGGCTGGGGCGGGCGGTCGAGGCCCAGGGCCGGTCGGGCGATGCGGTGGCCTGGTACGAGCGGGCCATGGCGGTGGACATCCGGTTCCATGACGTCAGCGAACGGCTGCACCGCCTCACCGCCGGGGACCGTTCGTGATCTCGCACACCGGGGCCGTCACCCTCGCCCAGCTGCAGGCCGGCGTGGAGGATCGGCTGGAGGCCGTCCGCCGGGACATCGGCGCGATCATCTCGGCCGACTTCGATCTCATCAACGAGGTCAACGCCCACCTCCTGCAGATGCAGGGCAAGCTGTTCCGCCCGACCCTGGTGCTCCTGGTGGCCGACGCCACCGGGTCGGCCGATCCCCGGGTGAAGCGGCTGGCGGCCATCGTGGAGCTGATCCACCTCGCCACCCTGGTGCACGACGACGCCGTGGATCACTCGGTGCTCCGGCGCGGCATGCCCACGATCAACTCGCTGTTCAGCCATCAGGTGTCGGTCATCATGGGCGACTACCTGTACTCCCGGGCGGTCATCGAACTGGTCCGGCTGGACGACCTGGAGCCGCTGCGGGTCCTGGGCCGGGTGACGAACGAGATGACCATCGGCGAGATGCGCCAGTTGCTGGCCCACGACCGGCTCCGGTACACCGAGGAGGAGTACGATCTCCTCATCCGGTCCAAGACCGCCTCGCTCCTCTCCGGGGCGGCGGAGGTGGGGGCCCTGGAGGCGCCGGTCCCGGTCCGCCGCGCGATGGCCCGGTTCGGCGAGTACCTTGGCATGGCGTTCCAGGTGGTGGACGACCTGCTGGACTTCACCGAGCCCGAGGCGGTCACCGGCAAGCCGTCGGGGCTCGATCTGCGGGAGCACAAGGTCACCCTCCCGCTCATCCACGCGCTCCCCCGGATGTCGCCCGCGGGACGGGACGCGGTGACCCGCCTGATGGCCGCCCCGGCGCCGGACGACGGCCAGATCGCCACGGTCATCGAGGCGGTGGCCGCCGCCGGGGGGCTGGACTACGCGCGGCGCCGCGCCACCGAGTTCGCGGCCCGCGCGGAACAGGAACTGGACCTGCTGGCCCCGGGCCCCGCCCGCGACAGCCTGCGGGCCAGTCTCACCTACGTGCTGGAACGGAGGCGCTGATGCCCAGCGGACCCCGGAGGCCCTGGTTCCACCTCGGTGTGCTGGTCGCCGGCTTCGCGCTCGGCGGCTTCCTGACCGAGCTGCTGCGGCGGTTCCTGCCGGAAAGCCCCACCCGGGACTTCTTCACGTTCGCGGTGCAGCCGAGCATCGGCCCTGCCGCGATCGACCTGCTGGTGGTAGACTTGACGCTGGGCCCGGTGAGCCTGGATGTCTCGATTCTGAGCGTGGTCGGCGTCGTGCTGGCCTATCTGCTCGCCCGGTCCCTCTTCTAGCCCCTCGACCCGGAGCGCCCCATGCTGGGCAACATCGGCTTCTCCGAACTGATGATCATCCTCGTGGTGGTCCTGCTGCTGTTCGGGGCCAAGCGGCTGCCCGAGATCGGCTCGTCGCTGGGGAAGGGGATCCGGGAGTTCAAGCGGAGCATCTCCGACGTGAGCGACGCGGTGAACAGCATGCCCGGCGAGGATCGGGGGCAGGGGGGCCGCCAGCTCGACGGCAACGCGCAGGACACCGCCACCACCGGGGATCCGAAACGGCTCTCCCAGTAATCGAGCGGCCCCGAACGACGCGCGGGCGATTCCCAGGGGAATCGCCCGCGCGCGTTTGGGGCCGTCACGACCGCAGGCTAGGGCAGGGTGGCGCCCTGGGCGTCCGCCTCGATCTGGGCCGAGGTCCGGAACACCAGGTGGCGGTTGTCCACCACCTTGGCCGCGGCCCGGAGCGCGCTGAAGTACTGCTGCAGGTAGCGCCGCCGGTAGTTGTCGAGCGCCTGCTCGCGCAGCGACGGGAGTTCAGCCCGGAAGGCGGCCGAGTCGGCCGGCACGTGACGGATCACCTCGAGGACCACCCATCCGGCGGCCCCGTCGATCGGGCCCACCCGCTGCCCCGGCCGGACCGCGAACGCGGCGCCCACCACGGACTCACCGAGCGGGGGCGCATTCACCCGGGAGAACGGCCCCAGCACCTGGTGCGACAGGCCCAGGTCGGCGGCGGCGGCGGCGAGTGACTTGCCCGCGGCCGCCTCCCGCAGGATCTCCTGGGCCAGCCGGCGGGCCTCGGCCTTCTTCTTGTCGGACCGCAGCCGCTCCTCCACCTCACCCCGGATCTGGGCGAGGGGTGGGATCCCCTCCTGGCGGGCGCTGTCCACCCGGAAGACGAAGTAGGCGGACGGGGTCTCAATGACCGGCGAGTGCTCCCCCACCTCCGCCTGGAAGGCCCAGATCACGGCATCGAGCACCGCGCCGGTGAGCGACCCCTTCACCACCGGACCGGCCTTCAGCACCGGCAGCCCGAGCACCCGGGCCGCGGTGTCGAGCGCCGCGGGGTCCAGACGGTCCGCGGCGAGGGTCTCGAGGCTGTCGGCCCGGGTGTCCAGCTCCACCAGGTGATCACCGGTCACCTCCACGGGCACCAGGATGTGCCGCGCGGTGGCGGTGTTGCCCGCCCGGGCCGTGACCTCGATCAGGTGATAGCCGAACTGGCTCAGGACCGGCTCCGACACCCGGTTGAGCGGAATCGAGAACGCCGCCGCCTCGAAGGCGGGGTCGAAGGCCCCCCGGGTCCACTCGCCCAGGTCCCCCCCGCGGTTCCCCGAGACGGTGTCGGCCGACTCGCGCCGCGCGACCTCGTCGAACGGTGTCCCCGACAGGATCTCCGCGCGAAGGGCCTGGGCCCGCTCCAGCGCCGCGGCCGTGTCCGACGCGATCGGCCGGCGATCCAGCGTCAGGTAGCTGAGCCACGCCATCGCCTCCCGCCGGAACGATTCCCGGTTCGAGGCATAGTAGGCATCGACCTCGGAGGGGGTCACCGTCACCACCGCATCGCTGATCGCGCCCGGCGGGACCGTCACCGCCCCCACCGTCGCCTCCTCGTGCTCGTCCCGGTACCGCTCCCAGAGCTCGGTCTCGGGGACGTACAGCGGGGCCACCAGGTGCCGGGCCAGCTTGGACTGCATGAGCTGGTTCCGGTACTCCGCCTCCAGCACAGGGACGTAGCTCTGGCCGACGGCGGAAGCGAGCCAGCGCTCGTATTTTGACCGATCGAATTGCCCCTCTGTCTGGAAATCGGGCAGGGACATGAAGTCCTGCGGAGGGGTGGATCGGATGGCCTCGGCGATCTCCTGTGAGGACACGGAGATACCCCACCGCTTGTACTCCTGCGCCAGGAGCCGCTCCTGAATGAACTGCTCCCACGCTTGGTCTCGAATTTGCGCCGTTTCGGCCAGGCCAAGAGGCTCCGACGACTGACGCTGACGCTGCTCGGTGAGGCGCGAGACCGCCTCCTGGAACGCCCGGACATCCACCCCCTGACCGTTGACCTTCCCGACGGTGGAGGTGGAGAACATGTTGGCGCCACCGCTCGAGAGACCGCTGAGATCCAGCACGAGCCACGCGAGGAACGCGACGGTCACGATCAGGACCAACGGTTTGGCGCTGTTGCGAAAGGCTTGCATCATAGGCGGTTCCGGGCCCTGCGGACGGGGAGGGCGTCCCATGGACAAAGAGCCCGAATACTACCCGAGCCGGACCGGCATCTCAAGCCGGGGGGCGCGTGGCGCGCGTTGACACCCCCGCAGGGCGCGGGTAGTCTTGGCCCAAGCGCCATAACGACTTACGCGAAGAGAGCCTGATGGCCACCTCGGCTGACATCGAGAAACTCGAACGGCGCTGGCTGGACAACCCCACCGGACTCATGTTCGCCCCCCTCGCCGAGGCCCACCGCAAGGCGGGGAACCACGACCGGGCACTGGAGATCCTGGCCGCCGGGCTGGAGCAGCACCCCGAGTACGTACCGGCCCTGATCGTGCGGGGCCGCTGTCACCTCGACGCCGGGGCGCTCGACCAGGCGGAGGCGGCCTTCGATGTCGCTCTCGCGAGCGACCCCGTGAATGGCATTGCGCTGAGCGGCATCGCGCAGGTGTACGAGCGGACGGGCCGCGAAGCCCAGGCGATCGAGCGGCTGGAACTGCTCCTCGAGGTGGACCGCGGCGACACCGAGGCGATCGAGGCGCTCGAACGGCTGCGGAACCGTACGCCGGCCGAGCCGGCGTCGGCGTCCTCCCCGCCGACCGCGGAGGCGCCGCCGCCTGAGCCCGCGCCGGCCCGCGAGGATCCCGCGCCCTGGTCGGCCGCGCCGGTCGATGAGCCCGCGCCGCTCCCGGCGGAGCCGTCGGTGGCTTCGTGGGACGCGGCCGCGGCAGGCGAGGAGCCGGAGCCCGAGCCGATCCCGGAGCCGGACCAGGCCGAGACGCCCTTCGACGAGGCGCCGGACGCTTCCGCCCCGGCGCCTCCGCCGGAACCGGAGCTGGAGCCGGACCCGGAGCCGTCCGCCCAGCCGTCGGCCTGGGACGCGTGGGCCACCTGGGAGGATGACGCCGCGGCCGCGGTGGAGCCGGCGCAGGCCGAGGCCTCGGCGGGGGTGGAGGTACCCGCGGCCGCCTTCGAGGAATCGGCGGTGCTCGCCACCGCCGAGGACGCCGCCCTGCCGGTGGACGTGGTCGCCGACCCGGCCAGCGACGTTCCGGAGCCCGACCCCGTTCCCGCGGCCGCGCCGCTGCCCGACGAACCGGCGCCCGAGGAGACGGCCACCGTCGCCGCCGCCGACCGCACGCCGGAGAGCGAGGAGAGCGAGCCCGTGCTGGTGATCACGGAATCCATGGCGGAGCTGTTCCTCAAGCAGGGGCACCGTGACCTGGCGCTGGCGGTGTACCGCCAGCTGCTCGACCGGGCGCCCCATGACGCGCACCTGGCCGACGCGGTCCGGCGCCTCGAGGGGGAGATCGAGCCCGCCGCCGCGGCCGCGCCTGCCATGGCGGGCCCGTCCCGCGCCGCTCGCGTGACCGGTGGCCAGGCCGTCGGCGAGATGCTGCGAAGCGTGCTCGACGCCCAGCCGCCCGGCGGCCGGACCCAGGTGCTCCCGCCCGCGGTCGAGCGCGGTCCGGCGGGGGAGCCGACCCGCGAGGCGGCGCAGCCCCTCTCGCTGGCGGAGGTGTTCGGCAACCGGCCCGGTGCCGCCCCCGGCCCCGTGGCAGGGGCTCCCGACACCGCCCCGGAGGAACCGGAGGACGAGCCGAGCTACGACGAGTTCTTCGGCGCCACCCCCGGCCGGTCCGCCGCATCGGCCGACCCCGAGGCGGAGGACCTCCGTCAGTTCAACGACTGGCTCCGGGGGCTCAAGCGTTGACGGTCCGCATCGCGGTCCTCAACGGTCCCAACCTCAACCTGCTGGGTCAGCGTGAACCCCACCTGTACGGGCACCAGACCCTCGCGGAGATCGAGGCCATGGTGCGCGAGGAGGCGGGGCGGCTCGGCTGTTCGATCGCCTGGTCCCAGACCAACCACGAGGGCGCCCTGGTGGATGCCATCCAGCAGCTGCGGGGGCATGCCGACGGCCTCCTGCTGAACGCGGCGGCCTACACCCACACCAGCCTGGCCATCCGGGACGCCCTGCTGGCGGTGGCCGTCCCCTTCGTCGAGGTGCACCTGTCGAACCTCTTTGCCCGCGAGCGGCGCCGCCACCAGTCGCGCTTCGCCGATCTGGCGGTGGGGGTGGTGACCGGCTTCGGCGGCGAGAGCTACGTCCTCGCGCTGCGGGGGCTGCACCGGCACCTGGGTGGCGCCGGACCGGCGGGCTGACCGCCAGCGCGCGGTCCTGAAGGCGGCCCACGCCCTCGGGATCGAGGCGCTGCTGGTCGGCCACCTGCCCAACATCCGCTATCTCACCGGCTTCACCGGCAGCGCGGGCCTCCTCCTGGTCACCGAGCGCGGCACGGCCCTGCTGACCGACGCGCGCTACGCCACCCAGGCGGTCGCGGAGGCGGGTGACACGGCGCGGGTCGAGATCCACGAGACCGACCTCTGGGCCTGCCTGGCCGAGCGGCTCCGCGAATGGGCGCCGCGCACGGTGGGCTACGAGCGCGACCGGATCACGGTGCGCAACGCCGGGCGGCTCTGCGAGGCCTTCGCCGGCCGGCTGGTGCCGGCCCCGGGCCTGGTCGAGGAGCAGCGGGTGACGAAGGACCCCGGCGAACAGCGGTGGATCCGGGAGGCGGTCCGGGTGGCGGAAGGCGCCCTCGAGGCGGTCCTCCCGGCCATCCGTGCCGGTCAGACCGAGGCGGCCGTGGCGGGTCGTCTGGAGGCGGCCCTCCGGGAGCGGGGCAGCGAGGCGCATCCCTTCCCGGTGATCGTGGCCTCGGGACCCCGGTCGGCCCTCCCCCACGCGGGAACCACGACCCGGACGATCGGCGCCAACGAGTTGCTGTTGCTTGACTTCGGCGCGCAGGTCGGAGGATACTGCGCCGACCTGACCCGCACCGTCGTGGTAGGCCGGGCGGACGCCCGCCAGCGGGAGGTGTGGGAGGCGGTCCGGTCGGCCCAGGCGGCCGCGCTGGCGGGGCTGCGGCCCGGGCTGACCGGGGCCCAGGCCGACGCGGTGGCCCGGGCGTCGCTCGCCCGGGCCGGGTTCGGCGAGGCGTTCCGCCATTCCCTGGGTCACGGACTCGGGCTGGAAGTCCATGAGAATCCTCGACTTGGGCGCACGGCCCGGGAGACCCTTCCGGCCGGGGCCGTGGTCACCGTGGAGCCGGGCGTCTATCTTGAGGGATGGGGCGGTGTCCGGCTGGAAGACGACGCCGTCGTGACCCCCGAAGGCGCGCATTCACTGTCCACGCCGGTGTCTGGTCTGGTCGAGCTCGGCTGACCGTGGCATCGGCGCATCGCTCACCCGCGTACCCGGTCTCATGACTCCTGAAGAAACGAAAGAGCTGGCCGAACTCCTCGCCGCGGTCCCCGGCTACAAGGGGATCGATTTCAAGGACGTGCGCCGGCTGGTGCAGCTGATGCGCGAGTCGCCCGAGGTGGGGTCCCTGGAGGTCAAGGGCATGTTCGGGACGGGGGTGGTGATCACCCGGACCTTCGGCGGGGTCCCCTCGGTGACCGTGCCCGCGGTGGCGATGCCGGCCGCTCCGTCCCCGGCCGCCGCGCCCGCGGCGGCCCCGGCGCCGGCGCCCGCGTCGAACCTGAAGGAGATCAAGTCGCCCATGGTGGGCACCTTCTACGCGGCGCCCGAGCCCGGGGCGGAGGCGTACGTGCGGGTGGGGCAGCGGGTGACGTCGGGGCAGACGGTCTGCATCGTCGAGGCGATGAAGATCATGAACGAGATCGAGGCCGAGTTCAGCGGGGTGGTGCGGGAGATCTGCGTGGAGGACGCCCAGCCCGTGGAGTACGGCCAGGTCCTCTTCCGGGTGGATCCCAATGCCTAGGCACGAGATGGAGGGGTTCGCCCCGGCCCCGGCGTTCAACTTCAAGCAGGCCATCTCCCAGATGGTGCAGCAGGGGGCGTCCGACCTGCTGCTGAAGGTGGGCCGGCCGCCCATCGTCCGGCTGAGCGGCGAGCTGACCCCGCTCAACATGCAGGCGCTCCGGCCCGAGGACCTGAAGACCCTGGCCGAGACCATCATGACCCCGCGGCAGATCAAGGAGTTCGCCGACCGCAAGGAGGCCGACTTCGCCATCGGGGTGCCCGGGGTGGGCCGGTTCCGGGCCAACATCTACCAGCAGCGGGGCACGCTGGCCTTCGCCCTCCGGGCCATCCCCTACGAGGTCCGGGCCATCCACGAGCTGCAGCTGCCCGAGGTGCTCGAGGAGATCGCCCTCAAGCCCCGCGGCCTGGTGCTGGTTACGGGGGTGACGGGGTCCGGGAAGTCCACCGCGCTCGCGGCCATGATCAACCACATCAACCGGCACCGCCGGGTGAACGTCATCTGCATCGAGGACCCGATCGAGTTCCTCCACCGGGACGCGATGGCCAACATCTCCCAGCGCGAGGTGGGGAGCGACACCATCTCCTTCGGCTCCGCGCTGCGGCACGTCCTGCGGCAGGACCCCGACGTGATCCTGGTGGGCGAGATCCGGGACCAGGAGACCCTGGACACCGCCCTCAAGGCGGCCGACACGGGGCATTTGGTCTTCTCCACGCTCCATACCACCGACGCGACCCAGACCATCAACCGGATCCTGTCCTTCTACCCGCCGCACCAGCACACCGAGGTGCGCACCATGCTGTCCACCGCCCTGGGGGCGATCATCAGCCTGCGCCTGGTGCCGCGGACCGACGGGAAGGGCCGGGTGCCGGCCTGCGAGATCCTGATCAACACGGCGGCGGTGTCGGACGTCATGCGCGACAGCCAGAAGGCGTTGAGCATTCCCGAGCTGATCGCCGAGGGCTCGGTGAGCTACCGGATGCAGACGTTCGACCAGTCGCTGATGGGCTGGTATACCCACGGGGCGATCAGCTTCGAGAGCGCGCTGTTCTACGCCACCAACCCGGCCGAGTTCCGGCTGCGCGCCTCCGGCATCCACTCGGCGTCGGACCACCGGCTCACCCAGATGCCGATGTCCGGGGGCATGGGCGTCGACCGCTGATGCGGCCCAGCGACGCGTCCCCCGTCCGCGGCTTCCCCCGCGCAGCCTTCGGCGTTCGCCCGGGCGGGTCCCTTGTTTAGCAAGGTCCTGATCGCCAACCGGGGGGAGATCGCCCTCCGGGTCATCCGCGCCTGCCGCGAGCTGGGGGTGCGCACGGTCGCGGTGTACAGCGAGGCCGACCGCGAGTCGCTGCACGTGCGGTTCGCCGATGACGACGTCTGCATCGGCCCCGCGCCCAGCCGCCACTCCTATCTCCGGATTCCCAGCATCATCGCCGCGGCGGAGATCACCGGGGCCGACGCCATCCACCCCGGCTACGGCTTCCTGGCCGAAAACGCCGAGTTCGCGGATACCTGCGGGGCCAGCAACATCGTCTTCATCGGCCCCACCGGCGACCAGATCCGCCAGATGGGCGACAAGGCCTCGGCCCGCCGGCTGGCCAAGGAGGCCGGGGTCCCGACCGTGCCCGGGTCGGCGGGGGTCCTGGCCGACGTGGACGAGGCGATCGCCATCGCGGAGGAGATCGGCTTCCCGGTCATCATCAAGGCCACGGCGGGCGGGGGGGGGAAGGGGATGCGGATCGCCCACCAGGCCGAGCAGTTCGCCCAGCTCTTCTCCCTGGCCCAGAACGAGGCGCTCTCCGCGTTCGGGAACGGCGAGGTGTACGTCGAGAAGTACCTCGAGCGGCCCCGGCACGTGGAGATCCAGGTCATCGGCGACACCTTCGGCCGGGTGGTCCACCTGGGCGAGCGGGACTGCTCCATCCAGCGGCGGCACCAGAAGCTGATCGAGGAGAGCCCCAGCCCGGCGCTCGACGCCGCGCTGCGCGCCCGGATGGGCGAGGCGGCGGTGCGGCTCGCCGCCGCCATCGGATACGTCGGGGCCGGGACCATCGAGTTCCTGCTCGACCGGGACGGGTCGTTCTACTTCATGGAGATGAACACCCGGATCCAGGTGGAGCATCCGGTGACCGAGATGGTCACGGGGTTCGACCTGGTGAAGGAACAGATCCGGGTGGCCGCGGGCGAGCCGCTGTCTTTGCCGGGCGAGTTTGCCGGTCTCCGGGGCCACGCCATCGAGTGCCGGGTCAACGCCGAGGACCCCTACCGCAACTTCCAGCCGAACCCCGGGCTCATCACCGCCTATCACCCGCCCGGCGGCCCCGGGGTCCGGGTGGACACCCACATCTACGCCGGCTACACGGTCCCGCCCCACTACGACTCGCTGGTGGCCAAGGTGATCGTCCACGGGCGCGACCGGGCCGAGGCCCTCGCCCGCATGGGCCAGGCGCTGGACAGCTTCATCCTGGAGGGCGTGAAGACCACCGCGCCGTTCCTGGCCCGGGTGCTGCGGCACCCCGCGTTCGTGGCCGGCGACGTGGACACCAGGTTCCTGGAACGCGAGCCCCAGCTGCTGCAACCCGAACATGCGGATTGACGTCGCCTTCACCCCCGCCGGTCTCGCCACCAGCGAGGTCGCCGGCCGGGTGGTGTTCGTGGTGGACACCCTGCGGGCCTCCACCACGATCTGCGCCGCGCTGGCGCACGGGGCCCGCGGCGTGGTGCCGGTGGCCTCCATCGAGGAGGCGATGAAGCTGGCCCAGACCCTGGAGCGCCGGGAGGTGGTCCTCACCGGCGAGCGGAACGGGGTCCGGATCGACGGCTTCGACCTGGGCAACAGCCCCCTCGAGATGACCGAGGAGGCCGTGCGCGGCCGCACCCTGGTGATGACCACCACCAACGGCACCCGCGCCATCGTGGCCACCGCCGGGGCCGCCGCGGTCTACATCGCCGCGGCGGCCAACATGGGCCTGGCCGGGACCCGGGCCCGCGAGGCGCTGGCCGCCCGGCAGGACCTGCTGGTGCTCTGCGCGGGCCGGGAGCAGGCCTTCGCCCTGGAGGACGCCTACACCGCCGGCCGCCTCATCCTCGCGGCCGTGGAAGGCCGCCGCATCCGCAAGGGCCTGAACGACGCGGCCCTCGTCAGCGTGGACCTGGCCCGGCGGTACGGGACCCGGTGGAACCGGCCCCTCATGCTCTCGCAGGCCGGGCGGGAGCTGATCCGGATCGGCTACCGCGACGACGTGGCGACGAGCGCGGAGGTGGACCGGTTCGCCGTGCTCCCGGTCTTCCACGACCGGCGGATCACCGCGGCCAGCGCGGAGCCGCCCGCCTCGCCATGACGCCCGAGGACCGCCGCCGCTTCGGGGCGATCACCGCCCTGGTGCTCGGGGTCTTCGTGGCCCTCTCCCTGCTTCCCTCGCCCCCGACGGGAGCGCTGGGCCGCGGGCTGGGCGGGTTCCTGCGGCATGCGCTGGGCGTCGGTGCCCTGGGCATCCCGCTGCTCGGCTTCGGGGTCGCGGCCGCGGGGTTCAACCGGCTCCCCCTGCTCGACATGAAGCGGGTGGCCCTGCTGCTCGCGGGGCTCTGCCTGCTGGTCCCCTACTTCATCGGGGTGCTGGGGGGCGTCACCCCCGAGGCCCTCGACCCGCCGCCGGCCCAGCGGACCTGGCCCGCCTTCCTCACCGGGCTGGTGCCCGGGTTCCTGGCCTGGAGCGTGTCGCGGGTGGTGGACCAGGTCGGGGCGGTGCTGATCGGGTTCCTGGCGCTGAGCGGGCTCACCCTCGGCACCGTGGCCTGGCACCCGCTGCGCCGGCTCGAGAAGGGCGACGAGGCGGCCGACGAGGCGGAGGAGCCGGCGCCCCGCCCCAAGGCCCGCCGCCGCGAGCCGCCGCCGGTCGCCGAGCCCGCCCCTGAGCCCGACGAGGAAGCGGTGCTCCTGCCCGAGGGGCTGATGGGCGCCGAGGTGGCGAGCCGGCCCCGCCCGAAGGGCCGGGGGGCGCAGAAGGGCGAGGCCGGCCGGCCGGCCGGCGACACCGAGGAGGAGCTGCCGCCGCTCGCACTGCTCACCCCGCCCGCCGCCACCGACGAGGCGGGCGACCAGGCCCAGCTCGATCGGCTGGGCGAACTCCTGCTGGAGGCGCTCCGGACCTTCAAGGTCGAGGGGACCATCGCGGGCCGGACCAGCGGACCGGTGGTCACCCAGTTCGAGGTGGTCCCGGCGCCGGGGGTGAAGGTGGGTCGGATCATCGCCCTCTCCGACGACCTGGCGATCAAGATGCGGACGCCCAGCGTCCGGGTGGCCGCCATCCCGGGTCGCGGTGCGGTCGGGGTCGAAGTGCCCAACCCCACGGCCCGCCTCGTGAACATCCGGAGCCTGCTCGAATCACCCGAGTGGACCCGCTCCCGCGCGACGCTGCCGGTGCTGCTGGGACGGGACCTCGAGGGGCGGCCGGTCATCGCCGACCTGGCCAAGACCCCGCACCTGCTCATCGCCGGGGCCACCGGCTCGGGCAAGTCGGTGGCGATCAACACCATCATCACCGGCCTGGTGTACCGCTACACGGCCGCCGAGCTGCGGTTCCTCATGATCGACCCCAAGATGGTCGAGCTGAGCATGTACAACGCCCTGCCGCACATGCGGCACCGGGTGGTGACCGACAGCCGCGACGCGGCCAAGGTGCTCAAGTACGCGGTCTGGGAGATGGGCCGCCGGTACGAGCTGCTGCACGCCAACGGGGCCCGCAACATCGCGGACTTCAACCGCAAGGTGCACGACGGACAGTCGCTCCGGCTGCCGGCGCCGCCCGCGGCCACCCTGACCTCGATCAGCGCCGAGGCGCCCGACACGCCGCCGCCCCCGCCGGCGGACGAGCCCTACACCGAGGGCATCCTGCCGTACCTGGTCGTGGTGGTGGACGAGCTGGCCGACCTCATGATGACCGTGCAGGGCGAGGTCGAGACCCCGCTGGCGCTGCTGGCGCAGAAGGCCCGGGCCATCGGCATCCACCTGTTGCTGGCCACCCAGCGGCCCTCGGTGAACGTGATCACCGGTCTCATCAAGGCCAACTTCCCGAGCCGGATCGCCTTCCGGGTGGCGTCCAAGGTGGACAGCCGCACCATCCTCGACCAGAACGGCGCGGAGGCGCTTCTGGGCAACGGCGACATGCTCTTCCTCCCGCCCGGGAAGAGCGAGCCGATGCGGCTGCAGGGCGCGTTCATCGCCACCGAGGAGACCGAGCGCCTCACCGAGTGGTTCGAGGCCCGGGCGCGCGCCCGGGCGGAGGCGCCGGCCCCCACCGAACCGGACATCCTGGAACTGGTGCGGGCGCAGGAGGCGGAGGAGGAGGGCGAGGGGCCCGGCGGCGCCGCGGACGGCGACCGGGACCCGCTCTTCCGGCGGGCTGCGGAGGTCTGCATCCAGCACCAGGGCGGCTCGACCTCGCTGCTGCAGCGGAAACTCAGCATCGGCTACGGCCGGGCCGCCCGGGTCATCGACCAGCTGCACGACGCCGGCATCCTGGGCCCGCCCAACGGGAGCCAGCCCCGCGACGTCCTGATCGGGATCGGCCAGCTCGACGAGTACGCCGGCCCCGAGGCCTAGCCCCCGGCGCTACCCCCTTCCTAGCATCCCGTCGCCCCCGTGTTCGCCACGGGAGTCGTGGCCCACGGCGCGAAGTCCGGAAGTTCTTCGACCGGCCCGACCGTCGAAGGCTCGCCCCCTCCCCACCAGTTGCACGTGAGGTCCGACAACACCGGGTCGATCTGCCACACGTTGATCTGGACCCCCGCACTGGTCACATCGTTGAACCGGGCATCGACCTGCGCCCCGAACCACACCCGGATGCCCACCCCGACGTCGCGTACCACGTTGTCGCGGGCCATGATGCGCCCGTCGACCCAGCCGCCGATGCCGGTGGTCGCCTTGGTGATGGTGTTCCGGTTCGCCGTCATCGAGGTGAAGTGCTCGGCCTGGATGGCGCCATAGACGAAGCCGGACCCGGACGCGTCCCCGCCGGTGATGATGTTGTCGTTCACCAGCAGGGTGGGCGGCGGCAGCAGCGGACTGGCGCCCCCGGTTCCGTCGGACCCGAGGATGCCGTGCCGGGTGTCATGGGCCGCATAGGCAGTGATCCGGTTGTTCAAGACCTCCAGGTAGGCGCCGTTGGCGGCCAGAATGCACTGACCCCTGCCGCAGCCGTCGATGTCGTTGTTCTCGAAGAAGGCGTGCGTCTGGGGCCCCCAGGCTTCAATGACATTGTGGAAGAAGGGGTCGACCGCCGTGAGGTGTTCCGTGATGTTGTTCCCGAACACCGTGACGGTGGATGCTCCGCTCGTGTTGCTGCCGATGAACACGCAGTTGTAGGCACCGCACTCGGGGCCCAGCGTGCTGGCCTCGAGACGGCCGGACGAATTGTGGTACTGCACCGCCAGCACGGAGTGCCCTCCGAACGTGCTGCCGGTGATGTCG
>JBFILX010000035.1:0-15120 GCA_041612035.1 Gemmatimonadales bacterium | reverse complement strand
GGACGCGAGCGGCCCCCGCACCAGGTCGCGGAGCACCATCTGCGCCGCCTCTTTGCCCTCCACTTCGCCGCCGTGGATGTTCCCCTGGATCCAGAGGACGGGCTTGCCGGTCCGGTGCGCTTCGGCGGGGGTCGCCACCATGGGCCGGGCGGCGAGGGCGTAGGGGACGGTGCGTCCCTCCGGGCTCCGGGTCAGCACCCCGGTGCGCAGTCCCTCGCCCGCCAGCGCGTCCAGGAAGGCCCCCACGTCGGCCAGGGTGGAGGTCTCCGCGTACCCGGTCCGCTCGGCTCGCGTGGTCTGGGCCGCGACGGGTCGCCCGAGGGCGACAAGGCCGACGGCGCCGAGGACCACGACCAGCACGCGACGGATGCGGGGGGCAACGGCCATGGCTCTCCGGCGAGCGGCGCCGCGGAGTCCGGGCAGAGGAGCGGCGGGTGTTAGGTTCGATGGGCCCCCGGTGGCCCGGCGCGGGCGCGCGCCGGGCCCGGGGGGATCGGGTCAGGCGCCCGGCGACGGCTCCCGGGAGGACACGAGGCGATCCACCACGGGGCCCGCCATCAGGACCACCATGGCGTTGACCAGCGCGCCGATGAGCAGGGTCACGAACAGCAGCGCCATGAGGATGGCCGCCGCGCCGACGCCGGCGAACAGCATACGGAGGGTCTCGAACATGGCCGGGCTCCGGGGCCGAGCAGGGAAAACGTTGTTTCGACGGGCCGCGTAAGATACCCCGGAAGCCCGTCCCCACGCCACGATATCGCACCTGGTTTCAAGGAGGAACCGCCCATGCGCACGACGCTTCTTCTCGCCCTCGCCGCCATCCTGGCCGTCCCGGTCAGCGCCCAGCAGGGCGCCCGGGACCCCGACATCAGGGCGGCCGGCGGCGGCACCATGCCCGCGGGCTGGTCGGCCCGGCTCGACCGGGCCACCAGCTCGCTCGACGACGTGAAGTTCGAGCGCATGGGCGCCGGGCTGCACGTGACCACCGGCCCCGCCGTGATCCTCTGGCGGGAGGCCGACCTGGCCCGCGGCGGCTTCCACACCGAGGCCACCTTCACCCAGACCAAGGCCCCGACGCACCCCGAGGCCTACGGCCTCTTCGTCGCCGGCAAGGATCTGCAGGGCGAGGGGCAGGCCTACACCTACTTCCTGATCCGCGGGGACGGGAAGTTCCTGGTGAAGCAGCGCACCGGGGCCACCACGGCCAACGTGACCCAGGGCTGGACCGACCATGCCGCGGTCGTGAAGCAGGGAGCGGACGGGAAGGCCACCAACAAGCTCGAGATCCTGGTGGGGAACGGCAAGGTGACCTTCAGCGTGAACGGCAAGGAAGTGCACTCGATGTCCGCGGGCGCCGGGACCATGGCCGGGATCGTCGGGCTGCGGATCAACCACAACCTCGACGTGCACATCGACGGCTTCGGCGTGCACGCCATGTAGCGGCCCGCCCGGGGACCGGCCCTAGCCGGCCTTGATCTCGGTCCAGATCCGGTCCCACAGCGCGGTCGCTTCGCCCAGATCGTCCTGGTACTGCAGCCGGTCGAGCGCCTCGGTGTCGTCCATCCGCACCGGGCGCTGCTGCAGCGCCAGGGCGTCGGCGTTGGGGGACCCGTACCCGGTCCGGTCGGCGATCGTCGCGGCCACGTCGGGGCGCAGCACGTAGTCCATGAAGGCGTGGGCCGCCCGCTTGTGCGGCGCGGTCCGCGGCACCGCCATCGAGTCCAGGTAGATCATCCCGCCCTCCCGCGGCACCGCGAACGCGATCGCCGGGTGCTCCATCCGGGCCTGGGCGGTGTCGCCGTTCCACAGGTGGGCGATCCACACGTCGCCCGCGATGAGCTGCGTCTTCACCGGGGACGACAGGTACGACTTCAGGTTCCTCTTGGCCCGGAGCGCGTCGGTCTTGGCGTCCGCCAGCTCGGCCGGCACCCGCGAGTTGGGGGAGCGGCCCCGGTACAGGAGCCAGCCCCCGATCACCTCGCGCATGTCGTCGAGCTGGGTCATCTTGCCCCGCCAGGTGGGGTCGTGGAACACCGCCCAGCTGTCGGGCGCGGGCACCCGGTCGCTCCGGTAGGCCAGCCCCGCGACCCCCCAGAGGTAGGGGACCGTGAACCGGTTGCCCGGGTCGAACGGCCGGTCCACGAACCCGGGCGCCAGGTGGCCCCAGTGGCCCAGCAGGGTCCGGTCGATGGGGGCCAGCATGTCGAGCGCCCGGAGCACCCGCACCGCGTAGTCGCTCGGCACGATCAGGTCGTAGCCCCGGGCGCCCGCCTGCAGCTTGGCGATCAGGTCCTCGTTGCTCTCGTAGGTGTCGTACACCACCCGGACCCCGGTCTCCCGTTCGAACCCGGCCACCGTGTCCTCGCCGATGTAATCGGCCCAGTTGTAGATGGTGAGGTTTCGCTCCAGCTCCGCCGGGATCGTCTCGTCGCCCCGCTCCGCCGGGCCGCAGGCGGCCAGCAGCGAGGCGAGGGCGCCGCCGCCGACGCCGGCCGCCAGCGCCCGCCGCACGAACTCGCGGCGGGGCAGCGTCCCCGCGCACAGGGCCTCGAGCAGGGGGTGGTCGGATGTCATCGCGCGGCTCCTCCCCGGCTCAGCCGGTCGGCGGCGTAGATCAGGATGGTCGTCACCACCAGCACGATGGTGCTGATGGCGTTGATGCTCGGCTCCACCGTGCGGCGCACCATGCCGTAGATCACCACCGGCAGGGTGGACGAGCCGCTGCCGGCCACGAACGAGGTGATCACGTAGTCGTCGAAGGAGAGGGTGAACGCCAGCAGCCCGCCCGCCACCACGCCGGGCAGCAGCTGCGGCAGCGTCACCCGCCAGAAGGTGGTGACCTCGTCCGCGCCCAGGGTGAGGGCGGCCTCCTCCAGGCTGCGGTCCATCCCCATCAGGCGGGCCCGGACCACCACCGCCACGAACGAGATGCTGAAGGCCACGTGGGCGATCACGATGGTCGCCAGGCCCAGCGCCACGCCCAGCGCCGCGAAGAAGGCCAGCAGCGAGATCCCCACCACGATCTCGGGGGTCACCAGCGGCACGTAGAGCAGGCTCTCCAGGGTCCGCCGGCCGCGGAACCGGTGGCGGCCGAGGGCCAGCGCGAAGAGGGTCCCGCACACCGTGGCGATCACCGTGGCGGCCCCTCCCACGATCAGGCTGTTCCGGAGGCCGTGCAGGATGTCGGGCCGCTCGAGCAGGCGGCGATACCACTCCAGGGTGAACCCGGTCCAGTCCACCGAGAACCGGGAGGCGTTGAAGGAGAAGGCCACCAGGATGAGCAGGGGCAGGTGGAGAAAGAGATAGACCAGGCCCACCGCGGCGCCCAGCCACCGGGAGGTCCGGCCCGACAGCACCTCAGACCCCTCCCCCCGGGGCCCGGTCGCGCGAACGCAGGTAGGCCACGACCCCCACCAGCACCGCCGCCATCACCACCAGCGACGCGGCCGACCCGAACGGCCAGTTGCGCGCGGCCGTGAACTGGTTCTGCACCAGGTTGCCGATCAGCATCTGCTTGGCGCCGCCCAGCAGGTCGGACGGGATGAACGACCCCAGCGCCGGGATGAACACCAGCAGGCACCCCGCCACCACGCCCGGCATCGACAGCGGCAGGGTGATGCGCCGGAACCGGGCCACCGGCCCGGCGCCCAGGAGCGCCCCCGCCTCCAGGAGCGACCCGTCCATCCGCTCGAGCGAGGCGTAGATCGGGAGGATCATGAAGGGCAGGAAGGTGTACACCAGCCCGGTGACCACCGCGAACGGGGTGTACAGCAGGATCAGGGGCTCGCTGATGAGGCCGAGGCGAAGCAGCACGGCGTTGACGAGCCCGGTGTCGCGCAGCAGGAAGATCATCGCGAAGGTCCGCACCAGGAAGCTGGTCCAGAACGGTACGATCACCAGCACCAGCAGGAGGTTCTTCCAGCGCCCGCTCCGGGCGATGAGGTAGGCGACCGGGTACCCCAGCACGAGGCAGAGCGCGGTGCAGACGGCGGAGAGCACCACCGTGCGCCGGAGGATGTCGAGGTAGAGCGGGTCGAAGAAGCGCCGGTAGTGCTCCAGCGTGAAGCCGGTCTCGACCCCGCCGTAGGTGCCCCGGGGCATGACGCTGTAGGCCGCCATGATGAGCAGGGGCACCAGGAAGAACACCACCAGCCATCCGCCCGCCGGCGCCAGCAGTGTGGCCGGGCGATCGGCCCACCGGGCGAGCCGCCGGAGCAGGGGCCGGCCCCCGGCCACCTAGGCGTCCTCCAGCACCTGGGCGTCCTCCGGCAGCCAGCCCACCCGGGCCGCCTCCCCGCGGCGCCAGGCCAGCGGCTTGATCAGCTGGCCCTCGTTGCGGAGCGCCACCCGGATCAGGCGCCCGTTGGGCCGGTCCACCAGCACGTGGATCGTCTCGCCCAGGTAGACGATGTCCCGCACCGTGCCGGGGAGCGCGTTCTCCCCGGGCGGCACCTCGCCGGGCCGAAACAGGTCCAGCCACTCGGGCCGCACCGCCAGCCGCACCGCCCCGCCCGCGGCGAGCGCCGGGTGGTGCGGGACCCGGATCGCCTCCCCGTCCATCCGCACCAGCCAGCCGTCGCCGTCGCGCCGCTCCACCGTCCCCTCCAGCAGGTTCGACTCCCCGATGAACCCGGCCACGAACGCGGTTCGCGGGTTCTCGTAGATCTCCGCGGGGGTGCCGAGCTGGGCGATGCGGGCGTGGTCCATGACCGCGATGCGGTCGGACATGGTGAGCGCCTCTTCCTGGTCGTGGGTCACGTAGACGAAGGTGATGCCCAGCCGGCGGTTCAGCGCCTTGAGCTCGAGCTGCATCTCCTTGCGCAGCTTGAGGTCGATCGCCCCCAGGGGCTCGTCGAACAGCAGCAGGGCCGGCTCCAGCACCAGGGCCCGGGCCAGGGCCACCCGCTGCCGCTGGCCGCCCGAGAGCTGCGACGGCATCCGCCGGCCGAAGGTGTCGGGGTCGAGCCGCACCAGGTCGAGCGCCTGGCGGATGCGCGGCCCCATCGCCTCACGCGGCATCGAGCGCTGCTCCAGGCCGAACGCCACGTTGCGCTCGACCGAGAGGTGGGGAAAGAGGGCGTAGTTCTGGAAGACCATCGACAGGTTCCGCTCGTACGGCCGTCGCTCGGTGACGACCTGCCCGTCGATGAGGATCCGCCCGCCGTCGGGGTCTGGCTGTTCCAGGCCGGCGAGCAGGCGCAGCGTGGTGGTCTTGCCGCACCCCGACGGACCCAGGAGGGAGAAGAACTCGCCCGGGTGGATCACGAGCGACAACGCGTCCACGGCCCGGTGGCCGTCGAACGTCTTGCTCACCCGATCGAATTCGACGGCGGCGGCGAGGGCGGTCACGGCGCTAAGGTACCCCCCCGTTCCCCCGGGGGGGAGTCTGCCGCCACGGCGGACGCCTCGATAGTTTCCGGTCCCGCCCCCGGGAGACCCGTGGCTATACCCGATCCGCAGCGCCGACCCGCCCGTCGAGGCGGCCAGCCATGCATCGCCGCGAATTCCTGATCGCGGCGGGGCTGGCCCCGTGGCCGCTGGACGGGTTCCGCCTGCCGCGCTGGCTGACCGACGCCGGACTGGTGCGCCCGCTGGGCCTGCACCTCGGTTCCCTGCAGGGCCTCCTCGCCGACCGGTTCGAGGAGACGCTGGAGGCCGTGCAGGCCATCGGGTTCCGGGAACTGGAGTTCGCCGGGTACCACGGCCGGCTTCCCGAGGAGACCCGGCCCGTCCTGTCGCGGCTGCGCCTGACGGCTCCCGCGGCCCACCTCCCGCTCAGCGCCCTGGAGGACGACGCGGTCCCCACCTTCCAGGCGGCCCAGCGCATGGGCCACGACTACCTGGTGGCCCAGCCGGTGGCTCCGCCCCGGCCCCGCCCGGACGCCTGGATGGCGCTGGCCAACCGGTTCAACGCCGTGGGGTACGCGGTTCGAGTCGCCGGATTCCGCTTCGCCTGCCACACCGGCGCCGCGGAGCTCGGCGCGGTCGGCGAGGTCACCGGCCTGGAGCTGCTGCTGGAGCATACCGACCCCGACCTCGTCGACTTCGAGCTCACGCTGGGGGCGCGTCTGCCCGACCCGACGCCGCTCGACCTGCTGACCCGGTTTCCCCGCCGCTTTCCCCTGCTCCACGTTCTCGCCACCGCCGCGCCGACCGAGGCCGCGCCGGAGGCCGAGGCGGACCTCGCCGCCGCGCTGGGGGCGGCGGAGGAGGCCGGGCTCCGCCACCTGTTCGTCCGTCCCGACCCTTCCCCCGACCCGCTGGCGGCCGCCCAGACGGGGTATCGGACCCTTCGACACCTGCGCCTCTGAGCCGCCATGCCGTCCATCGCCGAATTCCATCCCCAGATCGTCCACTTCGTCATCGCCCTCTTCTACGTGGGGCTGGCGTTCCGGGTCGTCTCGCTGACGGGCCGCCTGGCCTGGACCCGGCCGGCGGGGGCGACGCTCCTGATCCTCGCCGCCGTCGCGAGCCTGGCGGCGGTCAGGTCGGGCGAGGACGCCCACGGCCCCGCCGAACGGATTCCGGGGGCGCGGGAGGCCGTACACCACCATGAAGAGACCGGGGAGCGGGCCCGCAACGTCCTCCTCGCGGTCGCCGCGCTGGAGCTGCTCGCCCTGGGGGTGCGCCGCCGCGAGGCCTGGGTGCGCGGGCTCCACGCCGCCTCCGCGCTGGCGGGGCTGGCGGCGGGCTACATGCTGTACGAGGCGGCCGAGCACGGCGGGGAGGTGGTGTACGAGTACGCCGGCGGCGTGGGCACCCGGGGCGGGGACACGACCCACGTCCGCCGGCTGCTGGTGGCGGGTCTCTTCCACGAGGCGCGGGTGGCCCGGGAGAGCGGACGGGCGGAGGATGCCGCGCGTCTCACCGAGGAGCTGGTCCGGCGCATGCCGGGTGACACCACGGTCCGGCTGCTGGGGATCGAGTCGCTGCTCCGCGACCGGGGCGACGCGGCCGCGGCGCTGGGGGAGCTGCAGGCCTTCATCCCGGGTGACGAGCCCCGGGTCGCGGTCCGGCACGGCCTCCTGGCCGTGGAAGCGCTGCGCGCGGCCGGGCGGGAGGCGGAGGCCCGGAGCGCGCTGGAGGACCTCGCGCGCCGATTCCCCGAACACCCGGCGGTGCAGCAGGCGATGTCCAGGTCTCCATGACCGGGGCCGGCCCCGGTCTCGCCGGCAAGGGCCGGCAGCTCACGCTGCTGGCCCTCGCCGAGACCCTCGCCATGGGCCCCTGGTTCTCGGCGTCGGCGGTGCTCCCCCAGCTCCGCCTGGAATGGGGCGTGAGCGACGCCGTCGCGTCCTGGCTCACCATGAGCGTGCAGGTGGGGTTCGTGGCGGGCGCCCTGCTGAGCGCGGCGCTCAACCTGCCCGACCGGTTCCCCACCCGGCTGCTGTTCGCCTGGAGCGCCCTCCTCGCCGCGGCGGCCAATGCCGCGATCGCCCTGTTCGAGGTGGGCCCGGGCGGGGTGCTCGCGCTGCGGTTCCTCACCGGCGCGGCCCTGGCCGGGGTCTACCCGCCCGGCATGAAGCTCATGGCCACCTGGTGCCGGGAGGACCGCGGGTTCGGGATCGGCCTGCTGGTCGGGGCCCTCACCCTGGGCTCCGCCCTGCCCCACCTGCTCAACGCGGTGCCCCTCTTCGGGGCCGCCGGGATGCCGCCCTGGCGCCCCGTGCTCCTCGCCACCTCGGCGATGACGCTGGCCGCGGCCGGCCTCGCGGCCGCCGCCATCCGGCCCGGCCCTTTCCTGGCCGGGACGGCGCCCTTCGACTGGCGGTTCGTGGGACGCGGGCTGGCCCACCGCCCCACCCGGCTCGCCAACCTGGGCTACCTGGGCCACATGTGGGAGCTCTACGCGATGTGGACCTGGGTCCCGTTCCTGCTGCTCGAGAGCTACCGGGCCGCGGGGGCCAGCCCCCAGGGGGCCCGGCTCGCGGGGTTCGGCGCCGTGGCGGCGGGGGCGGCGGGATGCGTGGTGGCCGGGCGACTCGCGGACCGGGTGGGGCGCACCACGATCACGATCGCGAGTCTCGCCGTGTCGGGGAGTTGCGCCCTGGCCGCCGGGTTCCTCTACGACGTCCCCGTCGCCCTCACCCTGCTCTGCCTGGTCTGGGGCTTCGCCGTGGTGGCCGACAGCGCCCAGTTCAGCGCCGCGGTCACCGAACTCACCGACCAGCGCTACGTCGGCACCGCGCTGACGGTGCAGACCTCGCTGGGCTTCCTCCTCACCCTGGTCACCATCCGCCTGGTGCCGGTCCTGGCCAACGCCATCGGCTGGCGCCACGTCTTCGCCGTGCTGGCCCTGGGGCCGGCCCTCGGGATCCTCGCCATGCGACGTCTGCGGGCGCTGCCCGAGTCGGCCCGCATGGCGGGCGGGCGGCGCTGAGCCGCCGCGTCAGGCCCGCAGGTCGTCGGGCTTCCAGCTGACGATGGCCTGCTTGATGGCCTTCCGATCGGTCAGCTCGCCCGCGGCGATCCGGCGCACCAGCCCGGGCAGCTCCTCGTCCGGCGCGAAGCGAAGTCCGATCAGCTGACCGGTCGAGAGCGCCGCGCCCGCCGCCTGCAGGTCGGGCGGCAGCACCCGTGCCATCCGGAGCCGCTCCTCCAGCCGGATCACCCGGTTCTGGACCGTGAGCGCCATGGTGCGCGCGGTGTACGCCACCGCCACCAGCGCCGCCGAGACGACGACCCACCAGATCCGGGCGGGGACCGGGACGCGCACCACGCTCACCAGCGCGATGATGAAGTTGGCGAGCAGGACGGGAAACCCGAAGTAGTGATACAACGGGAGATACCGCGCGTGGGTGGCGTAGGACTGCGGCTGGCTCATGGGCACCTCGAGGCGAAAGGGGCGGTCAGGGGGACCGACGCCAGTACCAGTAGGCCGGGAGGCCCGCCAGGACGAAGGCGGCGCCCACCGCGGAATCGCGGGGCGTCTGGAGGATGGTGTCGGCCACCAGGTACACGGCGAACGCAATGAAGATGACGGGGGTGACCGGGTAGCCCCAGGTCCGGTAGGGCCGCGCCAGGCCGGGCTCCCGCCGGCGCAGGCGCATGACCGCCGCCGCCGCCAGGGCATAGAACAGGAAGGAGACGAACACCACGTAGGTGGCGAGCTGCACGTACGACCCGGTCAGGGTCAGCCCGGCCGCCGCGACCATCTGGATGCCCAGCGCGGCGACCGGGGTCCGGAACCGCGGATGCAGCCAGGTCGCCCAGCGGAAGAAGAGCCCCTCTTCCGCCATGGCGTACGGGATCCGCGCCGACGTGAAGACGATGCCGTTGTTGGCCCCCAGGGTGGAGACCAGGATGGCCGCCGCCACGAAGCCCGCCCCGGCGGCCCCCAGCGCCACCTGCATCGCCTCGGAGGCCACCAGGAGCGACTGCCCCGCCCGGAGCGGTCCCAGCAGGGCCAGGTAGGCCGCGTTCACCGCCAGGTAGAGCGTCGCCACCAGCAGGATCGACAGGATGATCGAGAGGGGGATGTTCCGGCCCGGGTTCCGGATCTCGCTCCCCACGTAGGTCGATTCGACCCACCCGTCGTAGGCCCAGAGCACCGCGACCAGGGCGGGGCCCGCGGCGCCGAGCAGGCCGGCGCCCTCCGCGGGCCAGACCGGATCGAAGGCCGCGGCCCGGCCCGCGCCCAGGGCGACGGCCACGATGGCCACGAGCGCCCCGATCTTGAGCGTGGTCAGGATGTTCTGGGTGATGGCGCCCACCTTGAGCCCCAGGATGTTGAGCCCGGTGAGCCCGACCACCGAGGCGACCGCGACCAGCTTGACGCCCCAGGGGCCCAGCGGGACGAAGAACTCGAGATAGGTCGCGAAGCCGACCGCGATGGCGGCGATGCTCGCCGTGTTGATGAGGAGGAACGCCGACCAGCCGTACAGGAAGCCGAGGCCGGGATGGAAGGCGCGGCTCAGGTAGACGTACATCCCGCCGCTCCGGGGCATCGCCGCCCCCAGCTCGGCCATGCAGAGCGCGCCGCAGAGCGACACCAGGGCCCCGACGCCCCAGGCCAGCAGGATCGGGCCGGAGGCCTGCAGCTGGAGGGCGAGCGCGGCCGGGATGATGAAGATCGCGGAGGCGATGATCGTGCCCGCGTTGATCATCGTCGCGCTGAACAGCCCGAGTTCGCGGCGCAGGCCGGCGGGAGCGGGGTCGTGGCTCATGGGGGGGTCGTGCAAGGTACCGCCGGGGAGGCACCCCCGACAGACGTGCCGCGGCCCACCGGCCGGGCTATTCTACGGCATCATGAGCGAGACCGAAACGACCCGCCGGCCGGGGACCGGCCTGCGCCCGGGGTACGGCGCCTTCGACGGGGTATTCACCCCGACGGTGCTCACGATCCTGGGCGTCATCATGTACCTGCGCACCGGGTGGGTGGTGGGCAACGCCGGCCTGCTCGGCGCCTGGCTCATCATCGGCCTGGCCTGCGGGATCACCGCCTGCACCGGCCTCGCGCTCAGCTCCCTCACCACCAACATCCGGATCGGTCCGGGGGGCGCCTTCTCCCTGATCTCCCAGTCGCTGGGCCTGGAGATCGGGGGCAGCATCGGGGTGCCGCTGTACCTGGCCCAGATCCTCGCGGTCGCGATGTACATCTTCGGGTTCCGCGAGGGCTGGATGTGGATCTTCCCGAACCACCCGGCCCTGGTGGTGGACCTGGTCACCTTCGGGATCATCTTCGCCACCGCCGCGGTGAGCACCGGATTCGCCTTCCGGATCCAGTTCGTCATCATGGGCATCATCGGGCTGTCGCTGGTGAGCGTGGCCGCGGCGGTGCTCACCCAGCCGATGGACACCCCGATCACCTGGTGGGGGACCTTCTCCGGGGGCGCCGAGGACGGGGCGGGCGGGACCAGCTTCTGGACCGTGTTCGCGGTCTTCTTCCCGGCCGCCACCGGGGTCATGGCCGGGGCCAACATGTCGGGCGAGCTGCGGGACCCGCGCCGCAGCATCCCCGTGGGCACCATGAGCGCGGTGGCGCTCACCACGGTGGTCTACTTCGCGCTCGCGGTGTGGCTGGCCAAGGTCGCCCCGGCCGACGACCTCCGGTCCAACTACACCATCATGATCGACAAGGCGTTCTGGGGGCCGCTGGTGCTGGCGGGCCTGCTGGGCGCCACCTTCTCTTCCGCGCTCGCGTCGCTGGTGGGGGGACCCCGGATCCTGCAGGCCCTGGGCGCCCACCGCACCCTGCCGGGCGGCAGCTGGTTCGCCGCCCTGCGGAGCGGCGAGCCGCGCAACGCCATGTGGCTCAGCGGGGCCATCGTGCTGCTGGCCCTCATGCTCCGCGACCTGAACGTGATCGCGCCCCTGATCACGATGTTCTTCCTGATCACCTACGCGATGATCAACGTGGTGATCCTGGTCGAGCAGAGCCTGGGCCTGGTCAGCTATCGCCCGCTGCTCTCGATTCCCCGCGTGGTGCCGCTGCTCGGCTTCACGGGGTGCGTGTTCGCGATGTTCATCATCAACGCCCCGGCCAGCCTCACCGCGGTGGCGGTGGTCCTGGGCATCTACGCCTACCTGCTGTCCCGCCGGCTCCAGGCGCCGTTCGGCGACGTGCGGAGCGGGCTGTTCGTCTCGTTCGCCGAGTGGGCCGCCAAGAAGACCAGCGTGCTTCCCGCGTCCGAGGAGCGGACCTGGAAGCCCAACCTGCTGATTCCCTCGGAGGATCCGCGGGAACTCCGGGGCGCCTACTGGTTCGTCCACTCCCTGGCCTTCCCGCGCGGCTCGGCCAAGCTGGTCGGCCTCCCGACCGCCGGTCACACCGCGCTGCTGGAGGAGCGGCTCCCGGTGCTCACCGAGAAGTTCCGGTCCGACGGGGTGTTCTCCGACTGGACCCGGATCGACGCCGACACCTTCGCCCACGGCGTGGTGGGCACCATGCAGGCCCTCCGGGGCGCCTTCTTCCGGCCCAACACCCTGTTCCTGCACCTGCCGCGCACCCCCGCGCGCGACCAGGACCTCACCTACATCCTGGCCAAGGCCCGCACCCACCGGGTGGGCGCGATCCTGTTCTCCAACCATCCCACCGCCGGCCTGGGGCTGGAGCAGTCCATCAACCTCTGGTACCCGGGCGACCGGCACGGCTGGGACCTGGCGCACCACACCGTCCGGCTGCCGGCCATGAACCTGGGCCTGCTGAGCGCCTACGTGATCCAGCGCAACTGGACCGGCCAGCTCCGGGTCATGGCCGCCGTCACCAACCCCGACGAGCGGGAGACCGCCCTGGCCTACCTCCGGGAACTGGTCGACCTGGCCCGGCTGCGGGCCACCGTGCACGTCTACGCCGGGGCGCTCGAGGACCTGGTGGCGGTCGCGCCGCAGGCCGACCTCACCTGCTTCGACATTCCGGTCGACCCCGACCTGGACCAGATGCGGCGGCTGGTGGACCTGGCGCGCTCGTCCTGCGTGTTCTGCCAGGACTCCGGCGCGGAGAACGCCCTGGCCTGACCCCGGGCCATGGTTGACACGGCGCGGGGCGGGGGCAGATTCAGGCAGACCCCCGCCACCCGACGCACGAGGAATTCCCCATGCACGGACTGACCCGGAGCATCCTGATCGCGGCCCTGGCCCTGGGCGCCGCCTGCGGCCTGGTCCCTGGCGACGCCGCCGTGCGCGAGGCGATCAGCGCCCGGAACCAGGAGTTCATGACCGCGGTGAAGGCGATGGACGCCTCGGCGGTCGCGGGCCTCTACACCGAGGACGGCCAGCTCCTGCCGCCCGCGGCCGAGCCGCAGAGCGGCCGGATCGCGATCAAGGAGTACTTCCTGGCGATGTTCGGCCAGGGCGTCTCGGGCGTGACGCTGGAGACCCTGGACCTGGTGCCCGCCGACAGCATCGCGGTGGAGACCGGGACCTATGCCGTCGCCGGACCGGGCGGCGCCACCCTGGACCGCGGCAAGTACGTCGTCGTGTGGAAGCACGAGGACGGCGCCTGGCGGCTGTACCGCGACATCTGGAACACCAGCATGCCCGCGGCGCCGGCCGACACCACCCGGTAGCGCCACCCCCTGTCCGCGTTCCCGCCCCCCGTCCCGCGACCCGCGCGGGCCGGGGGTTTCGCTGACCACCCCGCGCCCCTTCGTGCCATGCGACTTCCCCGTGCGTTGGTCTGTGCCCTCGTCGCCCTGCTCCTGGCCCCGCCCCTCGCGGGACAGGACCAGCCGGCCGACACCTCCCGCCGGCTGGGCAGCGCCACCGTCGCCGGCCTCCGGTTCCGGAGCATCGGCCCCGCGCTCACCTCGGGCCGGGTGGGCGACATCGCCATCCACCCCTCCGACAAGCGCACCTGGTACGTGGCCGCGTCGTCGGGCGGGGTCTGGAAGACCGACAACGCCGGCACCACCTGGCGGCCGATCGCCGATTCCCTGACCTCCTACTCGATCGGGGCCCTCGCCATCGACCCCGCCGACCCGCTGGTCGTCTGGGTGGGCACCGGGGAGAACAACAGCCAGCGCAGCGTCGGGTACGGCGACGGGGTGTACCGCTCCGCCGACGGAGGCCGCACCTGGACCAACATGGGGCTCCGGACCTCGGGCCACATCGGCCGGATCGCCATCGACCCGCGGGACGGGAACGTGGTGTGGGTGGCCGCCCAGGGCCCGCTCTGGTCGGGCGGCGGCGAGCGGGGCGTCTACCGCACGGGCGACGGGGGGAAGACCTGGGCCCTGATGCTGGCCGGCGAGAACGAGTGGACCGGGGCCAACGAGGTCCACCTCGACCCCCGGAACCCCGACGTGGTGTACGCGGTGATGTGGCAGCGGTTCCGGCGCCAGTGGGGCTTCATCAACGGGGGCCCGGGCTCGGGGATCCACAAGTCGACCGACGGCGGGAAGACCTGGCGCAAGCTCGGCACCGGGCTGCCCCGGGCGGAGCTGGGCAAGATCGGGCTGGCCATCCCGCCCTCCGAGCCGACCACGGTGTATGCGGTGGTCGAGGCCGCGAACCGCGAGGGCGGCCTCTTCCGCTCGGCCGACGGCGGGTCGAGCTGGCGCCGGATGAGCCGGTACACCGCCAGTCCGCCGTTCTACTACCACGAACTCATCCCCGACCCGGTCGAGAGCTCGCGGATCTACTCGATGGACGTGGGGCTCATGATGTCGGCCGACAGCGGCCGCACCTTCACCGGGCTGCCCGGCCGGCGGCGGCACGTGGACCACCACGCCCTGTGGATCGACCCCGACGACAACCGGCACCTCATCACCGGCAACGACGGCGGGGTGTACGAGAGCTTCGACCGGGGCGCCACCTGGCGCTATACCACCAACCTGCCGATCACCCAGTTCTACAAGGTGGCGCTCGACCACGCCGAGCCGTTCTACCACGTGTACGGCGGCACCCAGGACAACAACACGATCGGCGGCCCCTCCCGCACGACCCAGTCGCGCGGGATCGCCAACGAGGACTGGTTCATCGTGGTGGGGGGCGACGGGTTCCAGCCCCAGATCGACCCCACCGACCCGAACATCGTCTACGGCCAGTCCCAGTACGGCGTGCTCAGCCGCATGGACCGCCGCACCGGGGAGCGGATCCGCATCCAGCCGCAGGAGGACGCCACCGAGCCCGCGTTGCGCTGGAACTGGGATTCCCCCCTGATCATCAGCCCCCACCATCCGACCCGGCTCTACTTCGCGGCCCAGCGGCTCTTCCGGAGCGACGACCGGGGCGACACCTGGCGCCCGGTGAGCGGGGACCTCTCCCGCCAGATCGACCGCAACACCCTGCGCATGATGGGCCGGGTCTGGAGCGTGGACGCGGTGGCGAAGAACACCTCCACGTCGTTCTACGGCGCGATCGTGGCGCTGGCGGAATCCCCCCGGGCGGAGGGACTGCTCTACGCGGGGACCGACGACGGCCTGATCCAGGTGAGCGAGGACGGCGGTCAGACCTGGCGGCGCCAGGACCGATTCCCCGGCGTGCCGGATACCGCGTACGTGAGCGACCTGGCGGCCTCCCGCCACGACGACCGCACCGTCTACGCCACCTTCAACAACCACACGGCGGGCGACTACCGGCCCTACGGGCTCCGGAGCACCGACCGCGGGCGCAGCTGGACCAACATCACCGCCGACCTGCCGGCCCGCGGCTCCACCTGGTCGATCGTGGAAGACCACG
>JBFILX010000034.1:0-15622 GCA_041612035.1 Gemmatimonadales bacterium | reverse complement strand
GTCGCCGAGGAGCTCGTACTCCTGCACGCCGATGGACGACACCAGCACCAGCGACGCCACGCGGTCGGGCGCGTCGGCACCGAGCAGGATGGCCACTCCGCCGCCCATGCTGTACCCGACCAGGTGGGCCCGCGCGACGCCCAGCGAGTCGAGCAGGGCCCGGACGTACCGGGCGTGCGCCGCGATCGAGTAGTCCGGCACCCGCCGGGTCGACCCCCCGAACCCCGGCAGGTCGGGCACGATGACCCGGCCCGGACCCCGGAGGGCGCGGGCCAGCGGCAGCACCTGTCCCTTGCTGCCGGGGCTGCCGTGCAGCACCACGACGACCGGCACCGTCGGGTCGGTGCCGGGGTAGTCGCGATAGGCGATCCGGACCGCCGTGGTGGCGGGTGGCCCCGCCGGCCGCGGCTGCACGCGGACGACCGACTCGCCCGGCGACGGGGGCCCGGCCTCCGGGCGAAAGACCCGGACCAGGTGGGACGCGGCGAGGGCGGTCAGGTAGACCGCCGCCGCGAGCCGAAGGGCCCGGCCGCGTCGACCGGTCACGCCGGGCGGCCCGGCCTTCGGGGCAGGGTCAGGTCCGGTGCGGCCGCGGTGCGGCACGGGGGCCCGGCGTGATACCGGAGCCGGACCGCCCCGGGGGTGACGACGACCCAGGTCGCGCTCACGGTGGCCGCATCCGGGCGGTGCATGCAGACCGAGTAGGGGCCGCGTTCCGGCTCATGACTCCGGTGCAGGGCGGTGAGGCCGTCGGCGGTCCACCCGCCGCCGGGCCGGTGCCGCGCGAACAGCGCCGTCCGCACGCGGGCGGCGCCGGCCTGGTCGTGCCCCGAGCTGGTCAGGACCAGCCCGGACCCGGTCACCCGGTCCAGCGTGACCGCCCGGCCGTCCCACCCCAGAAGGCACGCGTCCGCGTCCGGCGCGAACGCCGCCAGGGTGAACGGACGGTATCGCGTCGGATGTGCGGCCTCGATACGGGCCGGGAGATCGGCCAGCGCACGCAGGTCGAGCAGCGCGGTCACCAGGTGACCGCGGCTGGTCGGTTCGTCGGGCTCCGCGTCCGCGGGGGATTCCCCGTAGCGGTTGAGGAGGCCCAGGGTCACCCCGTGCTCGCTGACGCCGATCCAGGTGCCCCGGTGGTCGCCGTCGAGCGGGGCGAGCCAGGCCGTGTCCCCCGTCCGTCCGTGGGTGGGGGGCAACCCGGGGGCCCGGGTGCGCCGCTCGTCCCGGTTGAAGAAGACCTGATAGCCAGCAGGCTCGCGCAGCCAGCTGACGGTGCACATCAGCCCGCGGTGGCCCGATGGGCGAGGGTGGACGGCGCCACGCCGAAGTCGGCCGGGCAGTCGACCCCCTGCGCCTCGAGCAGCAGCCGGATGATGGCGAAGTGGTGCACCGTGTGGCTGACCAGGAAGAGGAGCTCCCGCCCGACCGACGAGGGGTGGTAGCCGGCGTCGGCCCCGTGGCCCGACGTGGAGCTGTGCACCCGCAGCGGGGCCGCCATCGCCGCCGGGTTCAGGGCCGACAGCGCCTGCAGGACGCCCTCGGCGTGGCGGTTCGCCGCCGCGGTCTCCTGCTCCAGGACCGGGTCCCGGGACCGGGCGTCGTAGTCCACCGCACCATGCGGCAGCCCGTCCAGGAAGACCCGGTAGTGATCGAGCACGTGCCGGAGCTGGGCGCCGACCGAGCTCCGGCCCAGATGGTCCGCGGCGTAGGTGGCGTCGTCGAGACGGTCGAGCAGGGCGACGGCCTGCCGCAGCAGGTCGAGGTTCCCGGTGAGGGGCGTGGGGGTCATCAAGCCGTTCCTTCCGTGGCGGGCAGGGCGAGGAGCCCGCGTTCGAGCGTGTCGGTCAGCCGGCCGGCCAGCCGCGCCCGGTCCCGTTCGACCACCGGCTGGGGATCGAAGCGGAGCCGGGCCACGACCTGCTGCAGGCTGAGCAGATGGAGCGCGTGCGGGGCGAAGCTCATGTCGCCCCACCAGCAGACCGCGTCGCGGGCCGGGTTCTCCGGGTCACCCGTGGCGTAGCGCAGCGTGGCGGCGTGCACCGGGAACCCCCGCTGCGCCGCCCACTCCAGCAGGGCGGGCTTCAGCGGGTAGACCCGGTCGCCGGGGGAGCTGGTGCCCTCGGGGAAGAGGACCACTCCAGCGCCCTGCTCCATGGCCCGGTCGATCTCGCCCAGGACGCGCACGGCGTCACGCTTGACCGTCCGGTCGATGAAGATGGTGCCGGTGATCCGCGCCAGGTGCCCCAGCACCGGCCAGCGGGCGAGGTCGTGCTTGGAGATGAAGGTGGCGCCGAAGCGGGAGCCGAGCACCAGGATGTCCAGGTAACTCAGGTGGTTGGCCACCAGGAAGAACGGCTTCCGCGGCGGGAGCCCCTCGGTCTCGACCCGCAGGCCCATGCCCGCCAGGAGCCCGCGGCTCCACCACCGCACCGCGAGTTCGTTCCACCAGCGGGAGGCCCGCCCCGAGACCAGCGTGACCAGCGCCCCCGGGAACCAGATGGCGTAGCTCACGAGCGTCCACGCCCCGAGCGCGGCGAGGCGGGCGGTGAGCCGGACCCGGGCAGCGAACGGCATGCGGCTCACTCGAAGAAGGACCGGTACACCCGCGGGTCGAGGTCCCCGGTCCGCAGCAGGACCAGGAAGTCGATCGTCTGGAACCGGCGATCGATCGCGGGGGAACTGCAGGCCTTGGCGCCCAGGTTGAGGTACGCCTGGAAGAGGGCCGGAATGTGGGCCGCGGGAAGCGCGGCACCCGCCGGGACCAGGCAGGCGGCCTCCGGCCGCGGCGCCACCGAGAAGCCGTCGTGCACCTGCCCCAGCCGCTCCAGCTCCTGCGCGGTGGCCAGACCGAGGGCCGGGTCCTGGGAGGTCAGCGAGCAGCAGCCGAAGAGCCCGTGCTTGCCGTTGTGCCGCAGGTAGGCCGCCAGTCCCCGCCACAGCAGGTGGAGCACGCGCCCGTTGCGGTGCTCGCGAGCCACGCAGGCGCGTCCGATCTCCACGCTGTCCTGCAGGATGGACGCGGGAAGGCCCTCGAGCTGGAACAGGGTCGCCGTGTAGTACCCCCCGAACCGCTCGGCCATCTCCGGGGTCTGCATCCGGTAGGTCCCCACCACCTCGTGGCGCCGGCGATCGACGATCAGGAGATGGTGAAACCGCCAGTCGAGCTCGTCCTCGTCCCGCCCGGTGTGGTGCGACTCCTCGAGCCCTTCCCCCAGTTCGAGGTTGAAGATCCGGTACCGCACCCGCAGCACCTCGTCCAGCTGCGCCGGGGTCCGCGCGAACCGCACCGCGTAGTTCCCCGCTTCGGGGCCATCCGGCGGCAGGGCGTCGGCCTGCACCGGACAGCGGGCGGCGTCGCTGCCGGCAGGCGGAACCCGGGTGGCGGTATCGTGCTGGGTCATGGCGTGTCCAGGGTGAGAGAACCGGGATCGAGATCGAGCGCCTCCCAGGCGCCGGCGCGGGCCAGGCGCCCGGCCACCCGCACCGGCACCCCGACCCAGGCCAGGACGGCGTCCGTGGCGGGAGCGTCGCCCACCCGGAGCAGGATGACCCGACCATCCGGCAGGGCCAGCAGCGCCGGCAGGCCCTCCCGCAGACAGCGAATGGCGCAGGCGCGGTGCGTGATCCCCTGGCCCGGGTTCATGGCCCCGAGGTGGCACTTGCCGTCCACGATCTCCCCGGCCAGTTCGGCGTGGCCGTGGTCGTCCCACCGAAGTTGCGGCATCGCCGGGGCCGCCGCCAGACGACGGGGGGGGGCGGCCATCTCCAGCATGGAGTACGGACCACGGAAGATGAGGGTGCCCTCGAGCGCGGCCACCGTACCGTCCCACCCCGCGACCAGCGTGTCGGCCCCCTGCTTGAGCGGGCCGGCCAGCAGGTAGAAGGAGGCGTCGGCCGATCCGTCCCGCGGGGCGACCAGCAGGCCCGGCCAGGGCCGCTCCACCAGGGTCCCCTCCAGGGTCCGGACCGTGCCGAACTCGAATACGACCGGCTCCGGCGGCCGCTGCCCCAGCGCCAGGAGCAGCGCCACCGCCAGCCCCACCGCCAGGACGGCGGTGACGGCTCGCGCCAGCCACCGCCCCAGGGTGGGCGGGGCGTCGGGCTGGTAGCCGACGTAGAAGTCGTCGTGACCGGTCACGGGATCCTCGCCGGCTCCAGCCTGGTCCCCGGGGCGTGGGGGGAGGACGCCACCTCGACCCGGCCGGCCCGGATCCGGACCCGGTAGGTCTCGAGGCGATCGTCGAACGGGGGCGGTGATCGGCCGCTGTCCGGGTAGTACTGGTATCCATGCCACGGGCAGGTGACGCACCCGTCGATGATCCGGCCCTCGGCCAGGGGGCCGTTCTGGTGTCGGCAGATCCCGGAGAGCGCGGAGACACCGCCAACGTGCCGGAAGACCGCCACCCGTTCGCCCCCGATCACCACCGCTCGCCCGCGATCCTCGACCAGTTCCTCCAGCGCACAGACGTCCACCCACCCGTCCGCGGGGGCGGGCGCGGCGGCATCGCGGCGGCGCTCCCGCCACCCGGCGGCCAGGTGCAGGCCGGCCACCAGCGCCACGCCCCCCACCAGCAGGAGCCGTCCCGCGGTGGTCGGCTCGGCCTGCAGGATCCCCAGGGCGACGTGCATGACCAGGAGGGCGTAGGCGAGGTACACCCCCATGTGCAGGGCCTTCCAGACCGGGGGCGTCAGCACCGACAGCCAGAAGTCGTGGCTGGTCGCCGCCATGAGCAGGAGCACGACCAGGGCTGGCACGGCCAGCAGCTCGAAGGGGAACGGCGCGGGATATCCCGTGGCCGGCGCCTCGGTGAGGAGGCTGACGAGCGGCGACACGCTCCCGCCGCCGTGGTACTGCAGCGTGGCGAAGGTCGCGTGCGCGACCCCGATCAGGGCCATGGTGACGCCGAGGTGCCGCCGGTTGTAGAGCAGGGGGAGGAACCGCGTGTCGAGGCGCGTGAGGGGGCCGATGCAGAGGATGACGTGCAGCAGCGTGAAGGCGAGTGCGCCGAGCCCGCGGATGAGCGCGGTCTCCACCGTCGCGTCGGGACGGGCCAGCGAAACCGCCACGAACGCCGCGAGGAAGAGCAGCGAGCCCCCGACGACGACGGCATCGTACCGCCGTTTCTGGCGGTTCCAGTTGACGGCCCGGTACGCGACGCTCACGGGCGCCTCGCGACCGGTGGGATGGGCGAGGGCCAGGCGCCGAGCTGCCGTCCCCAGGCCAGGCTGACCAGGTGAAAGGCGCCCCCGGGTCCCGGCAGCGGCGCGACCGCGGGGACGTCGACGCCGACCGTCACCACCCGCTGCGCGTCATCCGGCAGGGTCGGGGCGGGCGCCCCCGGATGCCAGTACAGGACCGCGTCGGGCCACCGGGCGCCGGCCGAGACGGTCCACCGGCCGATGGCGACGGCGCCGGAGCCTTCGAGCACCGTGAGGTACAGGGTGTCGCCGTCCACCGGCCAGGCCGCCACGGCGATGGCCCCGCGCACCGGTTCGACCGTGCGGTCGGCCCGCGCCACTCCCGGGGGCGTGGGGCCAAGCGCGGTGACGAGCCCGACGGCCAGCACGCCGGCGAGGCCGGTCCAGAGCCAGAGGTGGAGACGACGGAGCGGTCGGATCACGGCCGGGGCTTCCGCGCCTCCAGGAGCCGATGCCCCAGCCAGGGCCAGAGCAGGGTGGCGCCGGGCAGCAGGAGGAGACGGAACCCCGGCGTGCCGGTTCGCGCCGCCGGGTCGAGCCGCCCGGCACCCCGCCAGGCGAAGCCCAGCGCGAAGCCCAGCCCGATCACCAGGTAGAACCCGATGAGCCGGACGGCCCAGGTGGCGGTCTGTTCGGCCATGCTGCCTCCAGCGGGCGCGGGTGGGTGGTCCGTGCAGGACAGAACGCCGGGCGGCGGCGAAAGATTCCCCGGGGCCGGCGGAGCGGGGAACCGGGAACGGCCCGCCGGCGTTCCCCTCCTGACACCCGAGTGACCGCGATGATCACCAGCCCCAGCCTCTGATGCTTGCGTCGCCCCTCCGGCACGCGCTACTCTCTCGGCGCCGGGCCCTCGGGCTCGTGACGGAGCGGACGTCTGCCACCCGGGGAGCAGGGGCATGTCCAAGGTCCCCCCAGCCGAACATACTTCCACGGCCGCATTCGAGCGGCTGCTGGGTCCCGTGCTGGACCAGGCCTACGGGACGGCCCTCCGGCTCACCGGTGATCCGTCCGATGCCGAGGACCTGCTGCAGGACGCCTCGCTCCTGGCCCTCAGGGGCTTCGACGCGTTCCGCCGGGGCAGCAACTTCAAGGCGTGGTTCTTCCGCATTCTGGTCAACCGCTTCTACAGCCTCTATCGGCGCTCGCGCCGCCGCGGCGTCGCGCTGGACGTGGACCAGACGCCCGACCGCCACCTGCTCGACCGGGCGGAGGCCGCCGGGCTCCAGCAGGTGCGCGACCCCGCGGCCGCCGTCTTCGGGCAGCTGGACGTGGAGGCGATCACCGCGGCGCTGGACGCGCTCCCCGACGATTTCCGGGAAGTGGCCACGCTCTACTTCATGCAGGACTTCTCGTACCAGGAGATCGCCGAGGTGATGGAGATCCCCGTGGGCACCGTCCGCTCGCGGCTGCATCGCGCCCGGCGCACCTTGCAGACCGCGCTCTGGGCCCTCGCGGTGGAACGGGGCATCGTGGCCTCGGCCGGGGACGACGCATGAGCGACCTGTCGCCACTCACCTGCCAGGAGGCGTTCGACCGGCTGGGCGATTTCGCCGACCGGGAACTCGTCCCCGAGGACCGGGAGCGGGTGGAGGCCCACCTGGCGCTGTGCGCCCGGTGCGCCCGCGAGTTCGCGTTCGAGACCTCCGTGCTCGACGCCCTGCGCCGGACCCTCCGCCGCATCACCGTCCCCGAGGGCCTCGCCTCGCGGATCGCGGCCCGGCTGGCCGAGGCCGAGCCGGGCGACCCCGCGCGGGACCCCGATCCTGACTGACGCCCCGCCGTCCCGCCGTTCCTTCACGGAGTCGTGCCCCATGCGGAACCTCCGCGGTCTCCTCCTGCTCGTCGGTCTCCTCATCCCGTGGGTCGGGCTGCTCGGTCAGGGAGCCCCGCCCGATATCGGCGAGCGCACCCGGGGGATGCAGCGGATGGACGGGTTCGTCCCGGTGTACTGGGAGGCCTCGACCGGGAAGATCTTCCTCGAGGTGACCCCGTTCGAGCGGGATCTGCTGTATGTGGTCTCCCTGCCGGCGGGGATCGGGTCGAACGACATCGGCCTCGACCGGGGCCAGCTCGGCGGAGAGCGGATCGTGCGCTTCCAGCGGGTGGGCCCCCGGGTGCTGCTGACCGAACCGAACCAGCGGTACCGGGCCGTGTCCGGGAGCGCCGCGGAGCGCCGCGCGGTGGAGGAGTCGTTCGCGGCCTCCGTGCTCTGGGGGTTCCGGGTCGAGGCCGAGGGCAACGGACGGGTCCTGGTGGATGCCACCGACTTCGTGCTCCGCGACGCGCACGGGGTGATCGGAACGCTGCAGCGGACCCGGCAGGGGACGTATCGGCTCGACCCGGCCCGGAGCGCGGTCTACCTCCCGCGGACCCGGGCCTTCCCGCGCAATTCGGAGGTCGAGGTCACCCTTACCTTCACCGGCGACCAGCCGGGCAACTGGGTGCGCGACGTGGTGCCCACGCCGGAGGCGATCACGGTGCGGCAGCGGCACAGTTTCGTCCAGCTGCCCCCGCCGGGCTACACGCCGCGCGCCCACGATCCCCGGGCCGGATACTCCGGCATCAGCTACGCCGACTACACGTCTCCCATCACCGCGCCGCTCACCCAACGGTTCATCTCTCGGCACCGGCTGGCCAAGCGCGACCCCGCGGCGGCCGTGAGCGATCCGGTGGCGCCGATCGTCTACTACCTCGATCCGGGGGTGCCGGAGCCGGTGCGCAGCGCGCTGCTGGACGGGGCGCGGTGGTGGGACCAGGCGTTCGAGGCGGCCGGCTACCGCAACGCCTTCCGGGTGGAGATCCTGCCCGACACCGCGGACCCGCTCGACGTCCGCTACAACGTGATCCAGTGGGTGCACCGGGCCACCCGCGGGTGGAGCTACGGGGCCAGCGTCACCGATCCCCGGACCGGGGAGATCATCAAGGGCCACGTGTCGCTGGGGTCGCTCCGGGTACGGCAGGACTACCTGCTGGCCGAGGGGCTGCTCTCGCCCTACGGCCGGACCGACGCCCCGTCGGCCGAGGCCGAGGCGATGGCGCTGGCGCGCATCCGGCAGCTCTCGGCCCACGAGGTCGGCCACACCCTGGGCCTGGCACACAACTACGTGGCGAGCGCGCAGGGGCGGGCCTCGGTGATGGATTATCCGCATCCGCTGGTCCGGCTCGGCGCCAACGGGCGGATCGACCTGTCGGACGCCTACGCCACCGGGATCGGCGAGTGGGACAAGGTGGCCATCACCTGGGGGTACCAGGACTTCCCGCCGGGCACCGACGAGCGGGTGGCGCTGCAGAACCTGCTCACCCGGGCGCGGGAACGGGGATTCACCTTCCTGACCGACCAGGACGCCCGGCCCACGGGGAGCGCGCATCCCCAGGCCCACCTGTGGGACAACGGCGTCAACGCGGCGGAGGAGCTGGTGCGGGTGATGGCCGTCCGGCAGGCCGCGCTGCAGCAGTTCGGCGAGACGGCGATCCGCACCGGGATGCCGATGGCCACCCTCGAGGAGGTGCTGGTTCCGCTCTACCTCCACCACCGGTACCAGGTCGAGGCCACGGTCAAGCTCGTCGCGGGCCAGTGGTACACCTACGCCATGCGGGGCGACGGACAGGAGCCCCTGCGGGCGGTGGCGGCCGATGCCCAGGAGGGGGCGCTGGCCGCCCTCCTGGGCACCCTGCGGCCTTCCGTGCTCGCGATGCCGCGCCCGCTGCTGGCCCTGATCCCGCCGCGCCCCTCGGGCTACGGCCGGCACCGGGAGCTGTTCGACCGGACCACCGGTCCGGTGTTCGACGCCATCACCCCGGCCGCGGGCGCGGCCGACCTGGTGGTGGGCCTGCTGCTCGACCAGGCCCGGGCCGCACGCCTGGTGCAGCAGCACGCGCTCGATCCGTCGCTGCCGAGCCTGGAGTCCGTGCTCGACCGGCTCGTCGCCGCGACCGTCGGGATCCCGGTACAGGACGGCTACGAGGCGGAGCTCTCGCGGGCCATCCAGCGGGTGGTGGTGGACCGCCTGATCGAACTCGCCGCCACCGCCACCATGCCCCAGGTGCGTGCCATGGCGGCGCACCGGCTCGACGGGCTGGGCCTGCGGTTCGCCCGGGAGTCGGCCGACGGCGCCGAGGCCGACCGCGCCCATCGCACCCTGCTCGCCGCCGACATCGGACGCTTCCTGGCCCGGGAGTACGATCCGTCCCGCCCCACCCGGACGGTGCAGAATCCCCCCGGCAGCCCGATCGGCGACCTGGACGACGGGTGGTGGCCGGCCATGCCGGAGCGACCATGAGCCGGGGGCGACGCCCGATCCTCGCGCTGGTGGCCCTCCTGGCGCTGGCGCCCGTCCGCGTCGACGCCCAGGCGCCCCCGCCGCCGGCCCGTCCCGACGACGTGGCCACGATCGACGCCCTCATCGCGGCGGTCTACGACGTCATCTCGGGTCCGGCCGGCCAGCCGCGGGACTGGGACCGAATGCGGTCGCTCTTCGTGCCCGGGGCCCGGCTGATCCCCAGCGGCGGCCGGCCCGACGGCACCCGGGGCCACCGCGTGCTCACCCTCGAGGAGTACATCACCCAGGTCGGGCCGCGGCTCGAGGAGAACGGGTTCTTCGAACGGGAGCTGGGCCGGGTCGAGGAGCGCTACGGCGGGATCGCCCACCTCATGAGCGCCTACGACTCGCGCCGCGCCCTCGCCGATCCCGAGCCGTTCGCGCGGGGCGTGAACAGCTTCCAGCTCTTCCACGACGGGACCCGATGGTGGGTGGTCACCATCTTCTGGCAGGGGGAGACCCCGGACACCCCGATTCCCGCGCGGATGCTTCGACCGTAACCTGCCGGGCCGGGGCGGCGGGTTTGCCGGGGAGCACGCCCGCTGGTAGTGTATGATTCCCGACCTCGGACCGCGCATGCGCAACCGGACCTCCAGCCCTGACCCACTCGCCCCCGTCCTGCGGGGACACGGGGTGGTCGTGCTGGACGGAGGACTGGCCACCGAACTGGAGCGGCGCGGTGCGCGGCTGGACGATGCCCTCTGGTCGGCGGGCGTCCTGCTGGACCGGCCGGCGCTGATCGCCGAGGTGCACGCCGACTACGTGCGGGCCGGGGCCGACGTCGTCACGACCGCCTCCTACCAGGCGAGCGTGGAAGGGTTCGCGACCCGCGGCCTCGACCGGGAGGCGGCGCTCGCGGCCATGCGGTCGAGCGTCCGGCTGGCCCGTTCGGCCGGCGACCGGACGGGCGGGCCCGTCCCGCTGGTGGCGGGCTCCCTCGGGCCACGGGGGGCCGCGCTGGCGGACGGGTCGGAGTACCGGGGCGGGTACGATATCTCTCCCGCCCGCCTCACCGAGTTCCATCGTCCCCGGATCGAAGCGCTGTCGGAGGCGGGGGTCGACCTGTTCGCCCTGGAGACGATGCCCGTCCTGGGCGAGGTGGACCTCGTGCTCGACCTGCTCGCCCGGGCGGGGACGGTGCCGGCCTGGGTGAGCTTCTCCTGCCGGGACGCCCGGACCCTGGCCGGGGGCGAGTCGCTCAGGGAGGCGGTGCGCGTCGTGGCCCGGCATCCGCTGGTGCTCGCCGTCGGGATCAACTGCGTGCCGCCCGACCTGGTGGCGGACGCCCTGCGCGCGTGCCGCGAGGCCACCGACCTGCCCCTGGTCTGCTACCCCAACAGCGGCGAGCGGTGGCACCCCGGGCGTCGTGCCTGGGTCGGCGATCCGCAGGACCGTCTCGACCCCGTCACCTGGTACGACCTGGGCGCCCGCCTGATCGGCGGGTGCTGCCGGACCACCCCGGCGACCATCGCCGCGCTCCGCCGGGCGCTGGCCGCCCCGGCGCGACGATCATGAAACCCCGGTTCGACGTGGCCATCGTGGGCCTCGGTGCCATGGGCGCCGCGGCGGCATGGCAGGTGGCCGCCCGGGGCCGTCGGGTGGTCGGGTTCGACCGCTTCCGGCCCCCGCATGCCATGGGCAGCTCCACCGGCCGCAGCCGGATCATCCGCGAGGCCTACTGGGAGGCGCCGTTCTACGTGCCGCTGGTGCGGCGGGCCTACGAACTCTGGCGGGAGCTGGAGCAGCGGAGCGTGCGGCCGCTGCTGCGGCCCACCGGCGGCCTGGTGATCGGACCGGAGACCGGCGCCCTCGTGCGGGGGGCGCTTGCGAGCGCCGGGGCGCACGACGTGTCCCACGAGGTCCTGTCGGCCGCGGAGGTCCGTGCCCGGTACGCGCTCAAGCCGGAGGACGGCCTGGTGGGCGTGGTGGAGCCGCGGGCCGGGGTCCTGATGCCGGAGGACTGCATCTCGGCGATGCTCGGCGAGGCCCAGCGCCACGGGGTCAGCCTGCGGCTCGACGAACCCGTCCTGGGATGGAGCGCGGCGGGAGGCCGGGTGACCATCCGCACCATCAACGACGAATACCACGCCGACCGGCTCATCCTCTCGGCGGGCGCGTGGATGATGGGCGACCTGCCCGGCGTCCGGCTGCCGCTCACGGTGGCCCGCCAGGTCATGTTCTGGCTCGAGCCGCGGCGGGGTACCGCCCCGCTCACCCCCGACCGCTGCCCGGTCTGGCTCTGGGAGACCCGGGACGGCCCGATGTACTATGGCTTCCCCGACCTGGGCTCGGGGGTGAAGCTGGCCCGCCACCACGGCGGGGAGTCGACCACCCCGGACCGGGTGAATCGCCAGGTGGGGCAGGACGAGGCGCGGGAGCTCCTGGCCTTCGCGGGCGGTGCGCTCCCCGACCTGGGGCGGATCATCTCGGACGCGCGGGTGTGCCTGTACACCAACACCCCCGACGAGCACTTCATCATCGACCGGCACCCCGAGGCGCTCGGCGTGGTGCTCGCGAGCCCCTGCTCGGGGCACGGCTTCAAGTTCGCGCCCGTCGTCGGGGAGATCCTCGCGGACCTGGTGACCGATCGGGCGCCGCGCCACGACCTGTCGATGTTCCGGCTCAACCGGTTCCCCAAGGAGGCAGGATGATCAGATCCCGCGAGGCCCGGGGGGCGGCCGGGGTGGCGGCATGACCGGCTGGGCGCGGCGCCAGGCGGGCAGCGGCACCCCCTGGGAGCCGATCGCGGGGTATTCCCGCGTGGTGCGGGTCGGGCCCTTCGTCTTCGTGTCGGGCACCACGGCCACCGACGCCGACGGCCGGGTGGTGGCCCCCGGCGACCCGGGGGCGCAGACGGTGCAGACCCTGGCCAACCTGCGGGCCGCCCTGGCCAAGGTGGGCGCCGGCTTCGAGCACGTGGTGCGCACCAGGATCTACGTCACCGACATCACCCGGTGGGAGGCGGTGGCCACCGCGCACGGCGAGGTCTTCGGTGCCATCCGCCCGGCGACCGCGATGGTCGAGGTCAGCCGGCTGATCGCGCCCGAGATGCTGGTGGAGATCGAGGCCGACGCGATCGTCCCGCCCGACCCGGCGGGCTAGCCGATGGTTCCCCCGACCCGGCGCCACACCATTGCGGTGGTCGGGACCGGCACGGTGGGGCGGTCCTGGGTGCGGGTCTTCACCCGGGCCGGCTACGAGACCCGGATCTGGGATCCGGACCCGGCCGCGATGGACGAGGCCCGGGCCTGGCTGAAGGCCGACCTCAAGGTGGCCCGCAAGCGGCAGGGGCTCCGGAAGGCGGCCGCGCGGAGCCAGCGGGAGCTGGTCACCCGGTGCGCGACGCTCGAGGAGACGGTGGCGGACGTCTCCTACGTCCAGGAGTGCGCCCCCGACGAGCTGCGTCCCAAGCAGGACCTCTTCGCCCGGCTGGACCGGCACTGTCCCGAGCGCACCATCCTGGCGAGCAGCACCGCCCGGTTCGACATCGCGGCCATCACCGCCGACCTCCCCGGCCGGCGTCGTGCGCTGCTCGCCCACGCGCTCCGGCTGCCCCACACCGTGCCGGCCGTGGAGGTCTGTCCGGGGCCCGAAACCGACCCCGCCGTGGTACGCCGCACCGTCCGGTTCCTCTCCCGGGTCGGCCAGCACCCGGTCGTTCTGAAGCGCTTCGTCCCGGGGCTCGCCGCCGACCGGCTGGAAGCCGCGCTGCTGGCGGAGGCGGCCCGGCTGGTCGAACAGGAGGTGGCGGACCTGACCACGGTCGAGGCTCTGGTGTACGACGGGCTCGGCCTGCGGTGGGCCCTGCTGGGGCCCTGGGGCCAGGCCCAGGCCGACGCCGACGGCGGGCTGGGGGAGTGGCTCGACGGGGCCGAGTGGCTGCGGGCCCGATGGGCCGACGGAGGCCCCCCGCCGGCGCTGACCCCGGAACTGGCCGCGCGGCTCGCCCGCGCCGCCGCCGCCATGAGCGGCGGGGTGTCGCCCGAGGAGCAGCGGCTCTGGCGCGACGACCTCATCAGCCGGATCCGGTGGCTCAAGGCGGCCAACCCGGTGCGGGAGGACGAGCCCGAGGAGTAGGGCGGTGGCCCGGCCGACGGCCCTTATCTTACCGGTCCATGGATCTTCGCCGCGTGCTGCTGGGGCACGCCATCGACTATGCCGGCCTGTTCCCGCCGGCCGCGCGACCGATGCCGGACGCGGTCGAGCGCTATGCGGAGCATCGTCGCGGACCGGACGCCTGGGCGCTGGGCCGCTTCGTCGTGACCGCGTCACGCCTCGAGGAGCTGGCCGCGGCGCTTCCGTCCGATCCCGACGGCGCTCCCTGGCCCCTGAGCGTCGTGGGCTCGGGGGACCTCGAGGCCGACCTCGCCCCGCTCGACGGGTTCGCGGCCCCGGAGCTGGCGTCCCGCGTCCGCATCGAGGCGATCGAGGTCCGGGCCGGCGGGCCGGGCGAGATCCCCCGGCTCCTCGCGCGGCTCCCCGACCGCTGGGAGCGGTTCGTCGAAGTGCCGCTCGCCCCCGATCCCTCGGAGGCCATCGCGACGCTGCACCGAGCCGGGGCGGGCGTGAAGTTCCGGACCGGCGGACTCACGGCGGAGCTGTTCCCGGATCCCGACGATCTGCTGCGCGGCCTGTCCACGCGGTCGCGGCCGGGCTGCCCTTCAAGTGCACGGCGGGGCTACACCATCCGGTGCGCGGCTGGTACCCGGTGAGCTATGCGCCCGGTGCCCCGCGGGCGCTCATGTACGGGTACCTGAACGTCTTCCTCACCGCCGCGGCGCTCGCCGCCCGGTGGGACGACCCGCGGGCGGTGCTGGTCGAGGAGGACCCCACCGCGTTCGAGGTCGGCCCCAGGCGCGTGGCCTGGCGCGGCCACGCCCTGCGACCGGAGGCGATGCAGGAACTCAGGCGACGGGGACTCAGGGGGTTCGGCTCCTGCTCCTTCCGGGAGCCGGTGGACGAGCTGCGGGAGCTGGCGACGGCATGAGCCACACGGTCGATCCGACGCTGGATCCGATCCTCCGCTCCTGGGTCGAGTCGGCCAACCGGACCGGGGCCGACTTCCCGATCCAGAACCTCCCGTTCGGTGCCTTCCGGCGACCGGGCGAGGAGACCAGCCGGCTCGGGGTCGCCATCGGCGACCGGGTGCTCGACCTCCACGCCGCGGTGGCCTCGGGCCTCATGGCGGGCCTGGCCCCGGCGATCCGGGATGCCCTGCTGGCGCCCGTGCTCAACCCGCTGCTGGCCCTCGGTCATGAGGCCTGGCCGCCGGTCCGGCGGGCGGCGAGCGACCTGCTGCGGGCCGACGCCCCGACCCGGCCCGACCCGGACATGGTGCCCGACGCGGCCGGCGTGCAGATGGTGCTGCCTTGCCACGTCGGAGACTTCACCGACTTCTACGCCTCGATCCACCACGCCACCAACGTGGGGAGCATGTTCCGGCCCGATCAGCCCCTGCTCCCCAACTACAAGCACGTTCCCATCGGCTATCACGGGCGCGCGTCCTCCTGCGTGGTGAGCGGCACCCCGGTGGTGCGGCCGCAGGGCCAGCTCAAGGATGACCAGCAGGAACGGCCGGGGTTCGGCCCGAGCCGGCTGCTCGACTACGAGTGCGAGGTCGGCCTGGTGATCGGGGCGGGGAACCCGCTCGGCTCGCCGGTCCCCATCGCCCGGGCGGCCCGGCAGATCTTCGGCTACTGCCTGGTGAACGACTGGTCGGCGCGGGACATCCAGAAATGGGAGTACCAGCCGCTGGGGCCGTTCCTGTCGAAGAGCTTCGCCACCACGGTCGCGCCCTGGATCGTGACCGCGGCGGCGCTCGCCCCCTTCCGGGTCCCGGCGGCGGCGCGATCGGCCGGTGACCCCGAGCCGCTTCCCTACCTGCAGGACCCGGCGGACCAGGCGGAGGGCGCGGTCGACCTCATGCTCGAGGTATGGCTCGAGAGCGCGGCGATGCGCGCAGCCGGGCAGGGTCCGGTGCGACTCAGCCGGGCCGCATTCCGCGACATGTACTGGACCCCCGCCCAGCTGGTGGCCCACCACGCCAGCAACGGATGCAACCTGCGCCCGGGCGACCTGCTGGCCAGCGGTACGGTCTCGGG
>JBFILX010000033.1:0-15809 GCA_041612035.1 Gemmatimonadales bacterium | reverse complement strand
GGGGTGCCGGGGGCTCGCCGGCGCACGCGGCGACGAGCGTCCCGGCCAGCCCCAGGGCGTACGGGAGGCCCCGCCCGATCAGAAGGTCGGACCCAGGCTCAGGGTCCACAGGTGGCTCAGCCCCGGGCGTCCGACCGGCTTGCTGTAGTCGAGCCGCATGGGCAGGAAGCCGAGCAGGTTCCAGCGGATGGACGCACCGTAGGCCCGCACGGGGGTGCGGACTTCCCGGCCCTGGTTCACCCCCTGGAAGCCCGACGGGAGCTCGACGAACGGGTCGCCGGGGTCCCGCGACCACTTGATGGTGGACTCGTTGTCCCACACCAGCCCGATGTCGTAGAACAGCGCCGCCTCGATCCCGGGGAGGGGAAGCGGGAGGACCGAGAGGAACGCGTCGAGCAGGGGGAACCGCAGCTCCACGTTCGCCACGGCCACCTGGGACCCGATCAGGTTGTTCACCGCGCAGCCCGCCAGGGCGTCGGTCACCTGACGGCACTCCAGCCGGTCGTACGACCCCCAGGTGTGCCCGCGCACCAGCTCGGTGTTGCCGCCGAAGAACTGGAACTGCTCGGCATCCCGTCCGGAGCGGCCGAAGTAGAAGATCCGGGTGGCGGCCACCAGCGGTCCCGCCAGCTTGTCGTAGCGACGGTAGTCGGCGGTGCCCTGGGTGAACTGCCAGCTGCCGAAGGCCTGGGCCACCTCGAACCGGGACCGGCGGCCGATGAAGGGCCCGACCCAGCCGGAGAGCGAGTTGTCGAACACCAGGGCCACCGACGGCATCACGTAGTTGTGGCTGCCCAGGGACAGGGTCTGCTGCCGGGTCACCTCGATGATCCGGCCGGTGCGCAGGTCGAACGGGGTCCGGAGCTGCAGCAGGTCGTCCTGCACGTTGACCGCCTCCAGCCCGAACTCCACCCGGCGGAACCGGTTCATGGGGTAGAAGACCGAGGCGTACCCCGCGCGGTAGATGAGCCGCCGGAACTGGTCGATGTAGATGGCCTCGTTCTCGTTGGCCCCCGGGATCGCGCCGCTGCCCGCGTAGGTGTAATAGGGCTCCTGGGTGAGCCCCGCGGTCCAGTTCCACCGGCTGGCCAGGTTGACGTACTGGGCGGCCAGGGCGGTCTCCTCCAGGCGGCCGTTCAGGGCGGCCCCGAAGATGAGCTTGTGGTTGCCCAGCATGTCCCCCAGCACCACCGTGGTGGCGCCGTACACCGAGCGGCCGAAGTTGTCGCGTGCGTACCCGATCGTCGGCTGGCTCACGTACTCCGGCTGGAACTTGACCTTGTAGTCCCGCACCAGGAACTCGCTGGTGTCGGGAATGACGAAGCCGGTGGAATCGAGGATCCGGGCGATCGACACCGGGTCCGGGCCGCGCAGCGAGTCCGGCACGCCCTCCAGGGACTCCGAGGGCCGCAGCCCGTCACGGTCCCGGTAGAGCGAGGCCCCGCCCAGCACGTAGGAGGGGGCCGGGGCGCGGGCCGCGGGGGTGGCGGGCGCCGGCCGCCCGACGGCGGCCCCCGCCCCGGGGGCGGCGCCCGGCGTTCCGGCGATGAGCGCCGGCGAGGGGCGCCGGCGGTACGGCTCCTTCTTGAGCAGGGCCGGGCTGCTGACCGAGTAGACGTCGTACTTGCCCTGCTCGAAATAGACGAAGGCCAGGCGGTCCGACCCGGCCGACCAGGACAGCACCGGGCTCAGCGGGGTGATCCCCTGGACCCCGGTGTAGAAGTCGGTGATCTGGTACAGCTCCCGGTCGGTCACGTCGTACAGGAAGATGTTGTTCACCCCGGTCCGGTCGGACACGAAGGCGACCGTCTGGCCGTCGGGGGCCCACTGCGGGCTCACGTTCTTGCCCTCGTCCATCGCGGGCAGCACCTCGACCCGGTCGCTGGCCAGGTCGTAGAACGCGATGCGGTAGTTCTCCCACAGCAGCCGGTCGAAGTCGGCGCGGGGGCCCCGGTCGGTGGTGAAGGCGATGGTCCGGCCGTCCGGCGACCAGACCGGGTGCAGGTCGGCGAACCGGTCGTCGGTGAGCCGCCGCAGGCCGGTGCCGTCGGCGCCGACCACCCAGAGATCGGAGACCCCGCCGGTGAGGCCCGAGAAGACGAGCTGGCGGCCGTCGGGGCTCCAGGCCGGGGTGGTGATCCCGTCGATCGACGGCAGCCGGATCCGGCGCACTTCCTTGTTGCGCCGGGGGTCGATGATGACCAGGTCGTCACGGCCCTCGCGCTTCGCCGCGAACGCCAGCCGCTGGCCGTCGGGCGACCAGCTGGCCGAGGAGTAGATGAACCGGTAGGTCTCGTAATTGGAGCTGTAGGAACTCTCCAGCAGGCGGCGAATCGGCTTCCCGGTGTTCCCGTCGGCCAGGTACAGGTCGACGAAGTAGAAGTCCTTCTCGCTGAAGTAGGCGACCAGGGAGCCGTCCGGCGACAGCGCGGGGGCCAGGTGCCAGGTGCCGTCCGAGTTCTCCTTGGTGAGGAGCGGCGTCGCCATGGTGCGGGCCTTGACCCGGTCCCCGATCTCGGGGAGGTACTGCTTCTGCACCGCGTCGCGCCACTGGTTCACCAGCTGGTCGAACGACAGGCCGGTGACCCGGCGGACCGCGATCTCGATGTTGGCGCCGCGGGCAGCCTTGGTGATCGCGCCGATGGATTCGTCGCCCCAGCGCTGTCCGATGTACGCCACCAGGGCGTGGCCGAACCGGTAGGGGAAGATCCGGGTGAACTCACGGGCCGAGGGCAGCTCGCCCTCCAGGGCCGCGTCCCGGAGCCACATGGCGGTGTTGGCGTTGACGGGACCCAGGGAGAGGTACTCGGCCATCCCCTCGCCCCACCAGAGCGGGGCGTTCACCGCCAGGATGCCGGCCATCCCGCCCGGGCCGCGGCCGCGGGACCAGATGTCGAACTGGAACTGGTGCACCATCTCGTGCTGCAGGACGTGCTCCGTCTCCTCGTACGAGCCGGTCAGCGGGAAGGTGTTGCGATGCAGCAGGAAGTCGGTGAACCCGCCGGTGCCCTCGTCCACCTCGCCCCCGGCCAGGTTGGTCTGCTGGAACTCGGAGTGGGAGGCGTAGAGGATGATCGGCTTGCGCTCCTCGAACTCGTGGTCGAGGATCTTGGCCAGCCGCTGGTAGGCCCGCTCCGCCATCCGGGCCACGTCCATGGCCGCGAGATACTCGCGGTCGTAGTAATGGACGTCGAAGTGCTGGGTCTGGATGATCTTGAAATCGAACTTGGCGTACTGCACCCGGTTCCGGCCGAAGTACTGCGCCTCGGCCACCGCGGGCAGGGCGACCAGTGCCACCAGGGCCCATCCGAACACCTGCCGTCTCATGCCGTCCGTCCTTTCCGCTGCCCGACCGGTTCCCGTGCCACCACGGGGGCGTCGCCCCAGAGGCGCTCCAGCTGATAGAAAGCGCGGGCCTCCGGGTGGAACAGGTGTACCACGAAGTCCACGAAGTCGATCAGGACCCATCGCCCCCCGGTGACGCCCTCCACGTGGTGAGGATGCACACCGTGGCGCGCCAGGCCCGCCACCACCCCCTCGCTCAGCCCCCGCACGTGGGCGTCCGAGGTGCCCGAGGCGATCAGGAAGAAATCGGTGGCATCGTTCACCCCGCGCAGGTCCAGCAGGGCGATCTGGTCGCCCTTGCGGTCCTCGACCGCCTCGACCGCCCAGCGCACCGCCCGGGGAAGCCGTCGCTCAGTCACGCCCCAGCCGGGTCGGGGTGCCGTCTTCCACCTGGTAGAATAGCGCCCAGGCGCCGGGCCCCACATGGGTGGCCAGCGCGCCGGTCGCCAGCGCGACGAAGCAGTCCCGCGGGCGATAGGCGGAAAGCAGCGCGGACCGGACCCGCTCGGCCACGTCCGGAGCGTCGGCGTGGGCGATGCCGAACCGCACCACCCGGGGCCGGGGCGTCAGCCGTCGGTCGAGCCGGGCCAGCACCCGCCGCAGCAGCGCCTCCCGCCCGCGCGCCCGGTCCACGGGGACCACCCTCCCCTCGGCGTCGAGGGTCAGGATCGGCTTCACGTCGAGCATCCCCGCCAGGAAGGCCTTGCCCCGGGTGACCCGGCCCGACCGCAGGAGCGAGTCGTACCGGTCCACCGTCAGGAAGACCCCGGACTGCCGGCGGATCCGCTCCAGCTCGTGCACGATCTCGTGGGCCGGCCAGCCCGACTCGGCGAGTTCCGCCGCGCGGAGGGCCAGCATCCCCGTCCCCAGCGAGGTCGATCCGCCGTCCACGAAGCGGACCTGCGAAAGCCCCGCGGCCCGCGCCGCGGCGACCCCCGCCTGGAAGGTGCCGCTCAGCCGGCTGGAAAGCAGGACGGCCAGCACCGTGTCGCCTTCCTCCGCCGCCGAGCGGAAGACCTTCACGAAGTCGGCCTGGGTCGGCTGGGAGGTGGTCGGGGGGTCGGTCGCCTCCCGCAGCCTGGCGTAGAACGCCTCGGGTCGAAGCTCCACCCGGTCCTTCAGCACCCGGTCGCCGAAGATCACCTGGAGCGGCACCATCGCGATGGCGTGCCGGTCGAGGATCCGATCGTCGAGGTCGGCCGCGCTGTCGGTCACCACGGCCACGGGCCGGCGGGAGAGGTGCTTGAGTTCCCGGTGCTGGGCCCGCATGTCGTCGGCCTTGGTCGAGACCACCGTGCCCCAGCCGCTGGCCGCGGTGAACACCGCGTCGGGGGCGTCGGTGTGCACGTGCAGCTTGAGGATGTCCCCGGCCGCCACCACCACCACCGAGCCGCCGAAGTCGTGCAGCCGGGCCCGCACCTCGTTGGCCGGCGGCAGGGCATCGCCGCGCACCACCGCCTCGGTGCAGTACTGGTAATCGCGCTCGGCGGCCACCTCCACGAGGGCCGCCGGGCTCAACCCGTCTCCCGCGCCGAACGCGGCCGCCGGGAGGATGGGGTCGCCCTCGATGAAGCGCACCATCCCCTCCAGCATCCGGACGAAGCCCTTCCCGCCGGCGTCCACCACCCCCGCCTCCCGGAGCGTCTCCAGCAGGGTCGGGGTGCGGGCCAGGGAGGCCTCCCCGTCGCGCCACATCCCGCGCATGAACCCCGCGAGGTCGGCCGTGTGGCCCGCCACCCGCTCGGCCGCCTCGGTCACCTCCCGGGCCACCGTAAGGAGGGTGCCCTCGCGGGGCTCGTCCAGGGCGGCGTAGATCCGGTCGGTGCCCAGCCGGAGGGCGGCCGCGATCTCGGGCGCGCCGGCGGTTTCCCGGTCCCCCAGGGAGTCGGCCACCCCGAGCAGGAAGTGCGCGAGCATCATCCCGGAGTTGCCCCGGGCGCCCAGCACGGCGGCCCGGGCCATGGTGCGGGCGGTCTCCGGAAGCGGCGCGTCGCCGAGCGCCTGGAGGGCGTCGGCGACGGCGCGCAGGGTGAGGCTGAGGTTGGTGCCCGTGTCCCCGTCGGGGACCGGGAAGACGTTGATCCGGTTGATCTCCTCGCGCCCGGCCGCCACCCAGTCGGAGGCGGCGAACATGGACCGGGCGAGCCGCGGCCCGTCCAGGTACGCGATGCGGACGGCCATCGCTATTCCGCCGTCACCACCACCTTCACGTCGGCCCGGACCTCGGGGTGCAGCCGGACGGGCACCTGGTGCTCGCCCAGCGTCTTGAGGGGGTGGTCCAGCTCGATCTTCCGCTTGTCGATGTCGAAGCCGCGGCTGGCCAGCGCGTCGGCGATGTCCTGCGAGGTGATGGACCCGAACAGCCGGTCGCCCTCCCCCGCCTTGGCGGTCAGGGCCAGGGAGACCCCGGCCAGGGCCGCCGCCAGGGCCTCGGCGCCACCCTTCTCCTCCGCCAGCCGGGCCCCGCGGGCCCGGGCTTCCCCGGCCACCCGCTTCTTGTTGCCCTCGGTCGCCTCGAAGGCCAGGCCCTTGGGAAAGAGGAAGTTCCGGGCATAGCCCGGCTTGACCCGCACCAGGGCGCCGGCCCGGCCGAGGGAGGCCACGTCTTCGCGCAGTATCACGTCGATCATTCGGTCGTTCCTCCAGGGGGCGGCGCCACGGTGCGCCGGATGTCGAGCCAGGTGTCGGCGAGGCCCAGGACCAGCCCGGCACCGACGGCGTATGGTAACAGCAAAACCGCGCTCAGGAACAGGGCCACGCGGAGGCCCGTGGGCCATCGGCTGGCCATCCGCCAGGTCACCGCGATCCCGCGCGCCAGGTACAGCCCGGCCCAGACCACCAGCAGGTTGGCCACCAGGTCGTCCCACGGGGCGCCGAGGGGGAGCAGGGCGGCCCCGAGCGTGGCGACCGCTCCCCAGACGAGGTGGTCGTTGAACCGGAAGTCGCCGGCCGGCGCGGGGGAGGGCCCGGGCGCGTCCGGCCCCACGGCGTGGGCGAGGGCGTGGGCCAGGGTCCCGCCGGCCAGCGCGCCGAGCAGGGCGAGGCCGGGGTAGAGCCGGGCCATCCAGCCGGCGGCGACCTCCAGCCGGGTCCGCTGCGCGGCCCCCAGCTCGGTCAGGGTCCCGACCGCGTCGATCGCCTGGCGGAGCTGGATGGCGAGCGCGGTATGCACGTCCAGCCAGGTGATCCCCAGCCCGGCCGCGCCCGCCACGACCACCGCCACGGTGACCCCGGCCGCCAGCGCCGCGCGGCGGAAGCCGGAAAGCCCGGTGGTGACGGCGAGCGCCAGGACCACCCCGGTGAACACCGCGGCGGCGGCGCGGAAGAGGTCCTGGGCGACCGTGTCGGGCCCGATCCCGAAGGTGTAGACGGCCGCCGCCAGGGCCGCCAGGGTCCAGGCGCGGCTCCGCAGCGTCCGGGGGCGGGCCAGCACGAGAAGTCCCGCCAGGGGGCCAAGCAGCAGCACCGGCGGGACGGGGAGAAACAGGTACGCAACCAGGGCCGGGAGCAGACCCCGGGGGGCGCGGCGCCCGTCCGCGGGCGCCGCGCGGGACGCGCTCAGCTGGCGTGTCCCTTGATGTAGGGCAGCAGGGCCAGGTAGCGGGCGCGCTTGATCGCCACCGCCAGCTGCCGCTGGTGCCGTGCCGACACGCCCGAAAGGCGCCGCGGCAGGATCTTGCCCCGCTCGGTGATGAACCGGGAGAGCAGCCGGTCATCCTTGTAGTCGATGACCCGGATCCGCAGTTCGGCGATCGGGTCGCCCTTCTTGACGCGCATCACTCCTCCTCGTCGTCGTCGTCGTCGTCCCGCCGGCCCGTGTCGACCGTGGCCGGCGTGGGCGGGGTCTCGTTCAGCACCACCAGGTAGCGCAGGACCGCATCGTCCAGCTTCAGCGCCCGCTCGTACTCGGGGAGCAGGGTCGCGTCGCTGTCGAAGTTGGCCACCACGTAGTACCCGGTCGTCTGCTTCTTGATCGGGTACGCCAGGGTCCGGCGCCCCCAGTGGTTGAGCACCGGCGGGGCTGCGCCCTCGACCTGGATCATCTGGTGGAACTGGGTGAGTTTGGCGTTGATGGCCTCGTCTTCGAGCGCACTGTCGAAGATGTAGACCACCTCGTACGGTCGGATCACGGACACCTTCCTCTGGTCTGAGCGCCCCGGGTGCCGTGTCGTTGCCCCGGGGAGGCTGGGTTGTCGAGCCCGGAAATCTAGCGGGACGCTCCCCGAACAGCCAGCCGGCCCCCCGCGGCCGCCGCCGGCCCAGGCTAGATTCCCGCGGTTCCGCCCCGGAGACCCCCGTGCTGCTGCAGTCCGTCCAGGTCGGCCAGCCCCGGACCACCGGGTCCCCCGACGCCGCCGACCCCTTCGACCGCCCGATGACCAGCGCCATCTGGAAGGAGCCGGTGCACGGCCCCGTCCGGGTGGACCTGCTCGGGCTCGACGGGGATGCCGTGGTGGACCGGAAGCACCACGGGGGGCCGCACCAGGCGGTCCTGGCCTACCCGTCGGAGCACTATGCCGCCTGGCGGATGGCGTGGGGGCGGCGGGACGTCGGCCCCGGCGGGTTCGGCGAGAACCTCACGCTCCAGGGGGTGACCGAGTCCACCGCCTGCCTGGGCGACCTGCTCGAGATCGGGGACGTGATCCTCGAGGTCTCGGCGCCCCGCACCCCGTGCCAGACCCTGGCCCGGCGGCACGGGGTGCGCGACCTGGTCCAGGTGGTCCGGGCGACCCACCGGCACGGGTGGTACCTCCGGGTCCGGCGGGCGGGGCTGCTGGAGGCGGGTCAGCCCGTCCGGCTCCTCGACCGGCCGTACCCGCAGTGGACGGTGGCCCGGGCCGCGGCGGTGCGCTGGCAGATGGCCGAGCGGCCGGCAGAGGCGGCGCTGCTGGCGTCCTGTCCGGCGCTCAGCCCCGGATGGCGCGAGCGGCTCGCCGCCGCGGCGGCGGACTGAGGGTCAGACGTTGAAGCGGAACAGGATGATGTCGCCGTCCTGCACCTCGTAGTCCCGGCCCTCGGAGCGGATCAACCCCTGCTCCCGGGCCTGCTTCCACCCGCCCGCCCGCACGTAGTCCTCCCAGAAGATGGTCTCGGCCCGGATGAACCCCCGCTCGAAGTCGGAGTGGATCTCGGCCGCCGCCGCGGGCGCCCGGTCGCCGGCGTGAATGGTCCAGGCCCGCACCTCCTTGTCGCCCACGGTGAAGAAGCTGCGCAGGTGCAGCAGGTGGTAGGCCGCGTGGGCCAGGCGGTCGAGTCCCGACTCGTGCACCCCCAGGGCCTCCAGGAACGCGGTGCGCTCCTCCCCCGGCAGCTCGGCCAGCTCCATCTCGACCTGGGCCGAGAACACGACCACCTCCGCCGGTTCGTGGTCGCGGTCCACCGCGGCGCGGAGGGTCTCGACGAACCGGTTGCCGTGCGCCAGGTCGTCCTCCCGCACGTTGGCGGCGTACAGCTCGGGCTTGGCGGTCAGCAGGTTGAGGCTCCGATAGACGGCCCGCTCGTCGGCGGTGGGCCGCACCACCCGGGCGGGGGCCCCGCCCGCCAGCGCCTCGCGCAGCCGCTCGAGGAGCCCGGTCTCGAGCCGCGCCAGGGGGTCGCCCGAGCGGGCCAGCCGGCCGCTCTTCTCCAGCCGGCGCTCCACGGCGCCCAGGTCGGCCAGGGCCAGCTCCAGGTTGATGATCTCCCGGTCCCGCCCCGGGTCCACCGACTGCATGACGTGCTGGATGTCGTCGTCCTCGAAGCAGCGGACCACGTGCACGATGGCGTCCACCTCCCGGATGTTGGCCAGGAACTGGTTGCCGAGCCCCTCGCCCTCGCTGGCGCCCTTCACCAGGCCGGCGATGTCCACGAACTCGACGGTGGCGGGGATGACCCGTTCCGGCCGGGCGAGCCGGGCGATGGCGGTCAGCCGGGGGTCGGGCACCTGGACCACGCCGGTGTTCGGCTCGATGGTGGCGAAGGGGTAGTTGGCCACCAGCGCCCCCGCCGAGGTGAGGGCGTTGAACAGGGTGGATTTCCCGACGTTGGGCAGGCCGACGATACCGAGACGGAGCATGGAGACCGCGGATCAGGGGGAACCGAACGGCACGGGGGCGGCATCGCTGCCGCCCCCGTGGGACCGGGCGGGGCCGGTCAGCGGGCCAGCGAGGCGAACCAGGGCGCGAGCACCAGGGACACCACGCTCATCAGCTTGATGAGGATGTTCATCGCCGGGCCCGAGGTGTCCTTGAAGGGGTCGCCCACGGTGTCGCCCACCACCGCGGCCTTGTGCGCATCCGACCCCTTGCCGCCGTGGGCCCCGCCCTCGATGTACTTCTTGGCGTTGTCCCAGGCCCCGCCGGCATTGGCCATGAACAGGGCCATGAGCACGCCGCTCAGCGTGGCGCCGCCCAGCAGGCCGCCCAGGGCCTGGACCCCGAGCAGGGAGCCGACCAGGACCGGCACGGCCACCGCCGCGACGCCCGGGAGGATCATCTCCCGGAGGGCGGCCCGGGTCGAGATGTCGACGCAGCGGGCGCTGTCGGGCTTGGCGGTGCCCTCCATCAGCCCCGGGATCTCGCGAAACTGGCGGCGCACCTCCTCCACCATCCCGGCCGCGGCGCGGCCCACGGCGGTCATGGTGAGGGACCCGATCACGAACGGCATCGTGCCCCCGATGAACAGCCCGATCACCACCATGGGGTTCACCAGGTCGAGCGCCAGCACGGTGCCCTGCGGGGTGACGGCCGTGGCGTAGGCCGAGAAGAGGGCCAGGGCCGTGAGCGCCGCGGAGCCGATGGCGAAGCCCTTGCCGATGGCGGCGGTGGTGTTGCCGAGGGCGTCGAGCCCGTCGGTGATGGCGCGCACCGCGGGGCCCAGGTGGCTCATCTCCGAGATCCCGCCGGCGTTGTCGGCGATGGGGCCGTAGGCGTCGACCGTCATGGTGACGCCCACCGTGGCCAGCATGCCGACCGCGGCGATGGCGATCCCGTAGAGGTCGGCCGCCCAGTAGCTCACGTAGATGGCGCCCGCGATGAGGAGCAGGGGGCCCAGGGTGGACATCATGCCCACCGAGAGACCGCTGATGATGTTGGTGGCCGGCCCCGTGAGCGACGCCCGGGCGATGTCCCGGATCGGCTTGGCGGCGGTGTAATACTCGGTGACCAGGCCGATCAGGATCCCGGCCAGGGTGCCCGCCAGCACGGCGTAGAAGGGCCCCATGGCGGGCCGGCCCGCCATCTCCAGGGGGAGCGCCTCGACCAGGAACCAGGCCGCCACCAGGAACAGGGCGGCGCCGATGAAGGTGGTCATGCGGAGCGCGTTGGCGGGCGAGCCCCGCTCCAGGACCTTCATCGCGGCGATGCCGACCAGCGAGGCGAGCAGGCCGGCCACCACCATGGCGAGCGGGAGGAAGATCGCGTTGCCCCGGAGCGCGTCGGCGATGGCCGGGCTGGTGGCGGCCAGCGCGATGGTGGCGATGACCGACCCCACGTAGCTCTCGAAGATGTCCGCGCCCATCCCGGCCACGTCGCCCACGTTGTCGCCCACGTTGTCGGCGATCGTGGCGGGGTTGCGGGGGTCGTCCTCGGGAATGCCGGCCTCGACCTTGCCCACCAGGTCGGCGCCGACGTCGGCGGCCTTGGTGTAGATCCCGCCGCCCACCCGGGCGAACAGGGCGATCGAGCTGGCGCCCATGGCGAAGCCGCTGATGATCTCGCTGAACAGCTTGTAGGACGCGAAGTCGGCCCCGGCCGGGTCCAGCACCAGGAAGGTCACGGTGCCGATGCCGAGCAGGCCCAGCGAGGCCACGGCCAGCCCCATCACCGCGCCGCCGTTGAACGCGATCCTGAGCGCCTTGGCCTGGCCGTCCGTGCGGGCCGCTTCCGAGGTCCGCACGTTGGCCTTGGTGGCGGCCTTCATGCCGATGAAGCCCGCCCCGATCGAGCAGAAGCCCCCGAACACGTAGGCCAGGGCGGTGCTGGTGCCGATGGCGAGCCCGAGCAGGATGGCGACCACGCCCAGGAACGGGAGCAGGACCAGGTACTCGCGCCGCAGGAAGGCCATGGCGCCTTCCTCGATCAGGCCCGCCAGCTCGCGCATCCCGGCCGACCCGTCGGGCTGACGCTTGAGGTAGGCATAGATCAGGAGCGCGATGGCGAGGCCGCCCAGGCCCGCGATCGCCGAGATCAGGGGGAGATTGCTCACGTCCGGTTCTCCGTCATCGGTTGAATCGGTTCATTGCCGGCCCGATCCCCTCGGCGGCCCAGCACTCGGCCGCCTCGGCCATCGGGTCCATCAGCTCGTCGATCGCGCGCCGGTCGTCCGCGCCGGGCGGCTCGAGCACGAAGTCGGACAGCTCGTCCATGCCGGGCGGGAGCGGCCCCACCCCGATCCGGAGCCGGGCGTACTCCCGGGACGCGAGCGCGGTTTCCACGCTCCGGAGCCCGTTGTGGCCTCCCGCCGACCCCGCCGCCCGGAGCCGGAACCGTCCGGCCGGGAGGTAAACGTCGTCCACCAGGACCAGCAGCTCGGTGGCCGGGTCGAAGCCGGCCGATGCACGAAGCGGGGCGAGCACCGCCCCGCTTCGGTTCATGTAGGTCTGCGGCTTCACCAGCCGCACCGGCGCTCCGGCGGCCAGGCCCTCCGCCTGGCGGTACCAGCGGTGCCGCCGCCAGGCCCCGCACTGCCACCGGTCGGCCAGCCGCTCGGCCAGCCAGAACCCGGCATTGTGACGCGTGGCGGCGTACTCCGGTCCGGGATTGCCGAGGGCCAGGATCGTCCGCAGCGGCGACTACTCCTCTTCGTCGGCTTCGTCCTCGTCGGCCTTGGGCTTCCGGATGAGTTCGGGCTCGGCCGTCGCCTCCTCGACCACCGGGGTCTCGACCGGCTCGGTGCGGGGCGGTACCACGGTGCAGACCGGCTGATCGGGATCGCTGAGCACCTTGGCGTTGGGCACCACGATGTCGCGGACGAACACCTGCTGGCCGATGCCGAGGTGGGTCACGTCGACGTCGATGTGGCTGGGCAGGTGGGCCGGCAGCACCTCGATCTCGAGCTTGTGCATCGGGTGGTCGAGTACCCCGCCGAAGTTCCGGACCCCGTCGGGGATCCCCACCAGGTGGACCGGCACCTCCAGGGTCACCACCTCGTCGGCGCGGACCTCGTACAGGTCGAGGTGCAGGGGGGTCGAGGGACGGACCGGGTCGCGCTGGACGTCCCGGATCAGCACCTTGACCGGCTCCCGGCCGGCGATGGTGAGGTCGATCATCGTGGCGCCGGACGCCAGGCCGCCGAGCAGGCGGGTCACCACCGTGGCGTCCAGTTCCAGCGACTCGGTGGCGCGGCCGTGGCCGTAGATGACCGCCGGGATCCGGCCGGTCCGGCGGAGCGAGCGGGCCGCCCCCTTGCCGGTGGTGGTCCGCGGCGTGGCGGTGAGCTGGAGCGTCTGTGCCATACGTTCGGTGTCCTTCCTCGTCATTCGAACAGCGAACTCACCGAGAGGTCGCTGTGGGTATAGCCGATGGCCTTGGCCAGCAGCGGCGCGATCGACAGCACCTTGAGCTTGTCGAACCGCCGGTCGTCCGGGATCGCGACCGTGTTGGTGACCGCGACCTCCTCCACGGGGGCCTCCAGCAGGCGGGTCCGCGCCTCCCCCGAGAGCAGCGCGTGCGAGGCGCAGATGTAGATCCGGCCCGCACCCAGCCGCTTCAGGGCGTAGGCCGCCTCGACCATCGTTCCGCCGGTGTCGATGAGGTCGTCGGGGATCAGGCAGTCCCGCCCCGCCACCTCGCCCACCACGTTGACGGCCTCCGCCACGTTGGCGGCGGTCCGGCGCTTGTCGATGATCGCCAGCGACGCGTCGAGCCGCCGCGCGAACCCCCGCGCCATCTTGGCCGCCCCCACGTCCGCCGCCACCACCACCAGGTCCTTGAACTCCCGCTGCCGGTAGTAGTGCACGAACACCGGCGCGGCATACAGGTGGTCCACCGGCAGGTCGAAGAACCCCTGCAGCTGGTGCTGGTGGAAGTCGATCGCCAGCACCCGGTCGGCCCCCGCCTGCACCACCAGGTTGGCCATCAGCTTGGCGCTGATCGCCACCCGGGGCTGGTCCTTCCGGTCCTGCCGCGCGTAGCCGAAGTACGGGATCACCGCGGTGATCCGCGCGGCACTCGCCCGCTTGGCCGCGTCCATCAGGAGCAGCAGCTCCAGGATGTTCTCGGCCGGCGGGTTCGTCGGCTGGATGATGAAGACGTCGCGGCCCCGCACGTTGTCGTCGATCTTGACGAACAGCTCGCCGTCCGCGAACCGCCTGAGCGTGACCTGGCACAGCTCCACGTCCAGGTGCGCCGCCACCTCCTCCGCGAGGGGGCGGTTGGCCCCCCCGCTCAAGACCAGGAGGGGCACGCTCGATAGGGCGGTTGCCTTCATGTCCAGAGCCCTAAAAAGTAACCGGGAAGGGGGAAACCGGTCAACGAGCGACCGGCGCGAAACCGCGGGAGCCCGGCCCGGGGAGGGGCCGGGCACGCCCCGATTGGCCCTGGTGGACTCGAACCACCATTAACGGATCCAAAGTCCGCTGTCCTGCCAATTGGACGAAGGGCCAGTGTCCCGGAAACTAACGCCGGAGCGATCCCCCGTCAGGCGGTTTCGGTGGGGATCACCCGGCCGTGTTTGCGGCCGAGCGTCCGGGCTGCGTCGTCCCGGTCCCGCGGGGTGCGGTACACCGCGAAGAGGGCCGCCCCCGACCCGCTGAGCCGGCACACCAGCGGGTGGGTGCGGGCCAGGGCCTCGAAGGCCGCGCGGACCTCGGGGTGCCGGCCGAAGACCGGGACCTCGAAGTCGTTCCCGGCCATCCGGCCGATGCTGCCCCACGACCCCAGCGCCTCCCGGTCCAGCGCCACCGCTCCCCGGCGGCCGGCACCGGCGCGGACCTCGTCCACCCACTGGTAGGCCTCGGCCGTGGGCACCGCCACCGGCGGGGCGACCACCAGGACCGGCGCCGGGGGGAGCGCCGGGAGCAGGTGCAGCCGTTCGCCGTGGCCCCAGGCCAGCGCCAGCGAGGCGCCGGAGAGCAGGAACGGCACGTCGGCGCCGAGCCCGGCCGCGAGGTGCAGGAGCTCGGACCGGGGCAGGGGATGGCCCAGGAGGGCGTTCACCGCCTCCAGCGCCGCCGCCGCGTCGGCCGACCCCCCGCCCAGCCCCGCGGCCACCGGGATCACCTTGGTGAGCCCGATGTGCACCCCGGCCGCCTGCCTGGTGGCTTCCAGGACCGCCCCCGCCGCGCGGACGGCCAGGTTCCGTTCGGGGGGACCGGTCTCCCCCCCCTCCACCGTCAGGGTCACGCCCGGGATGTCGCGTCGCTCCACCACGAGGGCGTCGGCGAGGGCGAGCCGGCAGAACAGGGTCTCGATGCCGTGGTAGCCGTCTTCCTCCCGGGCCAGCACCCGCAGGAAGAGGTTCACCTTGGCCCGGGCTTGGACCTCCAGCCGATCGGTCACAGCCGGTGTTCCCGGACCTCACGCCACTGGAGCGGGGTGCGGACGACCGAGTACATCCCCATCACGGTGATCGGGAGGAAGGTCGTGACGTGGTACAGGACCGCGTAGGCGAAAGCGATGTCCTGCGGCACCCCGTAGAGCCCCAGGGCGAAGACGATCGCGGCCTCGAAGACGCCGATGAACCCGGGACTCGAGGGGATCGCGATCCCGAAGATGACGATCGCGAGCAGGACCAGCGAGGCCGACGGACCGAGCGGGAGATCGAAGGCCGCGAACAGGGCCAGGAAGGAGGCGGCCGTGACTCCCCACACGGCGATGGACCACCAGGCCACGGCCAGCAGGCGGCCGGGGGAGGAGAGGGCCGTGAGCCCCTCCCGGACGCCGTCGAACACCAGGACCAGGCGGTCCGCGACGGCCGCCACCGGGATCAGGGCCCGGATCACCCGGCCCGGCAGTTCGGGCCGGAGCAGGAGGAGCGCCCCGAGCCCCAGCCCGCCGAGTCCCGCCAGCCCCACCCGGCGCGCGAGCGCGGCGGCCGGCACCCCGGCGATCTCGGTCCCCGCCGGGAGGTCGCCCAGCAGCAGCGCGGCGGTCAGGAACGCCACGATCGTCAGGGCGTCGAACACCCGCTCCACCGCGATCGAGGCGAACGCGCCGGTCCACTTCACCGGGGCCAGGCGGGACGCCACGTACGCCCGGATCACCTCGCCGGCCCGGAAGGGGAGGACGTTGTTGCCCATGAACCCGATGGCGATCGCGTGCCACCCGGGGCCCGCGCGCAGGGGGGCGCCGTCGGGTTCGCGGAGCAGGGCCCGCCAGCGAAGCAGCCGGAGCGGGAAGCTGAGCGTGGCGAGGGCCACGCTGAGCAGGACCGGTCCGCTGGGGACCGCCCCGATGAGGTCGAGGACCCGGCCCACCTCCAGCCCGCGCACCGCCCACCAGAAGAGCAGCACCGAAAGGGCCACACCCACGGCCAGCCAGGCCCAG
>JBFILX010000032.1:0-16291 GCA_041612035.1 Gemmatimonadales bacterium | reverse complement strand
CCGGTGGAGCCCCGACGCCCCGCAGGGCAAGCGGCTCACCGGCGGGGTGATCGCCGGGGGCGTGTCCGGCCTCCTCGGGACCATCGTCTCGGTGGCGCTCGGCACGGTGCCCGTCTCCACCATCGCGATCGGCACCGGGTCGTCCGGGGTGGCCGGGGCGATCGGGGGCTACCTGGCCAAGATGGTGGGCGGCAAGGCCACGGTCTGACCTCGCCTGGTCCTCAGCGCAACGCGGCGCCCCGACGAAGGGCGCCGCGTTCCGTTTGTGGGGTGGCCCGGTTCCGGCTTCGACCGCCCCATCCGCCGCAGGCCATGCGCCTACTGCTTGTTGTAGGCGACGCCCTTCTGCTGACCCTTCTCGATCGCGATCACCATGGCGGGGACCGGCATCACCCCGGGCACCATGTTGGCCCGCAGCTCGGCGTTGATCGCCTCGGCCGTGCCCAGGCCCCCCGCGGCGAACTCGCTCACCCAGAACGCCAGCGCGTTCTCGCAGAGGAGGAAGACGCACCCCATCCCGACCAGGCTCTCCATGCCGGCAGCGAGATACGCGCCGCCGAAGAAGACCGGATCGCCGGCCTGGGGCCGGTGGAACATGTTCCGCACGCTGGGCCGGCCCGTCTTCGGGTCGGTCAGGTTCAGGGTCTCGCCGAACTTGTACTTGGCCCACATGGCGTCGTTGAACGCGAGCGGGAGGCTGGCCGTGGGCCCGGCGAAGTACAGCGTGCCGACCGCGTTCACCTCGCGGGCGGGGACGTTGTAGGCCCGCTGGTAGGTGGAGACGTAGTTCAGCATGTGCAGCAGGGGGAGCCCCGCGCCGTGCTCGGGAAAATCGAACAGGCAGCGGTGTTTGCCGGTCATCCGGTCGAGCCAGGCGTCGGGATTGGCCGAGCCGGAGCGCATCGGAGTCGGGGCCGCGGCGAGATCGGCCCAGGGAAGCCCGGTCGCCAGGGTGGCCGCCGCGAGCCCGCCGAGGAACCCGCGGCGATGGGTGGTGAAGCCTTCGGACATGGAAACCTCCTGGTCACGGATTCCGCCGGGCCCGGCGCCGCGGGGACGGCGCCTCCGACCTGCCCGGCGGCCTGACGTAATAGGAGCCGAACCCGGGGCAAGTCAAGCCGGGCCCCCCGGCGGGGCCATCGGTTGACGGCGGCTTGACGGCCCGGCGCCATCCTGTGTCTACTCCCGACCGCATGGCTGCCCCCGACCCCGCCCGCATGGCCGACGCCCACACCCTCCGCCTCGTCACCCTCGGCCGGTTCGCGCTGGTGACGGGCAACGGCGCCGAGCTGGTGCTGCTGGGCGCGAGCAAACAGCTGGCGCTCCTCGCCTACCTGGCCCTGGTGCCGGGCCGGGCCGCCAGCCGGGACCACCTGGTGGAACTGCTGTGGGCCGACGTCGAGCCGGAGCGGGCCCGGCAGAGCCTCCGCCAGGCGCTCACCCAGATCCGGGCGCGCCTGGGACCGGCCACGTTCGAGGCCGACGTGGTCTCGGTCCGTCTCGCCACCCCGCTCGCCAGCGACCGCGACGACCTGTTCGGCGCGATCGACCGCCACGACTTCGATCACGTGGTCCGACTGTACCGGGGCCCGTTCATCCCCGAATTCGCCGCGCCGGGCGGCGCGGCGTTCGAGCACTGGGCCGACCTGGAGCGGGTCCGGATCCGGAGCGCGTGGCTGCTCGCCGCCGAACGGGTGATCCGCGCCCATCTCGACGCCGGCCGGTTCGCGGAGGCGGAGCGCCTGGCCCGTCAGGTGCGCGACGACGACCGCACCGAGGAGAGCGCCTGGCGCCTGCTGCTCGAGACCCTGGCCGCCGCGGGGCGTCACCACCTGCTGCACGTCGAGTTCGAGGCGCTCCGCGACGCGCTCCGCCGGGAGGGCACCACCCCGTCGGCCCAGCTGCAGGGCCTGGTGGGGCGTCTGTCCCAGGCCGCCGGCGCGGCCCCCGAGGGAGGGCATGACATCCTGCCGGACCTGGTCGGCCGGCAGCGGGAGTTCGCCGAGCTGGTGGGGGCGATGCAGCGGGTGGCGGCGCGCCGCGAGCCGGTCCATGTGCACGTGCTGGGGGCGCCGGGCATCGGCAAGACCCGACTGCTGCAGGCCCTCGAACAGCGGCTTCGCACCGATGGCACCCAGGTGGCGGCGCTCCGCGCGTCGGCGGCCGACCGCGGCCTGCCCTACGGGACCGCCAGCGACCTGGCGCGTGCCCTGAGCGCGCTGCCGGGCGCCGCGGCCATCGGGCCCGAGTCGGCGGCCACGCTGGTGGACCTCGACCCGGCCCTGGCCGCGCGGTTTGCGGGTGCAGGGAAGCCGCCCCGGGACGAGCCGGAGCGGCGGCGCCTGCTCGCCCTGACCGAACTCCTGGGCGCCGTCGCGGAGGAGCACCCCACCGCCGTGCTGCTCGACGACCTGCACTGGACGGACCCCGCCTCCGCCGGGATCCTGCTGGGCGCGGTGCGGCGGGTCCAGAACCGTCCGCTGCTCCTCGTCACCTCGGGCCGCCCGGGCGGCGCGGTGCCGTTCGATCCCGGCCAGGCACAGGTCGTCGAGCTGAGCCCGCTGGACCGGGCCGACACGGAGCACCTGGTGGAAAGCCTGGCAGTGCTTCCGGCCGTGCCTTGGGCCGGTGCCCTCGTGGATCGGCTCCAGGCGGTGAGCGGCGGCAGTCCCTTCCTCCTGGTGGAGATGCTCCGGCTCGCCCTGGGCGAGGGTCACCTGGTCATCCGGGACGGCCAATGGGCGTGTCCCGACCCGGGGTGGGTGCCGCGCGCCCGGGCCGACGACGTCATCGAACGCCGGCTGGCGACGCTCACGCGGGCGGAGGAACACCAGCTCCGGCTCCTGGGGCTGGCGGGGCTGCCGCTCAGCGCCGCGGATCTGTCCGAACTGGTGCCGGGGCTCTCGACCGAGGAAGCCATCCGCAGCCTGCGGACCATGGAGACGTCGGGGCTCGCCATCGAGGGCGCCAGCGGGTGGCGACCCAGCCACGACCGGATCGCCGAGGCGGCCCTGCGGGGGGTCGCCGAGCAGGAGGTGGCCGGACTGCAGCGCGACCTGGGCCGCTGGCTCGGCCTGGCCGGCCGCGCGGACCGGGCTCGGCTCCGAAGCGCCGCCGCCCACCTGCGGGAGGCGGGAGACCTGGACGGCCTGGGCTCGGTGTTCGCGCGGGCGGCGCGGGATGCCCGGGCCAGCGGCCGCGCGGAGCTTCGGGCGCTGGCCGACTGGATGCTGGGACCCAACCTCGCCCCGCCCGAGCGCGCCGCGCTCCGGCGGGCGGTCCCGTGGCTCAGGCGCGTCGGCGCGCATCGCCTGGTGGAGCGTCCCGCCTGGCTCCTGGTGGGGGCCCTCGCCTTCGTGTTCACCGGGTTCAGCCTGGCGCAGCTGCTGGCCCGCGGCGAGCCGCCCCACCTGAGCCTGCGGGGCTCGCCGATCGGCGCGGAGGCGTCGCCTTCGGGGTGGCGACCGGCGGGCTCGCTGACGGTCGAGGTCAGGGACCGGGACGGGCGGCTTTCCGACGGGCAGGACGGGACCGCGGTCACCCTGGAGGTCGTGGAGGGTCCGGGCACCGTCGCGGCCGGCGGGCGGGGCGTGGTCACCGACGCCCGCGCGGTCTTCGACTCGCTGGCCGTGAGCCGCCCCGGCACCTACCTCTTCCGCGCGGTGGCGGAGGGCCTCCTGCCCGACACGACCCCGCCGCTTCACCTCTACGACTTCGACGCCTCGCGGCTCCGGATCGTGCGGGCCACCCTGGGCGGACAGACCGGGCTCCCGGCAGCCGGGTCGTTCCGGTTCCGGGCCGGCGCGCCCCTCGATGGCACGATCACGATCGTCTATTCGAGCTACTTCACGACCGCGGCCGTGCTCCTGGCCGCGGTGCCGACCTGGGGCGACCGGCGCACCTCCGCCATGCCGCTGCTGGCCCTGCCCACCCCGGCCCACGACCAGACGCTGACCGTGCCGCTGGCGGGCCTGCGGGCCCCCTCCCGACCGGGCCGCTACCCGCTGATCCTCGTCGCGTGGGGAGAGACCGAGGCCAAGTACCTCGCCTCGGGCACCAACTGGGTAGTGGGGGACGCCGTCTGGAACGACGGCAACGACGTGGTGGACTGGGGCCCCGACATGCTGGCCCGGGCCCGCGACAGCGGCTACGTCACGATCACCCGCCTGCGGCAGGATGCGGCCCGGCGGGATCCGCCCTTCCTGAATCCGGGCCAGGGGCTGATGGCCGCGGTGCTGGACCTGGAAGTGACGCCGTAGTCCCGGCCAGGCCCGGGCGGCAGAGGCCCGCCTCCTCGCCCAGGATGGCGCCGCCCGGCCCCATGGTCACGGTCTTCGTGCAGTTGATCCGGCGGCAGTACTCGGTGGTGGCGTGGCACTCGCTGGGAATCATCTCCCCTCCCATCTGGCACGAGTACCCGTTGTCGCCCTTGTAGGAGATGATCCGGAGACACATCTGGCTCCGGCAGGCCGCCGCCTCGCGCCAGGGTACCGCCGTGAGGCCGGCGAGCAGACAGAACACGACGAACGAACGCATGGGGACCTCCGGAGCTGAGCGCTGAAGGGGTGGGTTCACCCGCCGGCCCCGACGACGGGCTCGTCGGCGCAGGGCTGGACCAGGGCGAGAGTGCTTCCGTCTGGCCGGAGCGTGAGCCGCCGGTCGCACGAGGTGATGATCGCGCAGACGTCGCCCCAGGACACGCAGTGGCGGCCCTGGGTGCCGTTGCGGAGGCAGGCCCAGCCCCTGAGCCCGAAATCGGCGATCCAGGTGCAGGACTCGGTGCAGGGTGCCGACACGCGGCCGGCGGCGGGAGCGACGGGCCCGGTCGCGGGCGCGGCCAGGGCGAGGGTGCCAAGCAGGGCCAGCATCGGCGTGGTCATGGGGCCTCCGGTGGTTGGCAGGGTTCGGTTCAGCGGGCGCGGGCGATGTCGAGCCGGACCAGCGCGGGGGCCTCGTCCCGGATGGCCATGGCGAGGAGGGCGGTGCCCTCGCGGGTGACCCCGGCCACCGCCACCACCCCGAGGCCCGCGGGGAGCTGCACTGAGCCCGCCAGCCGGCCCGAAGGAAGCTCGATCCCGTCCCACCAGCTATCGCGGGCGACCCCGCCCTGCACCGTGGTCCGCTGGACCAGGACGAACGAGGGGGTGAGCGCGACGGCGCGCCCCGGCGCGGTGACCGCCGCGCCGGTGGAACGGATGGTGGAGCTGGACAGGGTTTCGGTGAACTCGAACAGCGCGTCCGGGCTCTCGGAGACCGGGGCCGGCACCGCGACGGTGCGGAGCGGCCGGCCGTCGGCCGCATACACCATCAGTTCGTACGGCAGCCGCCGGGAGTAGAGCAGCGCCCCGCCTGGCATGCGGGTGATCTCGCCGGCGCCCCAGTAGCCGAGCACCTCGGGGTCGCGGGCCACCGGGAGCGGGGCGAACGACGCCAGGTGGTGCAGCGCGGTGTCCACCGCGAAGACGTGAACCGCGGAGTCCCGTGAGCGGCCGGCGGAGGGGGCCACGCCCGCCACCACCAGCCGCTCCCGGTTCAGGGTCAGCATCCCGTTCACCTGCCGGAAGACGATCGGCAGACGCCACCGCGCGAGGAACTTCCCCTCCGCGTCGAGGTGGGTCACCGCCATGGCCGCCAGGTCGAGCACCGCGAGCGAGTTGTCGGGGAAGGCCGCGATCCGGTAGGGGATGCCGTACTCGCCCGGCCCCTGCCCCTTTCGCCCGCTGTGGAAGAGCAGCGCCCCCGTGTCGCGGAAGCAGGAGACCCGGTGGTGCCCCAGGTCGGTGAGGCAGAGGGCGCCGTCGGGGCGGATCACCATGTCGGCGGGGTTGCCCATCAGGGCGTCGTCGTCCTGGATGACCGTGGCCCGCTCGATCCGGATGGGAAACCCCGGCAGCTCGGGCACCGGCAGGGCGGCCTGGCCGACCACGGACCGGGCGGTGAGCAGGACCAGCACCAGGGCACAGCAGGCGGAGCGCATGGGCGGGCCTCGGGGGCTCGGGACGCCGGACAGGGTGTGACCGCGGTCTGGACGGACCCTCAACCCGACCCCGGTGCGAACCGGCGCGACCGGTGGCGGCGCTTGCCTCGCTCCCGCGGGCCCGCGCATTGTTGGCGCATGCCCACGGAGGCGCCATGACGGAGGCGGTCGGACGGAGCGTGCCCCGCAAGGACGGGATCGGGAAGGCGACGGGCCGGGCGAAGTACGCCGACGACCTGGTCTTCCCCGACATGCTGCATGGCCGCACCATCCGCTCCACGGTGCCCTGCGGCCGGCTGGCCGGCGTGCGCCACGCGCTGGGGCCCAGTTTCACCGTGGTGGACTGGCGGGACATTCCCGGCCGGAACGTGGTGGCCCTGATCGCCGACGATCAGCCCTGCCTGGTGGAGCGGGAGATCCGCCACGCGGCGGAGCCGGTGCTCCTGCTGGCCCACGCCGACCGGGAGACCCTGCTCAGCGCCTGGGTGGCGCTCGAGGAGGAGGCCGCCACGCCGGTGTTCGACCCCGAGCAGTCCCCCACGGCGTTCAAGACGATCCTGATCGAGAAGGGCGACCTGGACGCGGGCTTCGCCCGGGCCGACCTGGTGATCGAGGGCACCTACCGCACCGGGGCCCAGGAGCACGTCTACATCGAGCCCAACGGCGTGATCGCGGTGCCCGAGGGTGGCGGGATCGCCGTGTACGGCTCGATCCAGTGCCCCTACTACGTGCATGCGGCGCTGGTGACCCTGCTGGGGGACGCGGTCACCCACGTGCGGGTGGTCCAGACCGAGACCGGCGGCGGGTTCGGCGGCAAGGAGGAGTACCCCTCGATGATCGCGGGTCACGCGGCCCTCCTCGCCCTCAGGGCCCGGCGCCCGGTGAAGCTGATCTACGACCGCCAGGAGGACATGGAGGCCACCACCCGCCGGCACCCGTCGATCGTGCGCCACCGCACGGGGGTCACCCGCGACGGCACCCTGGTGGCGATGGACGTGGAGGTCATCCTGGACGGCGGGGCCTACGTCACCCTTTCCCCCGTGGTGCTGTCGCGCGGGACCCTGCACGCCGCGGGGCCGTACCGCTGCGAACACGTCCGGATCGCGGGCCGGGCGATGTTCACCAACACCCCGCCCAACGGCGCGTTCCGGGGGTTCGGGGCGCCGCAGACCCAGTTCGCCGTGGAGGTCCACATGGACCGGATCGCGGAGGCGCTGGGGATGGACCCCATCCGCCTGCGCGACCGGAACGCGCTCCGCCCGGGCGACACCACCGCCACCGGCCAGGTGCTGGGCGCCGACTGCAGCGCGCGCGAGGTGCTGCGCACCGCGGTGCGGAAGTCGGGCTACCGCCGGAAACGGAAGGCCTGGGCGGGGACCGACCGCGGCATCGGGCTCTCGCTCTTCTGGCACGGCTCGGGCTTCACCGGGAGCGGCGAGCTGAAGCTGGCCTCGCGCGCCACCGTCGAACTCACGGCCACCGGGGTGCGGATCCTCACCTCCAGCACCGAGATCGGCCAGGGCACCCGGACCATGCACGCGCAGATCGTGGCCGACGCGATGGGGATCCCCTACGAGCAGGTGGAGGTCGCCGTCCCCGACACCGCGGTGGTGCCCGACAGCGGCCCCACCGTGGCGTCGCGCACCTGCATGATCGTGGGGGGCATCCTGCAGCGCGCCGCGGAGCGGCTGCGCGCGCAGCTGGCCGGGCTCTCCCCCGCGGAGGCGTTCCACCGGCTCGGCCCGCTGGCGGTGACCGAGCAGTACGTGCAGCCCGAGTGGATCCGGTGGGACGAGGAGCGCTACCGGGGCGACGCCTACGCCACCTACGCGTACGGGTGCAACGTGGCGGAGGTGCGGCTCGACCGGGACACCTGGGAGGTGCGGCCGCTCAAGGTCACCGCGGTGACCGACGTGGGGAAGGCCATCCACCCGGCGCTCGCCACCGGCCAGATCGAGGGGGGCACCGTGCAGGGGGTCGGGTTCGCCCTGCTGGAGCAGGTGGTCATGCGGAACGGGACCGTGGCCAACGCCCAGCTCACCAACTACCTGATCCCCACCACCCTCGACACCCCGGCGCTCGACGTGGTGCTGCTGGAACACCCCTACCCGGGCGGCCCGTTCGGGGCCAAGGGGCTGGGCGAGCTGCCGATCGACGGGCCCGCCCCCGCCCTGGTGAACGCGATCCGCTCGCTGGGGCTCGACCTGCGGGCCATTCCCGCAGTGCCGGAACGGATCATGGAGGCCGCGTGCGCTTCCTCCTGAACGGGGTCGAGGTGACGCCCGAGGCCCCGCCCATGGCGCGCCTGCTCGACGTGCTGCGCGAACAGTGCGGCCTCACCGGCACCAAGGAAGGCTGCGGCGAGGGGGAGTGCGGTGCCTGCACGGTGCTGATCGACGGCGAGGCGGTCTGCAGCTGCCTGGTGCCCGCGGCCCAGGTGGAGGGGGCGGAGGTGACCACCATCGAGGGACTGGGCGACGACCATCCCCTGGCCCACGCCTTCATGGACGAGGTCGGGGCCCAGTGCGGCATCTGCACCCCGGGGATGATCCTGACGGCCACCACCCTGGGCCCGCGCCCGTCGCTGGCCCGGATCCGCGAGGGGCTGGCCGGCAACCTCTGCCGCTGCACCGGCTACGAGGCGATCTACCGCGCGGTGCGGAAGGCCACGTGAGAACCGCGGTCTCGACCCTCACCCTGCTCCGGCCCCGCACCCTCAGCCAGGCCCTGCGGCTGCTGGCCGACGAGGAGCCCCCGGTGCCGCTGGCCGGCGCCACCGACCTCTACGTGGCGCTCAACGCCGGCACCCTGGAGGGCAGCCGGTTCCTCGACCTCTGGTCCCTGGGGCCGCTCCGGCGGATCACGATGCGGGGCGGCACCCTCTCGATCGGCGCGCTGGCCACCTATACCGCCCTCCGGAAGTCGCGCCACGTGCGCCGGCACCTCCCCATGCTCGCGGCCGCGGCGCGCGAGGTGGGCGGGCTGCAGATCCAGAACCGGGGCACCCTGGGCGGGAACGTGGCCAACGGCTCGCCCGCGGGCGACACCCTGCCGGTGCTCGCCGCGGCGGAGGCGGTGGTGGTGCTCCGGAGCCGGGCGGACGAGCGGCGGGTGCCGTTCGGCGCCTACTACACCGGCTACCGGGAGAGCGTCCGGCGGCCCGACGAGCTGATCGTGGCGATCGAGGTGCCCCCGGTGGAGGGCGTCCAGTGGTTCCGCAAGGTGGGCACCCGGGCCGCCCAGGCGATCAGCAAGGTGGTGATGGCCGGGATCCGCGGCCCGGTTCCCCGCCTCGCGCTGGGGAGCGTGGCGCCGACGGTGGTGCGGCTGCCCCGCACCGAGGCCGCGCTCGCGCGAGGCGACCTGGAAGCCGGGGCCCGGGCGCTCGCGGAGGAGATCCACCCGATCGACGACGTCCGATCCACCGCGGAGTACCGGCGCGGGGTGGCCGTCAACCTGCTGCGCCGCTTCTGGGCCGACACCGACCCCGCCACCAGACGCTGATGGGCGGCCCGGCACCGGTGGAGCGGGTCGTCCGCGGCCGCCGAGTGGCCCTGCCCGGCGGCCTGGGGCCCGCCAGCATCCATGTCACCGCGGGGCGGATCGCCGCCGTGGCCGGATACGACGAGGTGCCGGCCGGCGCCGACCTGGTCGAGGCGGGCGACGCGCTGGTCTTCCCCGGCCTGGTGGACACCCACGTCCACCTCAACGAGCCCGGCCGCAGCGAGTGGGAGGGGTTCGCCAGCGGCACCCGGGCCGCCGCCGCGGGGGGCACCACCACCCTGGTGGACATGCCGCTCAACAGCGTGCCCGCCACCACCACGGTGGCCGCGCTCGAGGCCAAGCGCGACGCCGCCCGCGACCGGTGCGCGGTGGACGTGGGCTTCCTGGGGGGCGCGGTCCCCGGCAACACCCCCCAGCTGGGGCCGCTCCACGAGGCGGGCGTCCTGGGGTTCAAGGCCTTCCTCTGCCCGTCGGGGGTGGAGGAGTTCGGTCACGTCGGCGAGGGGGAGCTGCGCGAGGCGCTGGAGGCGCTGGCCCCGCTCGACACGGTGCTGATGGCCCACTGCGAGCTGCCCGAGGCCCTGGCCGACCCGGTGGGCGACCCCCGGCGCCACGCCACCTGGGTGGCGAGCCGGCCGGTGGCGGCGGAGACCCGGGCGGTGGAGCTGCTGGTGCGGCTCGCGCGCGAGACCGGGGCCCGGGCCCACGTGGTGCACGCCTCCGCCCCGGAGACGCTCGACCTGGTGGCGATCGCGCGGGGGCGCGGGGTGCGCATCAGTGCGGAGACCTGTCCCCACTACCTCACCTTCTCGGCGGAGGAGGTGCCGGACGGCGCCACCGAGTACAAGTGCGCCCCGCCGATCCGCGACGCCCCCACCCGCGAGGCGCTGTGGGCCCGGCTCCGTGCCGACCGGGTGCATGCGGTGGTGACCGACCACTCGCCGTCGCCGCCCGAACTCAAGCGGAAGGAGACCGGGGACTTCCTCGCCGCCTGGGGCGGGATCGCCTCGCTGCAGCTCCGGCTCCCTGCGGTCTGGACCGAGGCGCGGGCCCGGGGCCACCGGGCCGAAGACCTGGTCGAGTGGCTCTGTGCCGGCCCGGCCCGCCTGGTGGGGCTGGAGGGCCGCAAGGGGGTGATCGCCCCCGGGGCCGACGCCGACCTGGTCCTCTGGCACCCCGAGCGCGAGTTCGACCTCCGGCCCGACGACCTGCGGCACCGCCATCGCCTGACCCCGTGGATGGGCCGGCGGCTCGCCGGGACGGTCGAGGCCACCTACCTTCGAGGCGAGATCGCCTTCCGCGCCGGCGCGCCCGACCCGACGCCCCGCGGCCGCCTGCTCCTCCGGACCGCCCCATGACCCAATTCACCGACCTCGTGGACGTCGCCGCCGAACGGCTGGGCGGCCGGGTCCTCTGGGCCAACGACGACTTCTTCGCCCCCAAGGAGAACCTGCTCAAGGCGGGCGCGCCCGAGTGGCGCGAGGGGGAGTACACCGACCGCGGCAAGTGGATGGACGGCTGGGAGACCCGTCGGCGTCGCACCCCGGGCCATGACCTCTGCGTGATCCGCCTGGGGATCCCCGCGATGGTGCGCGGGGTGGTGGTGGACACGACCCACTTCCGCGGCAACTACCCCGAGCAGTGCGCCCTGGACGTGGCCGACGTGGAGGGCGACCCCGACGGCGAGGCGCTGGCGGGCGAGGACGACCGGTGGACCGAGGTGGTCCGCCGCTCGCCGCTGGAGGGTCACGGCCCGAACCCGTTCCGCATCTCGCACCCGGGTCGGGTGACCCACCTGCGGTTCCGGATCTACCCGGACGGCGGCGTGGCCCGGCTCCGGGTGTACGGTGAGCCGGTGCGCGACCCGTCCCTGGTCCCGGGCGCCACCGCCGACCTGGCGGCGCTCACCGCGGGCGGCCTGGTGGTGGAGTCGAGCGACATGTTCTTCGGCAACCGCCACCACCTGATCCTGCCGGGCCGTTCGACCCACATGGGGGACGGCTGGGAGACTCGCCGCCGCCGGGGACCCGGCCACGACTGGGCGATCGTGCGGCTGGCGGCGCCCGGGGTGCTGCACCGGGTCGAGCTCGACACCGACCACTTCAAGGGGAACGCACCGGGGACCTGTTCGCTCGAGGTGATCCACCTGCCCGGGGCCACGGCCGACCAGCTGACCGCGCAGGACGCCGACTGGGGTGAACTGCTGCCCGGGACGCCGCTCCGGCCCGACGCGCGCCACGAGTTCGAGGTGAAGGGCGGCGGCCCCGTGACCCACGCGCGGCTCAATATCTTTCCCGACGGCGGGGTGGCGCGGCTCCGGCTGTTCGGCACGGTGGCGGGGTGACGCTGGCGGAACTCAACGCGCTCCCGGCCGGCGAGGCGGCGGCGCGGCTCCGGGCCTGCTGCGGGTCGGCCCGCTGGGTGCGGGCGATGGTGGCCGCGCGGCCCTTCGCCACCGCGGAGGACCTGCTGGCCGCGGCCGACCGCGCCTGGGCCGCCACCGGCCCCGACGACTGGGACGAGGCGTTCGCGCACCACCCGCGGATCGGCGAGCGGCAGGCCGCCGCGCCGGCCGACGCCACGGCCACCGCCTGGTCGGCGGGGGAGCAGCGGGCGGCGATGGCGGCGGACGTCGACCTGCGGCGCCGGCTGGCGGAGGGGAACGCCGAGTACGAGCGGCGGTTCGGGCGGATCTACCTCGTGTGCGCCGCCGGCCGGAGCGCCGGGGAGCTGCTGGCGGACCTGGAGGCGCGGCTGGGCAACGACGCGGAGACGGAGCAGCGCGTGGCGGCGGCGGAACAGCACCGGATCACCCGGATCCGGCTCGCCAAACTGATCGGCACGGAGCGGCCATGACCCGGATCACCACCCACGTCCTCGACACCACCACGGGCCGGCCGGCGGCCGGCATCACGGTCAAGCTGGAACAGCTCAACTCCGCCGGCCCCCTGCCGGTGGCGGAAGCGGTGACCGACGCCGACGGGCGCGTGGGCGACTGGCTGCCGAAGGGCGTGGCCGCGGGCCACTATCGGCTGGTCTTCCACACCGGCACCTGGTTCCGCGCGAGCCAGCGCGAGAGTTTCTACCCCGAGGTCGTGGTGCACTTCACCGTGCGGCGCGGGGAGCCCCACTACCACGTGCCGCTGCTGGTGGCCCCGTACGGCTACTCCACCTACCGGGGGAGCTGAGATGGCGGCGCGGCTGCGGTGGGACGGCTACGGCAAGGCCTCGGTCCGGGTCGCCCGGGTGGTGCGGGAAGGAGCCCGGCACACCTTCCACGACCTGACGGTTGACATCCGGCTGGAGGGCGACTTCGAGGCGGCCTACACCCGGGGCGACAACGTCGAGGTCCTCCCCACCGACACCATGAAGAACACGGTCTACGTGCTGGCCCGGCAGGGCCCGGTGGATCCGCCCGAGGCGTTCGGCGAGCGCCTGGGCCGCCACTTCCTGGAGGCCTGCCCCGCCGCGCGGAAGGCCACCGTGACCCTCGCGGCGGAGCGCTGGGACCGGGTCGCGGTGCGGGGCACCGCGCACGACCACGCCTTCACCCGGGGGCCGGCGGAGCGGCGGCTCGCGACCGTGACGGTCGAGGGTGACGTGGTGCGCGCGAGCGCCGGGATCACCGGGCTGGGGCTCCTCAAGACCACCGACTCCGGGTTCAGCGGGTTCCGGCGCGACGGGTACACGACCCTCAAGGAGACCGACGACCGGGTCTTCGCCACCTCGGTGGACGCCCGCTGGGACTACGGCCGTCCCCCCGCCGACTGGAGCGCGGCCTGGACGGCGATGCGCGACGCGCTGGTCACCAGCTTCGCCGAACACCGGTCGGCGTCGGTGCAGCAGACCCTCTACGCCATGGGGGAGGCGGCGCTCGCCGCGTGCGGGGAGGCGGAGGAGATCCGGCTCGTTCTCCCCAACCGGCACTACCTGCTGGCCGACCTCTCGCCGTTCGGGCTGGACAACCCGAACGAGGTGTTCGTGGGGACGTCGGAGCCCTACGGCCTGATCGAGGGGACGCTCACCCGGTCCGGCGCGCGTCGAGGATCCTGACGAACGAGCGGCTCAGGAGGTCTTCCCGGGTGAGCCCGGTCATCGCCGCCGCGTCGTCCTCGCGCACCGCCCCCGAGTTGATCGCCCGCAGGAAGTAGTTGAGCAGCCCCTGCCCGGTGGCGGCGTCGTCGAAGACGTCGCCCACCAGGGTGGCCTGCGCGGCCCGCGCCAGGAAGTGGCGGAGCCGCTCCCCCGCCGCGTCGAGCCCCTCCAGGAAGAAGGCGTACACCGCGGCGTAGCGGATCGGGAGCTGGGCCGGGTGCAGGTCCCATCCCTGGTAGAACCCGGTCTCCAGCGAGTGCCGCACGTCGGCATAGTGGAGCGCCCAGGCCCGGTGCACCTGGGCCCGGTTCTCCGCCTCCTGGGCCGTGGTGAGGGTGCCGCCCTCCGCCGGGCGATGGGCCGGCACCGGCAGGATGGCGGTGGCTCCATCCGAGAGCCACACCCCGGTGCCGGCCAGCGCCACCTGCATCACGCTCTTGGCGAAGTCGCACACCGGGTGGCCCATCCGCTGGTAGGCGGCGGTGATGCTGAGCCCGGCGGTGTAGTCGTAGGTGCCGAAGTGGGCGCCCCGCACCCGTCCCGCCCCGGCTTCCACCAGCGAAAGCAGGGGACAGCGGCCCTCGGCGTCGAGGATGGACTGGGGGGTCTCGACCATGAGCTCGAGCGGCACCGCGCCTGGGTCGAGCCCCAGCTGCTGCTCCAGGGCGTCGAGCGTGGCGGCGGCGCGGGCCACCTGGGCGGGGATCGTGATCTTGGGGAGGGTGACCACGAAGCCGGGCGGGAGCCCGCCGGCCCGTTCGGTGAGGGTGGTGAGGAAGATCTCCAGCGTGCGGAGGCTCCGGGCCCGGAGCTCCTCGTTGAGCGGCTTCACCCGCAGGCCGACGAACGGCGGCAGGGTGCCGGCCGCCAGCCCGGCCGCGACCTCGCCCGCGGCCTGCGCCACGTCGCCGTCCTCCTCCCGGTCGGGCCGCACCCCGTAGCCGTCCTCGAAGTCGATCCGGAAGTCCTCCACCGGCTCCCGCTCCAGCTTCTCCAGCACGCGCCGGTGCACCGGTTCGGCCAGCGCGTCGGGCAGGTCGAGCGCGGCGGCCAGTGCCGTTGGTGACGGGGCGTACTCCTCCAGCGACCGGCGGGCCAGCACGCCCAGCTTGGCGGCGGTGTCCGCCCGGAAGAGATGGCCGCCGCCGTACACCGTGTGCACCGGCTGGCGGGCGCCGCTTTCGCCGGGGTAGCGCCGGGCGAACTCGCGGTTGGCTCGGGTGAGCGCGTCGGTGGTGGTCATGGAGCGGGAAGGTATGCCGGAATCGGCCACGGTGGCAAAGCGCGCCCGGCGCGGCCACTTTCCACCGCGTTCCGCGCCGATCCACCCGACCACGGTCCCGACCCCATGCGAATTCCCGCCGTCCGGGCGACCCTCGCCGCCCTCGTTTTGGCCGCCGCCTCGTGCGGCGGCGCCGCGTCGCCCCAGACCACGCCCGCGCCGGCCGAGCGGCCCGGCCAGGCACCGGCGGCCACTCCCCAGCGGCCCGACACCGGGCAGGCCCCGGGTCAGGCGCGACCGGCGACCGGGCCGCGTCCCTACGCCCAGGTCGTCACGGGCCGGGCCCGTTCGGACGCGGGGCTGATCACGGTGCACCAGGTCGACGCCAGGTGGCTCTTCGAGATCCCCGACTCCCTGCTGGGCCGCGACCTGCTGCTGGTGAGCCGGGTCGCGGGGGTGGCGGCGGAGATGGGCGGGTTCCTGCCGGCGGGCGTGTCAGTGGGCACCCAGGTGGTCCGGTTCAGCCGGGCCGGCGACCGGGTGCTGCTGCGGAAGCATTCCTTCGCGGCGGTGGCCGACGACTCGCTCCCGATCCACCAGTCGGTGGTGGCGAACAACTTCGCGCCGATCCTGGCCGCGTTCCCGGTGCAGGCCTACGGACGGGACAGCGCCGCGGTGGTGGACGTGACCGACTTCTTCCAGGGCGACACCCCGGCCATCGGGGGGCTCAACGCCACCCAGCGGCGCAACTACCAGGTGCGGCGGCTCGACCCGGCGCGGAGCGCCATCGAGCGGATCCGGAGCTACCCCGAGAACGTCGAGGTGCGCCACGTGCAGACCTTCGACGCCGGGGCCCCGCCCTCCGACGCCGCGGCCAACACCATCTCGCTCGAGATGCGGCAGTCGCTGGTGCTGCTGCCGAAGACCCCCATGCGGCCTCGACACGCCGACGCCCGGATCGGGTTCTTCAGCATCAGCCAGGTGAACTACGGCCTGGACGAGCTGAAGGCGGCGGAGCAGACCTTCATCCGGCGCTGGCGGCTGGAACCGAAGGACCCGGCGGCCTATGCCCGGGGCGAGCTGGTGGAGCCGGTGAAGCCGATCGTGTACTACCTGGACCCCGCCACCCCGGTGAAATGGCGGCCCTACGTGAGGCAGGGGGTGGAGGACTGGCAGACGGCGTTCGAGACCGCCGGGTTCCGGAACGCCATCGTGGCGAAGGACCCGCCCACCCGGGCGGAGGACCCCGACTGGGACCCGGAGGACATCCGGTACTCGGTGGTGCGGTGGGCGGCGAGCCTCACCCGGAATGCCCAGGGGCCCAGCACCTCGGATCCCCGCACCGGCGAAATCATCGAGAGCGACATCGTCTGGTACCACAACCACCTGCGGAGTTACCGGAACCGGCTCCTGATCGAGACCGGCGCGGCGAACCCCGACGCCCGCACCCTCGACATCCCCGAGCCCCTGATGGGGGAGACGCTGCGCCAGGT
>JBFILX010000031.1:0-16295 GCA_041612035.1 Gemmatimonadales bacterium | reverse complement strand
TCGGGTGATGCGCGGGTTCCGCGAGGGGGCGCTGCAGGTGCTGGTGGCGACCACCGTCATCGAGGTGGGGATCGACGTCCCCAACGCCACGATCATGGTGGTCGAGCACCCCGAGCGGTTCGGGCTGGCCCAGCTGCACCAGCTGCGCGGGCGGATCGGCCGGGGGAGCGCGGAGAGCCACTGCATCCTGCTGGCGCCGGAGCCGGCCCCGCCGCGCCTCAGCGCGTTCGCCGCGACGACCGACGGGTTCCGGATCGCGGAGCTGGACCTGGAGGAGCGGCGCCAGGGCGACCTGCTGGGCGCCCGGCAGTCGGGCACGGCGGACATCCGGATCGCCCGGTTCCCTGAGGACACCGACCTGCTGCAGGAGGCCCGCGGCGCCGCCCGCGCGATCCTCGAGGCCGACCCCCTGCTGGACGCCCACCCCCACCGGGGCCTCCGGGCGCGGGCCGTGAACCGGTACCCCCGCGGCGAGGTCCTGTTCCGGACCGGGTGACCCCGGCGTTCGTTGACCCGCCGGCCGGCCCCGGTCTAGGTTGGGACTCATTCCGGGAGCCACCGTGACGCGCATCGGGGTGTTCGGCTGGGGCATCGTGGCGCCCCAGTCGGCGACCATAGACGCCTTCGAGCGGAACCTCGAATCCACCGAAACCTGGCTGACGCCGTTCAACGGCTTCGGGCCGGACACCTTCCTGGTGGGGTGGCCCGACTTCGACTTCGAGGACTACCGGCCCTGGATCGAGGCCCGGTTCCCGCCCAGCCGGTTCCGCCAGCTCACCGAGAAGATGGGGACCCCGACCCTCTACGCCATCGGGGCCTTCATCCAGGCCCTGGGCCAGAACCCCGGGCTGGAGGAGGAGCTGCAGCGGCTCGACACCCTGACCCACGTCTACCTGGGGACCGGGGTCGGCGACCTGCCCACCATCCACGACCAGTCCATCTCGCTCTACCACGCCCAGCGGCGGTGGGACCGGTTCTGGTCCGCCCCCGAACGGAATACCGCGTTCCGCACCTGGTGCGAGGCGGGCCGGCCCGCCGACGGCGAGCCGCCCGACCCGGCGGAGGCGGGCCTGGATGAACGGGACGAGGCGGAGAGCCGCTGGTGGCGGTACTGGGCCGGCCGGTCGCCCGAGCTGGCCCGGTACCTGGCCGAACTCCGCGAGATCGAGTCCGGGAACGTGGTGGGCGACATCGAGAAGGGGAAGATGAGCATGCTGAAGCAGAAGCAGCGGCTCATCAGCCAGCTGCAGGAGACGTGGGGTACCCCGGAGCCGCCCTGGAAGGCGGTGAGCGCCAACATCATCTGGAACATCCACAACACCTCGGCGTCCCAGGTGTCGATGCTGGGCAAGTTCCACGGGTTCAGCTACGCCCCGATCGGTGCCTGCGCCACTTTCGGCGTGGCCCTCAAGCTGGGGATGGACGCCATCCGGGCGGGGCAGGCGAAGGCCGTGGTCGTGGGCGCGACCGAGCCGGTTCCCCACGCGCTCACCGTGGGCAGCATGTACTCCGGCCGCGTCCTGGCGGCCGACGCCGAGGTGTCCAAACCGCTGCACGGCCTGCGGGGCACCCACATCTCCGGCGGCTCGGTGGTCTGGATCATCGGGGACATGGACCACATGACGAGCCTCGGGTTCACTCCGCTGGGGATGGAGCCGCTGGCGGTCGGGGTCAGCAACGACGCGCATCACATCATCACCCCGTCCAAGGAAGGGCCGCTGCTGTCCCTCCATGAGGCGCTCCGCGACGCCGGGGTGACGCCCGACCAGCTCACCAGCTGGGACCTGCACGCCACCGCCACGCCGGGCGACTATCTCGAGGTCGAGAACATGCGGGACGTGGTCCCGGAGTCGGTGCTGGTCACCGCGCGCAAGGGGACCTTCGGCCACGGGATGGGGGCGGGCGGCGGCTGGGAGCTCACCGCCCAGTACCTGGGCTACATGCGGGGCCGGCTCTTCCCCACGCCGCTCGCCGCGGACGAGCTGCATCCCTCCATCCGGGAGGTCCACAAGCTCTTCGTCTTCGACAAGGCGTGCGCGGTGAAGGCGGGGCCGGCGGGCAAGCTGTCCATGGGGGTGGGCGGCGTGAACGCCTGCGTCATCTCGCGGCCGCTCTGACCCTCCGGGGCCCGGGCTCCGAACGGGGCGCCGGGCCGACGCTCGACTCCACCACCAGTTCCACCTCGGACGGACCCCCCGTCCAGGCCGCCCGCACGAGCCGCTCCACCTGCTCGGCCTGGGCCGTGATGGCGCTCACCCCATGGGCCGCCGGCCCGGACGGCCCCAGCTCGTTGAGCCGGCGCCGCACCCGGTGGATCCCCGCGAGGGATGCGCCGACCAGGCGTGAGCGCCCCGGCCCCGCCGGCCGCCACACCGCCTCGTGCAGCGCCCCCGTCACCTCCAGGGCTGCCCGACGCACGCGTCCCGCGTGGTCGGGCGCGCGGCGCGGCCACGACCGGGTCGCCCGGTAGACGAGCAGGGTCAGGTCCCGCGAGGCCCGCCAGGCCGCGATGACCCGTTCCGGAGGGGCGTCCGGGGGTGGATGCATGGGGCCAGGATCGGGCCCCGGCCCCCGGCCGACCGCACCCGAACCGCCCGCCACGGCGCGGGCGGGTGCGGGCCGACCCGCCCTGAAGACTTCTTCACGGCGGCTTCGGGGTGGATTCACCACCCTTTTCAGACCTTTCCTGTCGGTTCCGATCCGAGTGCCGGCGGCGCGGTACGGTCCCGGGGCTGGCCCGGGGCCGTGGGCTGTCCGTGTTCCTGGAGTGGCGAAGGGAGATACCGCCTGTCCCGTCCGACCGATCACCATGCCCCAGCGTGTGGCGCGTGCGCCTGAGCCGCCGGGCCGTGCGGCGTCGCCGCGCCAGCCTTGGCCGCCTCGGCGGGGCGGCGGGCGGCGTGGTGCTCTCGCTCTTCCTGGTCGCCGCCTTCACGACCGCGGTCGTGGCGGTGGTGGTGGCGGTGAAGCGGCTCCCTCCGCCGGTCGAGGCGGGTGAGCCGATCACCGCGGAGGTGACGGGGGCCGGGGCCCCGATCGCCTCGGAGGCCGGGGTGTTCCGGACCCGCCTCGCGATGCTCGCCATCGGGGACCCGGCGACTCCCCGGCGGAACGCCAATCCGCGGACCCTCCACACCTTCCGGGTCCGCCGGGCCTACCCCGGGGCCCCGCCGATCGTCCCCCACGGGCTCACCCTGCTCGAGGCCCGCACCAACGCCTGCAACAACTGCCACGCCCGGGGCGGCTACTCGCCGCGGTTCGGCGCCTACGTCCCGGTGACCCCGCATCCCGAGATGGGGTCCTGTCTGCAGTGCCACGCGGCGGACGACGCCACCGTCGGGGTGACCCTGCCGACCTACGATCCCAACACCATCTGCCGCCAGTGCCACGATCCCGACGCGCTGCGTCCCGCCCGGATGCCGATGGGATGGCAGGTGGCACCGTGGCCGCGGCCCGTCGCCCGGATCGGGAACGGGCCGCCCCCGACCATCCCGCACGACCTGCACCTGCGGTCCAACTGTGTCGCCTGCCACGCGGGCCCCGGGGCCGTGGCGGAGTTGCGCACGGACCATCCCGCCCGGAGCAACTGCCGGCAGTGCCACGTGCTCGCCGATGAACCGGTGGAGCCGTTCGTCCGGCGCAGTTCCGCCTCGTCCGCGGGGGAGGGGGGCGGGTCGTGAGGGCCCCGTGGCTGGCAGCCCTGGCGGCCGGAGCGTTCGCGCTCGGTGGCTGTGGCCTCGGGGCCGACGAACCGCCGGGGCCGATGGCCCCGGTGGAAGTGCCGGGCGAGGCGGCCGGTCCGGCCGGCCCCGCGGAGGCCGTTCCCGCCGACTCCCTGCAGCGGAGGCAGCCCGGCGCCCTGGGCACGGTGCAGACAGCCCCCGTCGACTTCGGGACCGACACCCTGGCCGCGCCCTTCGAGGTGGCCCTCCGGACCCGCGAGCAGGTGGGGGGCCATGCCCGCGCCTTCGGGACGGTGACCCGCGGAATCGCGCTCCGCGTGCGGACGCCCGACCTGACCCAGTACCCCTGCACCTCGTGCCACCTTGGCCTGCGGGTGGTGATGGCCGACGAGCGGGTCCGGGACGCCCACCAGAACATCCGGCCGATGCACCCCAGGGCCACCGGGGCCGTGTGCGCGACCTGCCACGCGCCAGACGACGTCGAGCGCCTGGCGGTGAAGGGCGGCGACCGGCCCACCCTCGACCACAGCTACCGGCTGTGCGCCCAGTGCCACTTCGAGCAGGCCCGGGCCTGGGCCGCCGGGGCCCACGGCAAGCGGCTGGACGGGTGGCAGGGGCGCCGGGTCGTGATGGGGTGCGCCGACTGCCACGACCCGCATGCCCCGGCGCTGGAACCCCGGATCCCGGTCCGCGGCCCGACCCTGCCGGCGCGAGGAGGCCACTGATGCCCGACGAACGGATTCCGGGCTCGGCCTCGCAGGCCCCTGCCGACGGGGGACCGCGGGGCCGGTCGATCCTCGACAAGCCGGTGAACCGCCGGCGGGCGCTCACCGTGCTGGCCGGGGGGATCGCGGCGGGGGCGGCCGCGGCCGGGGCCTGCCGGCCGCTCAGCGCCGCGTCGGAGGAGGAGAAGGAACTGAAGCTCCTGGCCTGGCGGGAGTACATCAAGGGGAACTACCGCCACATGACGGAGGCGGAGCGGGCCGAGACGATCGCCCGCCTGGAGCGCCTGGCGCAGATGCAGCGGGGCGTGGACGTGCGGATCCAGGCCACCGACGCGCAGCCCGGGGTGATGTTCGGCTATGCCTTCAACATCTCCAAGTGCAAGGGCTTCCGGAACTGCATCGAGGCCTGCATCCACGAGAACAACCTCGACCGCAAGGCGGAGACCCAGTACATCCGGATCTTCGAGATGAAGGACGGGGTGGTGGACCTCGACCACGGCGACGCCACCTTCCAGCACGAGGTCCCCGCCGAGGGCCACTTCTACATGGGGACCCAGTGTTTCCAGTGTGCCGACCCCCCCTGCGTGAAGGTGTGTCCCGTGGGCGCCACCTGGCAGGAGCCCGACGGGATCACCGTGGTGGACTACGACTGGTGCATCGGCTGCCGGTACTGCATGGCGGCCTGCCCCTACTGGGCCCGGCGCTTCAACTGGGCGGCCCCCGAGGTGCCGGCCGACCAGGTCAACCCGAACCAGCACTACCTGGGCAACCGGGCCCGCAAGATGGGCGTCGTGGAGAAGTGCACCTACTGCATCCACCGGACCCGCCAGGGCCGCCTGCCGGCCTGCGCGGAGGCCTGCCCCACCGGGGCCCGGGTGTTCGGCAACCTGCTCGACCCCGACTCCGAGATCCGGTGGGTGCTGGCGAACAAGAAGATCTTCCGGCTCAAGGAAGACCTGAAGACCGAGCCGCGGTTCTGGTACTTCACCGACTGAGGCGACCGTGCACCTGGGCCCCTTCCTGAAGGACGCGCTGGTCTCCGCCACCACCGGCGGGCGGCGGTACCACGTCTGGATGGGCACCCTGACCGCCGTCATCCTGGCGGGCGCGTACGCCTACTCGCTGCAGCTCCGGCACGGCCTCAGCGTGACCGGGATGAACGACCACGTGAGCTGGGGCCTCTACATCTCGAACTTCACCTTCCTGGTGGGGCTCGCCGCGGCCGCGATGATGCTGGTGCTGCCGGCCTACGTGTTCGAGGACGTGGACTTCGGCCGTGCCGTGCTGATCGCCGAGGGGGTGGCGGTCTCGGCCCTGGTGATGTGTCTGCTGTTCGTGGTGGTGGACATCGGCAACCCGCTCGCCAGCTGGCACCTGATGCCGGGGATCGGGTACCTCAACTGGCCCCGCTCGCTCCTGGCCTGGGACGTGATCGTCCTGAACGGGTACCTGGCCCTGAACCTGCTCATCCCGGCCTATATCCTGTACAGCCGGTACACCGGGCGCTCGCCCGCCAAGAAGAAGTACCTGCCCTGGATGTACCTGGCCGTGATGTGGGCGGTGAGCATCCACCTGGTCACCGCGTTCCTGCTGGCCGGCCTGCCGGCCCGCCCGTTCTGGAACACGGCGCTGCTGGGGCCCCGGTTCCTCGCCTCCGCGTTCACCGCCGGGCCGGCCTTCGTGATCGTGCTGCTCTTCTTCATCAACCGGGAGACCCGGTACACGATCGCCGAGGGGGCGTTCGGCAAGCTGGCCGTGATCACCACGGTCGCGGCCCAGATCAACCTGGTGATGCTGGGGTCCGAGCTGTTCTACAAGTTCTACTCCCCCACCCATCACGGGATCAACGCGAAATACCTGTTCTTCGGGCTCGACGGCCACAACGCCCTGGTGCCCTGGATCTGGTTCGCCATCGGGCTCAGCCTGGTGGCCACGGTGGCGCTCATGATCCACCCGGTGCGGCGCAGCCCCCGCTGGCTGGTGACCGCCTGCATCCTGCTGTTCGTGGGGATCTGGATCGAGAAGGGGCTCGGCCTGGTGATCCCGGGCTTCGTGCCGTCCCCCCTGGGCGAGATCGTGGAGTACACCCCGACCCTGGTGGAGCTCGGGGTCACCGCGGGCATCTGGGCGCTGGGCCTGTTCGTGCTCACCGTCCTGGTGAAGGTGGCCCTGCCCATCGAGCTGGGCGAGGTCCGCAGCCCCTATCTGACCGAGGCGCCCGGCGCCTACCGGGTCGTCCGGCCGCGCAGCACGCGGCCCCGGCACGACCCGGTGCGGCCGGTGCGAACCCGATGAGTGCCCCGCCGGGCCGGTCCCGGCCTGTCTTTCCTTCGTGAGGGTATCGTCATGATCAGACACACGCCTACCGACACGCGGTACCCGCTGGCCGCCATCGCCGCCGGGCTGGTGGGCGCCGGCGGAGTGGCCGGCGCGCTGTTCCTGCTGAACGTCCCGCCGCCGCTGGCGCTGGTCGTCGGCGTCGGGGTCGGGGCCTTCCTCGCGGCCTCGATCAAGTACACCGACCAGTGGGAACGCGCGGTGCTGCTCCGGCTGGGCCGCTACCGCGGGCTCCGGGGGCCGGGGTACTTCACCATCATCCCGATCTTCGACCGGATCGGCTACCACATCGACACCCGGATCCGGACCACCGCCTTCGGGGCCGAATCGTGTCTCACCCGCGACACGGTGCCGGTGAACGTGGACGCGATCGCCTTCTGGATCGTCCAGGACCCGGAACAGGCGGCCCTGCAGGTCCAGGACTATGACGAGGCCGTCATCCTCTCGGCCCAGACGGCCCTGCGGGACGCCATCGGGAAGCACGACCTGGCCGAACTGGTGCAGTCCCGGGTCGAGCTGGGGCTGGGGCTCAAGGAGGCCCTGGAGCGGAAGATGGAGACCTGGGGGATCCACGTGCAGTCGGTGGAGATCCGGGACGTGATCATCCCGGCCGCCCTGGAGGACGCCATGTCCCGCCAGGCCCAGGCCGAGCGCGAACGGCAGGCCCGGATCATCCTGGGCACCGCCGAGACCGAGATCGCGCAGAAGTTCGTGGAGGCCGCGGATGCCTACCGGGACCACCCGACCGCCATGAGCCTCCGGGCCATGAACATGCTGTACGAGAGCATCGTGAAGCGCGGCTCGCTGATGGTGGTGCCGTCAGGCCTGGCCGACTCGCTCAATACCCGGTCCCTGATGGGGCTGGTGGGCGGGATGGGGATGCTCCCCAAGGAGGACGAGAACGGGGGCGCCGCCCCGCCGGCGCCGAGCGAGCCGAAGTCCGGCCGCTAGCCCGCACGCCGCTGAACGCGCACCGCCCGCCCGGGCGCTGGTGGCCGGGGCGGGCGGTGGCGTGTCCGGGGCAGGAGGCTAGGGACCGATGCCCGGAATCGCCGTTCCGTGGCAGGCGACGCAGACCGAGGCGTTCTTCCGGCGCATCCGGACCGGATCGAACCCCGGACCGTGGGGACTGAACCGGAAGCCCCCGCCCACCGCCGAATGGCAGACGGTGCAGTCGCGCTCGGCGTGACACGACGCGCAGGACTCGAGGTTCTGGCGGGCGGCCGGACCATGGCCGAGGCCGAACCCGCGGGACGCGTCGTGGTACCCCCGCGCCCCGATCCGCCGGATGGCGGTGAGCCCCGACTGCTGGTGACAGCTCTGGCAGAACTGGGCGGGATTGTGGCAGTCACTGCAGGTCGCGTCGCGGTTGTAGGCACTCACCGGGTGACGGACCAGGAAGCCGTCGGGGTGGTAGCCCGACGTCCCCGGGCCCGGCCGGTGGCAGTCGAGGCAGTCGGGCCGGACGTGGCATCCCTCGCAGGTGGCCGGGCGGGCGTTGGCGTCGGGCCCGTGCCGGTCCACGAAGCGGGCGGTGTGGGTCTCGGGCATCCGGCGCGCGGTCGCGGCCCCGGGTCCGCGGCCCGGACCGCCGGAGGCCAGGCGGGTCACGATGCCCGACTGGCGGCCGACGTGGCACGTGGTGCAGCTCTGCTGGGTGTGGCAGGCCGCGCAGGAGCCCGTGTTGCGGGTGGCCTCGCCCCCGTGCCGGCGGAGGAAGTCGGCCCGGGCATGGCTGGGGGGCGTGGGCAGCGCCGCCTCGTGGGCGAGCGACCGGCTGTCCGGCCCCAGCGCCTGGATCGCGGCCACCTCCGGCGCGTTCACGTGACAGGTGATGCAGAAGTCGCGCGCGTGGCAGGTGGCGCAGCTGGCGGCCACCCCGGTCCCGCCGCCGGGCATCGGGATGGCGGCGAGGTCGGCGTGGCCGGCCAGGACGAAGTCGTCCCGCTCGTGGGAGGGCGGAACCGGGAACCCCGCCACGTCGGCCCGGGTCAGGAGCGTCGCCTGCGTCAGCGGCAGGTGACAGGTCCCGCAGGCGCTGTCGGCCACGGCGAAATGGCTCTCCGACGGCCGGTGACAGCTGATGCACTCGGTGGAGACGGCGTGCTGCACCGTCATCCGGTGGGCCCCCGCCTCCGCGTGGCAGGTGGCGCACTGGCCGCCCAGGGCGCTGTCGGCCGGGTTCTTCGCGGCGGCCTTGGAGGCGTGAGTGAGGTGGTCGTACTGGAGGTTGGTGGCCCGGGCCCCCGGGCGGGGCGCCCACTCCACCCGGTCCTCCACGACCCCGTCGTGGCACGACTCGCACGAGGCGGGTAGGGGCCAGACCGGGGCCCCCGCCTCCACCATGCCCAGGTGGCAGGTGGTGCAGAGGGGGAAGAGCTTCTCGTGCTTGGGGTGCGGGAACGGCTCGCCGTTGGGAGCCAGCATGCCGGGGGCGGCGAGCGCCGCCCCGGCGAGCCCGGCCGCCCCGATCGCGATCCAGAGCCAGCGAAGCCGGAGGGGGGCGGTCATGGCCGGCCTCGCCGGGCGGGGGGAAGCGGGACCCGGTCGGCATCGGTCCCGAAGGTGATCGTCACCCCGCCCCGGAGCCGGAACTGGTCCAGGGACGAGGCGGCGGGGTCGGGACGGTCGCGGCGCTCGTCGAACCACGAGGCGTCACCCCACAGCCGCCACTGCGGGCCGCTCCGCCACTCGGCCCGGGCGCCGATCCAGGTGGCCTCCGCGTCGTAGAACCGGAGTTCGAGGGGGCGTTCCAGGGAGCCGCCGAAGACCGCCAGGCTCAGCGCGTCGGTCGCCGCGAAGCTCACCATGGCGTCGAGGAAGCGGGAAGCGGCCCCCGGGCCGAACTCCTCCAGCCAGCTGGCGTCCAGGGTGAGGCGGGGGATGGCCGTGAGGGTCGCCCCGGCGCTCGCCCGCCAGCCCCGGTCCTCCACCGAGGCGAGCGCGGTGGTCGCTTCCGTGGACTCGTACCAGAACCGCTCGCCGCGGGCCCGGAGCTGGAGTCCGTCCACGGCCTGGACCTGGGCCGACCCGTGCAGGGCGTTGTAGGGGACCGGACTGAAGGCGCCCCACAGGGTCCACAGGCTGAAGTAGGGGCGGTAGCGCCGCCCGCCGGCCGTCACGGTCACCCGGGGGCCGAGCCAGCTGAGCGCCAGGTCCGCGCTGCCCAGGTGCCCCTCGGCGAGGTTCCAGTCGGCGCCGCCCGTGGCCCGGAGCGACCGCCACGGTCTGGTCGCCACCGAGAGCGCGGCGCGCTCCGACACGAAGTAGTCGGTGTCGGGGTCCACCTCGCGGCGGTACTCGGCGCGGGCGTCGACCGCGCCGTAGCTCCAGCCGGCCTCGGCCCCGGCCACCAGCTGGCGGTCACGCGGGCGCCACTCGTCGAGGGGGTTGAGCAGGGGGCTGGTCGCGGCCACCACGGCCGCCTGGCCGAGTCCCCACCCGCCGTACACCGCGAGGTCGAGGCCCGGCTCGATCCAGCGCCACCGGGCGGACCCGCCGTCGAACCCGATCGGCTCCAGCCGCGAAGACAGCAGGAGCCGCCCGGCGCGGGCGGTGAGCCCGCCCCGCTCGTACTGGGCATAGCCCTCCAGCAGCTGGGCCGTGGGCTCTACCGTCGGCCACGCGTCGTCGTCGCCCGCGTTCCCCACCAGCCGGCCCCCGGCGTGCACGCTCAGTCCGGGGACGCCCAGTCCCCACAGGACCAGGCTCGCGGTGGCCGTCATCGGCACGGCGCGCCGCTCGGGGCCCGGGCGGAAGTAGTAGCACCACTCGGCGGTGACGCAGGTCACGGCGAAGCCGTCGGGGGTGACGAGCCCTCCCGAGACCCCGGTCTGGACCGCCCCGGGCCGGATGCTGTCGGGCACCAGCCCGCGGTAGGACACCGCCTGGGCCCGGGCGTCGAGCCGGACCCGGTAGCCCTGGGCCCAGGCCGGTGACGACGCCAGCCCCGTCAGCACACCCACCGCCAGGGCGGTCCGGAGGGCGCGGGCCATCACCGGGTCCCCGCGGCGCCGACCAGGCGCGGACGGAAGGCGGCCGGCTCGGCCAGGAAGTGGCACACCGTGCATTCCTTCTGGACGTAGTGGTCGGCCCGCTGGGGCTCGTGGCAGGTCAGGCAGAACGGCCGGGTCGGGGTGAGGAGGGCCACGGTGGTCGGGGTGTGGCAGGCGTCGCAGCGCTGGTGACTCGTCTTCGGATCCTCGTGCCGCGCCCGCAGGTCGCCGGCGGTATGACAGGTGGCGCAGGAGCGGTCGGCCGTGTGGTGTTCCTCGTGGCAGGAGCGGCACTCCAGCAGGGCCGCCGTGGGCGCGAGCGTGACCGGGGTGGTGTGGCACTCGGTGCACCGCTTGGCCACGTGGGTCTCGTGCGAGAACGGGACTTCACGCGCGCGGACCGGCTCGTTGGGCACCGTCACCCGCACCGTGAGGTGCTGCACCGGGGCGGGTGGCTGGGCGCGGTGGCAGCTGGCGCAGTCGCTCCGCGCCGGGGCCTGGTGGTGGCAGATGTTGCAGCCCCGGGGCGGGACGAACGTGAGCCCGCCGTGGCCCTCGCGATTGGTGTGGCATTCCAGGCAGGCGTGGCGCCGGTGCGGGGCGTGGGGGAAGGAGTCCTGCGGCGCCGGTCCGGTCGCCGGGGCCGGGACGGCAGGCCTCCAAAGCACGCCGCCGGAGGGGGCATCCTCCGGCGGCGCGTCGCCCTTGCCCCGGAGGTCACCAGGTGGCATGGGGTGGAGGTCGGGGAGCAGGCTGATCCGCCGCAGCGCGCCCAGGGTGTCGAACGGCACGGGGGGGCGCAGACGGCTCCGGGCCCGCACCTCGCGGTGGCAGCCTTCGCAGTCACTGGCGTCCACCTTCGACTGGTGGGGCAGGTGGCAGGTCAGGCACCGGTCGGCCCCGGTGCGGTGCTCCTTGCCGACGTGGAACGGCTCGTCCCGCCAGTTGTCGTGGCACTTGGCGGCGGCGCAGCTCGTCACCGCGGCGGCCGGGGTCTCGTGCAGGTGCGGGTTGTGGCAGGTGCCGCAGGTGGCGCCGTGGGGCTCCAGGGCCGGCCTGAAGTCCGCCAGGATGGCTTCCATCTCGTGGCAGCTCAGGCACTGGCGCTGGGCCGGGACCAGGGTACCCCGGGCCGAGTCGACGGTGGCGAGCCGCGGCACGTCGGCCGTGAAGCGATGGCAGGCGGTGCAGTGCGACGCCGTCTGGTCGGCCATCTTCCCCAGGACGATCTTCGTGTCCTCCTGCTTGTGACAGTCGCTCTGACCGCAGGTCTTGGGCGCCGGGACGAACCGGTGCACCTCCTCCCCGTGACAGGTGACGCACTGCAGGTCCTGGAGCACGGTGCTGTCCGACTCGATGTGCACCCGGTGCCCGGCGGTGGCGGCGATCCGCTGCCAGACGGCGGTATCGCCCTCGATCACGTGACACTTCATGCAGACCGCGTTGGCCACCTTGGCGTGGGGCCGGATCTCCTCCGGCCGCTCGGCCACCCAGAGGTAGAGCTGCCGCATGCTGGCAAAGACCGACTGCTGGTGACAGTCGTGGCAGGAGAGGGTGTCGTGCTTGTCCTCGAAGTTCATGAACTCCTGGAACGATGGGTTCATGACGTGGCAGCCGGTGCAGAACCCGTTGTCGTGCTGGGTGTAGTCCCAGGCCGCCGCCCCGAAGCCGGCGGCCCCCAGCAGCACCAGGAAGAGCCCGGCGGCCAGGGCCCACTGCACCCGGCGCGAATGGGCGGCCAGCCAGGCGGCGATCTCGGCCCGTCGGATCCAGCCGAAGGCCAGCACGGCAATCCCGACCAGGACGCCGAGGATCATCCCGCCCAGCTGGACCCACCAGGGGACCGCATCGAGCAGGAACCGCACGACCGCGGCGACGCCGCCGGGCAGGGGGGACTCGACGACAACCGAGTCCACCCCCTCGAAGGGGGCATGTGGCAACGCCGCCGCCGAGTCCTGGACCCTGGCGGCGGCGGCCAGCATGGCGGAGCGAAGAGCCACGCAGGCGACTCCGGGTAGGGGTTACGGGGTCATCACGGGGAACGGCTCCCGTCGAATAATAGGCTGAGCCGCGCCGCTCGCCGCAACCGGTTGCGTGGTCCACCGGTCCCAGGTGGCCTGGATACCGGCGGGCGGGGCCGGGAGGAACCCGTAGGTGCTCTTCAGGTAGGCCGCGCTCGCCGAGAGCAGGGCCTCGCAGAGGAACTTGTTGTGCGCGCCGTAGGAGCCGTCCTCGTGGTCGTAGTGCCCCACGCCGCAGGTGCGGACGTTGAACTCCGCCCCGTCGGCCGCGGTGATCACGTTGTCCCGCGGGTTCAGGTCACCCGGCGCGTTCACCAGGATCCGCGGGAGGTACCCCTGGTCCTGGGGGAAGGGATCGACCGTGAGGTCGCCGTCCACGTCGGTCCAGATGATGTCGGCCAGGAACTTGAGGCTCTGCTTCGAGGAGTTGTACAGGTTCGCCGCCACCGCCTGCGACGCGTGGCACCCCGAGCTCACGCAGGAGCTCCAGTTGCGGGCCGCCGTGGTGAAAGCGCAGTTGGTCTCTCCCGTGGGAATGCCGCGACTGTCCACGCAGGGGACCGCCTCGAACTGGTGGCCCACCGAGGTGAAGACCTTCGACCCGCTCGCGGGGTCGGTGACCGAGAAGCTGTTCACGTGGCAGCCGGCGCACAGCTTCGGGTTGGCCGTGGTCGCGTGCGACCCGTAGATCCGCGCGGTGTCGTAGGCGAAGTTGGGCGGCCGCCAGCCGGCGTAGCCGAGCAGCACCGCGCCCTGGGCCGTGTGCGGCGTGTTGGCCCGGGAACTGTTGGTGCCCGGCTCCACCCGGCGCAGGTGGCAGCTCATGCACAGGTTCCGGTCCGGGTCGGGGTCGCGCACACTCAGCCGGAGCTGGTGATCGTTGGTGCTGCCGTGCGGGGCGTGGCAGGTGGCGCAGGTCGCCACCGGCAGGAGCTCGGACGAGTTCACCTCGGCGTAGTTCGATTCGCCACTCCACCTCGCGATGGCTCCCCTCGAGCCGTGGCACCCCGCGCAGGAACCGCGAGTCTGCCGCTCATCGGCGATCGCGTGCTTGGAGGCCTCCCACTGCTGCACGAAGGGATGGTGGGTGCCGGACTCCGCGTGGCAGTCGGCGCAGGTCCCCGTGCCGCTCAGGCCGATCTTGGCCAGGGGCCGGACGGACACGTTGCCCTGACCCACGGCTTCCACGTGCTTGACGCCCGGGCCGTGGCAGGACTCGCACTGGACGTCCCGGTAGGCCGAGTCCTTGACCGTCTCCCAGCCGGAGGGGCTGGTGGCGGCGTTGCCGCGGGAGGTCACCGTGTGGCAGTTGAAGCAGGCCGGCTGGGCCTGGCTTGCCGGGAGCGCCGCCAGCGTGTTGTAGGCGCTGGCGTGGCGGGTCTGTTTCCACTTGGCCTGGAAATCGGCGTGGCAGTTGCCGCAGGTGGTCTGCTTGGCGGAGACGGTGTAGTAGCCCAGGAACCCGCTGGCCGCGTCGGGCGGCGGGTTGAAGGGCTCCCGATCCACGAACACGATGTTCTCGGAACAGCCGGCCAAGGCCAGGACGACCAGGGCCGTCGAAACCATCCCGGCGAGTCGAGTAGGGGAAAACGCCTGCCACATGGGTCGCTCCTTGTCTGCGGCCGCGAACCCGGAGTCCGGCCTCCGTAGTTCTACGGGCCGCTGACCCAACTTACGAAGTGGTGAACAATGGCGGAAGCCTTTGTCGTGTAACAACTTACGTAAGTGTTTTTCATGCTTGATTGTACCCTTCTTCACAAAGCATGAGCCGCCGCCCGGGGGTTCCGAGGCGGCGGCTCCGCGCGTCTTGAGGGGAGACGGCTACCGCCCGATCATGTCCCGCACCACCCGCATCCCGGCCGGCATCTGGCCACTCGTCGCGCCGGTGAGCATCGCCTCGACCTGGGCCGGCGGGCTCGGGAGCCCGTAGAAGCTCCGGATGTAGCTGATCGTGGCCGTGAGCAGCGCCTCGCAGAGGAAGGGGTTGTGGGCCCCCTTCGAGTTGTCGGCGGTGGACTGGCCGTATTCGCCGCAGAGTCGGGCGTTGAACTCCGCGCCCTCCGCCGGGCTGACCCGGTTGTCGGTCGTGCTCCACTCGGTGGGCCGGCTCTGCCGGAGCGTGGGGAGGAGGCCGGCGTCGGTCGGGGCGGCCTGCATCGAGCCGTTCCCGTTGGAGTCGATCCAGAGCTGGTCTGTCAGGCTCTTCATCCGGCCCCGGACCACGTTGAAGATGTTGGCCGCGGCGCCCGCGTTGGCGTGGCAGCCGCTGCCGGTGCAGGTGGCCCAGCTCCGGGCGGTCGCGGTGTAGGCGCAGTTCTTGTCGGCGATCGGCTTGCCGTTGGCATCCAGGCAGGGATTGGGCCGGAAGAGGTGGCCCGTGGCCTGGAAGACCAGGCCCGCGTTGGGGTCGTTGGCGGTGATCTTCCCGACGTGGCACCCGGCGCAGAGCTTGGGGTTCCGGTCGGTGGCGTGGGATCCGAAGATCCGCGCGGTGTCATAGACGAATCCGGGGGGCCGCCAGCCTGCGGTGCCGAGCAGGACCGCGCCCTGCGGCGCGTGGGGCGAGCTCTGGGTGAACGAGGGCTCGTTCCGTCGCATGTGGCACTTCATGCAGAGGTTCTGCTCGGGGTCGGGGGTACTCACCGGCCAGCGCAGCTGGGCCGGATTGCTCGACCCGTGGGGGTTGTGGCAGACGGAGCAGGTGGTGGGCTGGTAGGCCGTGGCCTGGTCGCGCTCCACGAAGTTGGTCTCCACCCCCCACGCCGCGAGCACCTTCCGCCCGTCGTGGCAGTTGGCGCAGCCGGATTCTACCCTGGGTGCCGCGTAGGCGGAGAACTTCCCGTGACCCGACACCTTCCACTCGTCGAAGAAGGGATAGTGCGACCCGCTGTGGCAGTCGGCGCAGTTCCCCCCGCCGTCCATGCTCAGCTTGGCCAGCGGCCGGACCGCCACGTTCCCCTGGCCCACCCCCTCCACGTGCTTGATCCCCGGCCCGTGGCAGCTCTCGCACTGCACGTCGCGGTAGGCCGAGTCCTTCACGACCGTGTACCCGGCGGGGGAGGTGGCCGAGTTGCCCTTGGCGTTCAGCGTGTGACAGGCGAAGCAGGCCTCGGTGGCCCGGCCCGCCGGCAGCGATGCCAGGGTCGTGTAGGCCTTGGCGTGGCGCGTCTCCTTCCACTTGGCCTGGGTGCTCGAGTGGCAGTTGCCGCAGGTGGTCTGCCGCGCCGACACGGTGTAGTAGCCCAGGAACCCGCTCGCCGCGTCCGGCGGCGGGTTGAAGGGGGCCCGGTCGCGGAACACGATGACGTCCTCGGTGCAGCCGGTCAGGGTGGCGGCAAGGAGGAGGGCCGTGGCCACGCTCGCGAGACGGGTACAGAGCGACGCAATGCGCATGGGGCTACTCCCTCGGGAGCAACGGGGTGGGTCGATACGTCCGTACTGCTACGGTACAGGGGGCAATATCGAATCCGACAACACGGTTCGGAAGGCACTTCAAGCCGTTTTCATGTAACAACTTAGAGAAGAACAATTCAC
>JBFILX010000030.1:0-16596 GCA_041612035.1 Gemmatimonadales bacterium | reverse complement strand
CCGCCCGGGGTCTGCAGGGCGCCCGGCACCGAGATGCCGTAGCCGTTGTCCTCGACGTAGAAGAGGAGCGGGAGGCCCAGGGTGGTGGCCATCGTGAGGGACGACCAGAACCCGTTCGTGGCCACCGCCGCCTCGCCGCCCAGCACGACCGCGATCGCTCCGTCCCACGCGCGCTCCTCCAGCACTTCGCGGTGATAGGTGATCGCCTGGGCCCAGCCCGCCGCCGGGGTGAACTGGGAGCCGACGTCGCCCGACATCGGGAGGACGATGGGGCCGTCGTCGGTGGGGAGGTTGCAGACCACCCCGATGTCGCGCCCGTTGCTGAACCCGCCGGTCCGGGCCATCGGCCCGGCGAAGGCGTCCTCGATGGTGAGGCCCAGCGACAGCAGCAGGGGCCGGGAGCGGTAGTAGGCGCTGGCCGCGTCGTGCCGGTGGGTGAGCAGGGTGCCCAGGATCACCTGGGCCACGTCGTGGCCCCGGGCGGTGAACTGGTAGAGCACCTCCTTGGCCGGGACCAGCCGGGTCTCCTCGATCTCGTCGATCGACCGGGACACCAGGACGTGGTAGGCCACCCGGCGCCAGTCGATCGTCTCCGGCGTCGCGGGGTCCGGGCGGGTCCCCGACGGGCGCGTTGCGGTCATGCCGTCATCCTTCCTTCCCTGCGCGCGATCCCTCGCCGCCCCCGCCCGCTTCCTGCGCCGCGGGGTGCAGCCGATCCGTACGATACACCGTCCCGCGGAAGAGGCCGACCACGGTGCCGTCCTGGGCCCGCACCTCCACCCGGTAGAACGCCAGCCGGCGGCTCTCGGTCTCCTCCTCCGCCACCGCCGTCAGCACGTCGCCGCTGCGCACCGCCGCGGGGTACGACATGCTGTTTTCGATGCTCATCGCCACCCGGCCCTGGGTGTTGGAGGCGAAGGCCAGGGCGCTGTCGGCCAGGGCGAAGGTGATCCCGCCGTGGCACACCCCGAACCCGTTCAGCATCTCGGGTCGCACCGTCATCCGGCAGGTGGCCCGCCCGGGTGCGATGCCGGTGACCTCCAGGCCGAGCCAGGCGCTGAGCGCGTCATGCTCGAGCATCCCCCGCACCACCGCCTCCGCCAGCGCCTGACCCGTCACGGGTAGAACCGCGTCCCCTCGGCGGCCATCCGGCGGAGCAGGGGAGACGGCCGGTAGCGGTCCTCCCCGTACTCGCGCTGCAGGGCCTCGATCCGTTCCAGCACCGTGGGCACCCCGATCTCGTCCCCCCACCGGAGCAGTCCCCTGGGGTAGTTGACCCCGGTGGTCATGGCGAGGTCGATGTCGTCCCGCGTGGCGATGCCCAGGAAGAGGGCGTCGGCGGCCTCGTTCACCAGCATCGCCACTACCCGGTCCACGATCCGGCGGCCCAGGTCCTGGTCCTCCAGCGGCATCGGCGCCGCCGCGTCGGGCCCGTGTTCGTAGTAGCCCCGGCCGGTCTTGCGGCCCAGCAGCCCGGCCTCGACCATCCGCTTCTGGATGAGGGAGGGCCGGTACCGCGGGTCGTAGTAGAAGGCCTCGAACACCGAGCAGGTCACGGCGTAATTGACGTCGTTCCCGATCAGATCCATGAGGGTGAACGGCCCCATCCGGAACCCGCCCACGCTGGTGAGGGCCCAGTCGATGGTGGCGCAGTCGGCCACCCGCTCCTCGAGCAGGCGCAGCGACTCGCCGTAGAACGGCCGGGCCACCCGGTTCACGATGAACCCCGGCGTGTCCTGCGCCAGCACGGTGGTCTTTCCCCAGCCGTCCACCAGGGCCCGCACCGCCAGTACGACCGCGGGGTCACTGGCGTGACCGGCCACGATCTCCACCAGGGGCATCAGGGTGGCGGGGTTGAAGAAGTGGACGCCGAGCACGCGGTCGGGCCGGGCGCAGGCCCCGGCGATGCCCGTGACCGACAGCGAGGAGGTGTTGGTGGCGAGCACCGCGTCGGGCAGTGCCCGCTCGAGCGCGGCGAACACCCGGCGCTTCACGGCCAGGTCCTCCACGATCGCCTCGATCACGAGCCCGCAGCCGGCCAGGGGCGCGGGGTCGCCCTCGGGCAGCGGCGCGAAGGCGATGCGGCCGAAGACCGCGTCGGCCTCGGCCGGCGCACGGCGGCCCTTCTCCACGTCCCGGTCGAGCAGGGCCCGGATGGAGGTGCGGGCCTGGTCGAGTGCCTCGGCCGAGGTGTCGGCCAGCACCACCGGGTGGCCGGCGGCCGCGGCGACCTGGGCGATGCCGCGGCCCATGGCTCCCGCGCCCAGCACGCCGACCCTGGTGGTGCGGCCGAGCACGGTCAGCGGCCGGTGAAGGTCGGGGCCCGCTTGCCCTTGAACGCGGCCACGCCCTCGGCGTAGTCGGCGCTCCGGCCCGCCTCGCCCTGCAGCTCGGCCTCGAGCTCGAGCTGGGCGGCGAGGTCGTTGCCGGCACTGGCGGTGAGCAGGCGCTTGGTGAGCCCCAGCGCGGAGGTGGCCTGGGTGGCGAGCGATTCGGCGAAGGCGGTGGCCTCGGTGAGCAGGACGTCGGGCTCCCGCACCCGGTAGATCATCCCCAGCTCCAGGGCCTGGGTGGCGGAGACCTTCTCCCCCAGCATCATCATCGCCGTGGCGCGGGCCATCCCGACCAGCCGCGGCAGCACGAACGTCCCCCCGGTGTCGGGCACCAGCCCGATCTTCGCGAAGGCCTGGATGAAGGAGGCCTGGGACGAGGCGAACACGAAGTCGCAGGCCAGGGCCAGGTTGGCGCCGGCGCCCGCGGCCACCCCGTTCACCGCCGCCACCACCGGCTTCTCCAGTCCGCGCACCGCGAGCACCAGCCGGTTGTAGACGGTGCGGACGTGGGCGGCGAAGTCGGTCAGCGCCTGGCCTCCCTCGGGGGCCGCCTCGGCCAGATCCTGGCCGGCGCAGAAGGCACGGCCCGCCCCGGTCAGCAGCACCGCCCGCACCGCCGGGTCGCGGCCCGCCTCCGCGAGCGCGGCGAGCAGTTCGGCCGCCATCGGGGTGTGGATGCTGTTGAGGACGTCGGGCCGGTCGAGGGTGATGTGGAGGACCCCCTTCGCGGTCTCGGTCTGGATGAAGCGGTGGGTCATCGGAAGGGCCCGGCTGAAGGCGGAAACGGCTGGCTCCGGGAGCGCCTGAATATAGTAGATTGACCGCATGTCCATCCGCGATGCGTTCATCGGCGGCGGCGTCCGGACGGCCATCGGCAGCTACGGCGGATGCCTCGCCCCGGTGCGCGCCGACGACCTCGCCGCCCACGTGATCCGCACCCTCTGCGAGCGGCACCGCGGGGTCGATCCCGCGAGCATCACCGACGTCATCCTGGGCTGCGCCAACCAGGCGGGCGAGGACAACCGCAACGTGGCGCGGATGGCCCTCCTGCTGGCCGGGCTCCCGTGGTCGGTCCCGGGCGAGACGGTGAACCGGCTCTGCGCCTCGGGGATGAGCGCCGCGATCCAGGCGGCACGCAGCATCCGGCTCGGGGTGGGCGACCTCTACGTGGCGGGCGGCGTGGAGCAGATGACCCGGGCGCCCTACGTCCTCTCCAAGTCCGACCGGCCGTTCGGCCGCGACGCCGAGCTGTTCGACACCTCGCTCGGGTGGCGCTTCGTGAACCCCGCCATGCGGGAGCGGTTCGGGGTCGAGCAGATGGGCCAGACGGCGGAGAACGTGGCCGAGCTGATCGGCATCTCCCGGGAGGACCAGGACCGCTACGCCGCCCGCTCGCAGCAGCTGGCGGCCGCGGCGCAGGCCCGGGGCCGCTTCGCGGCGGAGATCGCCCCGATCGAGACCCGGCCCGACCGGAAACGGCCGCCGGTGGTGGTGGACACCGACGAGTTCCCCCGGCCGGACACCACGGTGGAGGGGCTGGCCCGGCTGCGGCCCGCCTTCCGCGAGGGCGGTACCGTCACCGCGGGGAACTCCTCGGGAATCAACGACGGGGCCTGCGCGCTGTTCGTGGGGTCGGAGGCCGGGCTGGACCACGGGGGGCTCGCACCGATGGCGCGGATCGTGGCCTCCGGCGTGGTGGGGGTGGAGCCCCGGCTCATGGGGCTGGGCCCGGTGGGCGCCTCCGCCCTGGCGCTGGAGCGGGCCCGGCTTTCCCTCGACGACATGGAGCTGATCGAGCTCAACGAGGCGTTCGCGGCGCAGGTGCTGGGCTGCCTCCGCCGGATGGGGATCCCCGACGACGACCCCCGGGTCAACCCGAACGGCGGGGCCATCGCGCTGGGCCACCCGCTCGGCATGTCGGGCGCCCGCCTGCTGCTCACCGCCGCGCTGGAGCTGCAGAACCGCGGCCTCCGCTACGCGCTCTGCACCATGTGCGTCGGCGTGGGCCAGGGGATGGCGGTGGTGCTGGAGCGCGCCTGACCCCCGCCGGATGATCTACGCCTTCGAAGACCACGTCCCGGTCGTGCACCCGACGGCCTTCGTGCACCCGCTCGCGGCGGTGATCGGCAACGTGGTCATCGGCCGCGACGTCTACGTGGGGCCGGGGGCCGCCATCCGGGGCGACTGGGGCGGGGTGGTGATCGAGGACGGGTGCAACGTGCAGGAGAACTGCGTCGTGCACATGTTCCCCGGGGTGGTGGTGGTGCTGGAGGCCGGCGCCCACCTGGGGCACGGCGCGGTGGTGCACGGGGCCCGGATCGGGCGCAACGCGCTGGTGGGGATGAACGCGGTGGTGATGGACCGGGCCGTGGTGGGCACCGGCGCGATCGTGGGGGCGCTCTGCTTCGTGCCGGCCGAGTTCGAGGTGCCCGAGCGCACGGTGGCGGTCGGCAACCCGGCCCGGATCGTCAAGGACGTGAGCGACGACATGCTGGCCTGGAAGTCGGAGGGGACCGCGCTCTACCAGGCGCTCCCCGCGCGGCTCCGGGCCGGACTGCGCGAATGCGAGCCGCTCCGCGAGCCGCCCCCGGGAGGGGGCGCGGCGCAGGAGCGGGTCTATCGAACCTGGAAGGAAACGTCGAGGGGCGAGTGATGCGACTCAGGAACTACGCGATGGGCGAGTGGGTGGAGGGCACCGGCAAGGCCGCGGTGCTGCGCCACGCCGTGACCGGAGAGACCGTGGCCGAGGCGACCAGCGGCGGCCTCGACTTCGGAGGCATGCTGGACTACGGCCGCCGGACGGGCGGGCCGGCGCTGCGGGCGATGACCTTCCACGCCCGGGCCCGGATGCTGAAGGGGATGGCCCAGTACCTGATGGGCCGGAAGGACGAGCTGTACCCCGTCTCCGCCGCCACCGGGGCCACGAAGACCGACAGCTGGATCGACATCGAGGGCGGCATCGCCACCTTCTTCACCTACGCCAGCAAGGGACGCCGCGAGTTCCCCGACGAGCCCTTCTACGTGGACGGGCCGGTGGAGGCCCTCTCCAAGGGCGGGACCTTCGTGGGCCGGCACATCTGCGTCCCCCTGGAAGGCACCGCCGTCCACATCAACGCCTTCAATTTCCCCTGCTGGGGGATGCTGGAGAAGCTGGCGCCCAGCCTGCTGGCCGGCATGCCCGCCATCGTGAAGCCGGCCACCGCCACGTCGTACCTGACCAACCGCATGGTCCAGCTGATGATCGAGTCGGAGATCCTCCCCGAGGGGGCGGTCCAGCTGATCTGCGGCGGCGTGGGCGACCTGTTCGACCACCTCACCTGCCAGGACGTGGTGACCTTCACCGGCTCCGCCTCGACCGGCCGGAAGCTCAAGACCCACCCGCGGGTGGTGGAGCACGCGGTGCGGTTCAACATGGAGGCGGACTCGCTCAACTTCTCGATGCTGGGGCCCGAGGACCGGCCCGGTTCGGAGGAGTTCGACCTGTTCGTCAAGGAAGTGGCCCGGGAGATGACGGTGAAGGCGGGCCAGAAGTGCACCGCCATCCGCCGGACCTTCGTGCCCCGGGCCATGGTGGACGACGTGATCGCCGCGCTGTCCAAGCGGCTGACCAAGCTCCCGGTGGGCGACCCGGCGGTGGAGGGGGTGCGGATGGGGCCCCTGGCCAGCCGGGACCAGGTGGAGGAGGTCACGCGCAGCGTCGCGGCGATCGGGGCCGGGGCCGAACTGGTGTACGGCGATCCGGACCGGTTCGACGTGATGGGCGGCGACCCCGCCAAGGGCGCCTTCTTCCCCTCGGTGCTGCTCTACTGCGACCAGCCCGCCGCCCGGCCCGAGCCCCATGACATCGAGGCCTTCGGCCCGGTGAACACCGTCATGCCGTACGACTCGGTGGACGAGGCGATCGAGCTCACCCGGCTGGGCCGGGGGAGTCTCTGCGGCTCGCTCTTCACGGCGGACGACCAGGTGGCCCGACAGGTGGTGCTGGGCACCGCCCCCTTCCACGGCCGGGTGCTGGTGGTGAACCGCGAGTGCGCCAAGGAGAGCACCGGGCACGGCTCGCCGCTCCCCCACCTGGTGCACGGCGGACCGGGACGCGCCGGGGGCGGCGAGGAGCTGGGCGGGGTCCGGGGCGTGCTCCACTACATGCAGCGGACCGCCATCCAGGGCTCTCCCACGACCCTGACCCGGGTCACCGGTCAGTGGACCAAAGGCGCCGCCGCGCCCACCGGCCCCATTCATCCGTTCCGGAAGACTTTCGACGAGCTGGCGATCGGCGACACCCTGATCACCCACCGGCGGACCGTCACCGAGGCCGACGTGGTCCAGTTCGCCGGGCTGTCGGGCGACTTCTTCTACGCCCACACCGACGACATCGCGGCGCGGGAGTCGATCTTCGAGCGGCGGGTGGCCCACGGCTACTTCGTGCTCTCCGCCGCGGCGGGGCTGTTCGTGGACCCGGCCCCGGGCCCGGTGCTCGCCAACTACGGGCTGGAGAACCTCCGCTTCGTGAAGCCGGTCTACCCGGGCGACACGATCCGGGTCCGGCTCACCTGCAAGCAGAAGACGGCCAGGGAACCGGTCGAGGGCCAGCCCCCGCAGGGGGTGGTGGCGTGGGACGTGGAGGTGACCAACCAGGACGACGAAGCGGTGGCCCTGTACACGATCCTCACCCTGGTGCGCCGCTCGACCGACTGACCCCCCGGGTCCCTCACGCCGCCGCCGGGTGGCGCGACAGCCAGTCGCGCACCGCCGCCGCCGCCTCGGCAGCGTGGGACTGCGGGAAGAGGTGGCCCGCGCCGGGGATCACCTTCACCTCCGCGTCTGGACGCAGGGCCCGGAAGTGGCGTTCCGAGGCCTCCACGAAGGTGTCGCTCAGGGCGCCCCGGACCACCAGGACCGGCAGGTCCGGCGCCAGCCGCTCCAGGTCGCGCCAGCTGTCGGGGTAGAACGAGCGGTAGTACCACGCCTCCCACTCGGGCGACCACGCCAGTTCGAAGCCCTCGCCGTCCGGCGCCGGCCGGAGCATCCCCTCCACGTACAGGTGCAGCGCCGCGTCCGGCCAGTCGGCGAAGAGCTCCTTGCCGCGCCAGTAGGCGAAGGCCTCCTCGGGAGAGGCGAACCGGGCGCGCCGCCGCCGCGCGGCCTCGATCAGGCCGAACCGGGGCTCCTCGCCCCGCGCCCGCAGCGTGCGCACCGAGTCCATCAGCGCGGGAGGGAGCATGGTCGGGTCGAGCATGACCAGGCCGCGGAACCGTGCGGGGTCCCGGCCCGCGGCGATCAGGGCCGCCACCGCCCCGAAGCTGTGACCGAGCGCCACCACGGGCGGCAGTCGGTGGGCCTCGAGTCCGGCCAGGAGGTCGTCCGCCAGCAGGGTCCAGGAACCGGCCTCGTCGGGGGGCGGTGCCCGGTCGGGCCAGAGGGCCCGGGGTGGCAGGCAGACCACCCGGTGGCTGTGGGTCAGGGGACGGAGCAGGGAGGCGTAGGTCGCCGGCGGGAAGCCGTTGGCCGGACAGAGCAGCAGGGGCGCGCCGCGGCCCCCCAGCTCGAGCAGCGGTGCGGTCACCCGGATCGGACGCGGCGGGTCAGGTGCCGAGGGGCGAGGACCTGAACGCGGCCTTGAGCTTGGGGTGCTGCCGGTAGAACCATCCGCCCATGACCACCGCGGCCAGCGTGTTGGCGCCCAGCACGGTCCACAGCGGGAAGAGCCCGCGGGTCGCGGCGAAGCCGATCTGCACCAGCCCGTAGAACAGGACCTCGAACACCACGAACAGCATCAGCAGCGCGAACCGGAATACGCCCTGCCGCTCGGCCAGGTCCACCAGCCGCGCGGCGACGGTCCCGATGAGGATGAACACGGCCAGGTGCAGGAAGGTGTAGGCCGCGACCGCGGTCATGTCGACCGCGGGGCCCGGGGTGCCGCGGCCCAGCAGGATGACCTCTCCCAGGAGACTGGGGGTGATGAGCGGCCGCCCGTTCATCAGGTCGATCAGCAGGTACCAGAGGGCCACGCTGCCCGCGCCCAGCAGCCCCGCGATCGCCCCTTCGCGCCCGATCCGTGCCATCAGTGACCTCCCGGGTCACGCGGCGCCCCGCGCGGACGCTGCATGACGTACGATACGCGCCCGTGCGAGGGGCGCAAGCATTCGTCAGGGAACGACGGTGGTGGGCGTGTCCTCGTCGAGCCAGCCCGCCGGGTCGGCCCGCACCTGCGCGGCGGTCAGGCTCCGGTCGCGCCCGTCGGGCCAGACCGGGGGCTCCTCGGGCGCCGCGGTGAACCGGAGCAGGTAGAGCGCGGGCCCGGCGTTCCGGGCGTGTTCGGCCACGAAGCCGGCGAGGGCGCGGGGCCAGTGCCCGGGCGGCACCACGGGCCGCCGGGGCTGGCGGCGGTGTGCGTCGATGGCCCGGATCACCCGGGGGCGCGAGACCCCCAGGGCGCGGTAGCGGGCCCGGAGCCGGCGCTCGTCGTCCTCCCGGTCGGGCAGTCGGCGGCCGGCCAGGTCGCAGGCGCACTCGCCCCGGGCGAGCACCACGGCGTCACGGGCCTCGGGCAGGTGGTCGAGCATCCCGTCGCGCAGCCCGGTGGGGAGCAGGTCCGCCGTCATGCCCGAGGGGAGCATGGAGCGGATCTCACTGAGGGTGAGCGGACTCGCGAGGTAGAGACGGCTGCACACCGGGACTCAGCGGTCCGGCGCGTCGCCGCGGATCAGCACCAGGATGGCCGCCTGCGGCACCACCAGGTAGCGGGTGTCCTCGAACCGGATCTCGACCGCCGCCTTGCGGAAGAAGATGGCGTGATCGCCCACCTCCGCCTGCATCGGTCGCCGGCGCACCGGGCGTTCGCTCACCCGCCACGGCTCGTCGTCGTGGGCGGGCTCGGGCAGGGGGTCGCCCTCGCCGGTGGCCACGATGCGACCGCCCTGCACCGGCTGGCTGTCCACCGCCGTGGCCGGGAGGTAGAGCCCCACCTGGGACCGGTCCTCCCCCTCGTCGGGCAGGATGAGGACCCGATCACCCACCAGGTGCAGGGACTTTCCGTCGCCCGACAGCTCCATCGTCAGCCGCGCTGGTCGTAGATCGTCTGGAGGGTGACGACCCGCAGCTGGCGCACCCCGTGCGGCAGCCGGAGGGACACCTCGTCGCCGGCCCTCCGGTCGGCCAGGGCCCGGCCCAGCGGGGAGGCCAGCGAGATGTGGCCCGCGTCGATGTCCATCATCTCCGCCAGGACCAGGGTGTAGGTGTCCTCGTCCCCGGTCTCCAGGTCGACCACGGTGACCCGGGACCCCAGTCCGACCCGGTCGGTGGGGGCCTCGGTGGCGGCGAGCTGGGTCAGCTGGTTGAGCCGCTGGTGCAGCTGGCTCAGGCGGGCCTGCACCAGCTGCTGCCGCTCCAGGGCCGCCTTGTATTCGGAGTTCTCCCGGAGGTCGCCCATCGCCACCGCGGTGGCGATGGCCTGGGGCAGGGTGACCTTGAGCTCGTGGCTCAGGGCCTCGATCTCGCGGCCGAGCTTCTCCCGCATTTCGTCGATCATCGTCGCCCTCCCGGCACAAAAAACAGGCGACCCGGCGGGGACCGCCGGGCGCCATGCCGTACCCCACCAACATAGCGTCCCGCGAGGTTCCGCGGAATGGACGGCGACCGGACGGCCTTATCTTCCCCGACCGGCCAGGAGGACCGACGATGCGCGTCAACAGGTGGTTCGTGATCGCCGCGGCGGTGGCATTGGGCGCGTCGCCCGCCGCGGCCCAGGTGGGGTCCCCCGCGGGTCCCGTCCCTCCCGATCTGCTGGTCCAGCGGCGGGCGGCCCTGCTGGAGCGGCTGGGCACCGGGGTGGCCGTGGTACGCGCCACGACGGAGCGCTCCGCCGATCCGGCCAACGCCGACTACCCGCAGGACAGCGACTTCCGGCAGGACAACGACTTCTTCTACCTGACCGGGCTCGAGACCCCGCGGGCCACCCTGGTGCTGGTGGCCCGCGCCGCGGGACCGGACGAGGTGATCCTCTACCTGCAGCCCCGCGACCCGCAGCGCGAGCGCTGGCAGGGGCCCCGCCTGGGCCCGGGGCCCGAGGCGGCCGCCCTGGCCGGGCTCGCCCCGGCGGCGGTGCGGTCGGCCGCCGGGGCCGACGCGGAGATCGAGCGGATGGTGTCGGGGTCCGACTCGCCGGCCCGGGCCGGCGCGCTGTACCTGGCGGCCACCCGGCGCTCGGCCGCCGACCCGCTGCTGCAGCGGCTCCAGGCGTCGGCACCGCGGGTGGAGGACCTGCGGCCCCACCTGGCCGCGCTCCGGGTGGTGAAGGACGCCGACGAAATCCGCCGGCTGCGGCGGGCGATCGAGATCACCGCCGAGGGTCACCTGGCCGCGATGCGGGTGGCGGTGCCGGGGGCGTGGGAGTACGAGCTGGAGGCGGCCGCGGAGGGGACCTTCCGGCGGCTGGGGGCCGAGCGGCTGGGGTACCCGAGCATCGTGGGGAGCGGTGCCAACGGCACCGTCCTGCACTACGACGTGAGCCGGTCGCGGCTCGCGGACGGCGATCTGGTGGTGATGGACATGGGGGCCGAGTTCGGGTACTACACGGCCGACGTCACGCGGACCATCCCGGCCAGCGGGCGGTTCACTCCGCGCCAGCGGGCGATCTACGATCTGGTCCTGGGGGCCCAGCAGGCGGCGCTCGATTCGCTCCGGCCCGGCACCACGATGGGTCGGCTGACCGCCATCGCCCGGCAGTACATGCGGGAGCGTTCGGGTGACCTCTGCGGGCCCCGCACCTGCGACGCCTACTTCATCCACGGACTGGGGCACTACATCGGGATGGACGTGCACGACGTCGGGCGTTACGACATCCCCTTCGCCCCGGGCATGGTGCTCACCATCGAGCCGGGCATCTATCTGCCGGAGGAGGGGCTGGGCGTCCGGATCGAGGATGACGTGCTGGTCACCGCGGACGGTTACGAGATGCTCTCGGGCGGGGTGCCGAGGCGGGCGGACGAGGTCGAGGCGGTGATGCGCGAGGCCCGACGTCCGGTTGACGCCCGCCGGGGCTCGCACTAGCATTCCGCGGCTCCGAATCTCCGACAAGGGTCTACGTCGCATGCATCTCCGGAAGGTCGTGTCCTGGCCTGCCTGGGCGGGGTCATGGCTGCCACTGCTGGCCCTGGTCCTGCTCGCCGCCTGCGGGGAGTCCTACCCGCAGAGCACCCTGATCCCCAAGGGCGACTTCGCCCAGATGGTGGACGACCTGTTCATGACCACCGTCTGGTGGGCGCTGGTCGTCTTCGTGCTGGTGGAAGGGGCCCTGCTGTTCGCCATCTGGCGGTTCCGCGGCCGGCCCGACGACCCCGAGCCGGAGCAGGTCCACGGGAACGCCATGGTGGAGGTGGTGTGGACGGCCATCCCGGCCCTGATCCTCGCCTTCATCGCGGTCCCCACCGTCCGGACCATCTTCCGGACGGCGGAGCTCCCCGAGGGGGCGCTCGAGGTGGAGGTGATCGGGCACCAGTGGTGGTGGGAGTTCCGCTACCCGGAGCAGCAGATCGTCACCGCCAACGAGATGCACGTCCCGGCCGGCCGGCCGGTGCTCATGAAGATCCGCACGGCCGACGTGCTGCACAGCTTCTGGGTGCCCCAGTTCGCGGCCAAGCGCGACGCCTTCCCGCAGAAGTACACCACGCTCTGGTTCCGCACCGACAGCGTCGGCACCTTCCCCGGCCAGTGCGCCGAGTTCTGCGGCCTCCAGCACGGGCGGATGAGCTCGCTGGTGGTGGTCCAGCCGCCCGCCGAGTTCGAGGCCTGGGTGGCGCAGCAGCAGGTGGGGTCGCCCCTGATCAACCGCGGGGTCATCACCTACGCCACGCCGGAAGACTCTGCCGCGGCCGCGGCCGACAGCGTGGCGGCCCGGGGCCGGGCGGCGTTCATGGCCGCCGGGTGCCTGGGGTGCCATGCCATGGCGGGGCTCCCCACCGCGGGGCTGACCGGCCTGGTGGGGCCGAACCTGACGCACTTCGGCACCCGCCAGCGGCTCGCCGCCGGCGTGCTGGAGAACACGCCGGAGAACCTGGCGCGGTGGCTCCGCAACCCCGAGGCGGTCAAGGAGGGTTCGCTGATGAAGCTGCCGCGGCCGCTCACCGAAGACGAGATCAGCGCGCTGGTCGCGTACCTGCAGGCGCGGCGCTAGGCGCGGAGGACTGTTCATGGCCACCAGCGTTCTCGACCACGCCCCCGCCGCCAAGAGCGGCCTGTGGAGCTGGCTCACCACGGTCGACCACAAGCGGATCGGGATCCTCTACGGCGCCTCCGCCTTCGTCTTCTTCCTGATCGGCGGGCTCGAGGCGCTGCTCATGCGCTGGCAGCTGGGCGCGCCCGAGCAGACCTTCCTCTCGCCCGAGGTGTACAACCAGCTGTTCACGATGCACGGCACCACCATGATCTTCCTGGGGGTGATGCCGCTGTCGGCCATGTTCTTCAACTACATGATCCCGCTCCAGATCGGGGCGCGGGACGTGGCCTTCCCCCGGCTCAACGCCTTCAGCTACTGGGTGTTCATCCTGGGCGGGCTGTTCCTCAACTTCAGCTTCCTGCTGAACGCCGCCCCCAACGCGGGCTGGTTCGGCTACGCCAACCTGACCTCCGCCCAGTACTCGCCGGGCCTGAACGTCGACTTCTGGGTCATCGGTCTGCAGATCCTGGGGATCGCGTCGATCGCGGCGGCGCTGAACTTCTTCGTCACGATCGTGAACATGCGGGCCCCCGGCATGACGCTCATGCGGATGCCGATGTTCGTCTGGATGAGCTTCATCACCCAGATCCTGCTGCTGCTGGCCTTCCCGGTGATCACGGTGGCGCTGGTCTACCTGATGGCCGACCGCCAGTTCGGGTCGAGCTTCTTCAGCCCGGGCGGCGGGGGCGACCCCATCCTGTGGCAGCACCTGTTCTGGATCTTCGGCCACCCCGAGGTGTACATCCTGATCCTGCCGGCGTTCGGGATCATCTCCGAGGTCCTGCCGGTCTTCTCCCGGAAGCCCCTGTTCGGGTACGCCGCCATGGTCTTCTCGGGAGCGTTCATCGCCATCCTGGGCTTCGGGGTGTGGAGCCACCACATGTTCTCCACCGGGATGGGCGCGGTGCCGGACGCGGTGTTCTCCATCGCCACCATGCTCATCGCCGTCCCCACGGGGGTGAAGATCTTCAACTGGCTGGGGACGGTCTGGGGCGGCTCGCTCCAGTTCAAGACCCCGATGCTGTTCGCCCTGGGGATGGTGGCCCTGTTCATCATCGGGGGTCTGTCGGGCGTGATGCACGCCTCGCCCCCGGCCGACCTGCAGCAGACCGACACCTACTTCGTGGTGGCCCACTTCCACTACGTGCTGTTCGGCGGGAGCATCTTCGCCCTGGTGGGCGGCGCCTACTACTGGTGGCCCAAGATGTTCGGCTTCCTGCTGGACGAGGGCCTGGGCAAGCTGCACTTCTGGCTCATGCTCATCGGGATGAACCTGACCTTCTTCCCGATGCACTTCGTGGGGCTGCACGGGATGCCCCGGCGGGTGTACACCTACCCCGCGGGGCTCGGGTTCGAGACCATGAACCTGATCGAGACCATCGGCTCGTTCGTGCTGGGCGCCTCGTTCCTGGTGATGCTCTGGAACATCTGGATCAGCACCCGGGACCGGGCCAACCGCGCCGCGCCGGCCGACCCGTGGGGGGGCGCCACCCTGGAGTGGTCGATCCCCTCGCCCCCGCAGGAATTCAACTTCGCCGAGATCCCCACGGTGGAGGGCACCGACGCGCTGTGGACCGCCCGGCGCAAGGCGGGCGGGCGGCTGCCCGAGCCGCCCCGGGTGAGCGGCGCGGGCATCCACATGCCCAACCCGTCCTACTGGCCCCTGGTGACGGCCATCGGGATCCTGATCTTCTTCGTGGGCTTCATGGCGGGCGGCGTCCCCGTCAACCTGCTGGGCGGGGCCATCATCCTGCTCGGCAGCTTCTCGTGGGCGTTCGAGCCCGCCGGGTGACCGCCATGCCCCTCGCCCCCTCCTCGATCCGGACTAGCGACCGTGGCTGACGCGCACGCGCTGCACCCGCCGACCTCGACCGGCCTGGACACCCGGAAGCTGGCCATCTGGACCTTCATCGGGTCCGAGTGCCTGTTCTTCGCCTCGCTGATCTCGACCTACCTGGTCTACCGGGGGAAGAGCCTGGTCGGGCCGCTGCCGCACGAGCCGTCCCAGTGCATGCTGCACGGCCAGATGCAGCAGTGCGACGCGATCTTCGAGATCCCGCTCGTCACCTTCGGCACCGCGGTGCTGCTGTTCAGCTCGTTCTTCGTGGTCATGGCCCTGAACGGGGCCCAGACCGGCAACCGGAAGCGGCTGATCGGCTGGCTGACCGCCACCGTGATCGGCGGACTCTTCTTCGTGGGGATGCAGGTCTACGAGTTCTACCACTTCTACCACAAGGGGCTGGGCTACACCACCAACCTGTTCGCCTCCAGCTTCTACACCCTGACCGGCTTCCACGGCACCCACGTGACCCTGGGCGTGCTCTGGCTGGGCACCATCCTGGTGCTCGCCCTCCGGGGCAAGCTGCCGCCCGAGAAGGCGCTCAACCTGGAGCTGGCCGCGCTGTACTGGCACTTCGTGGACGTGGTGTGGATCGTGATCTTCCCCGTCGTGTACCTGATGCGCTGAGGCGACCCATGGCCGACATGACTGCCCACGCCGACGCGATGGCCCACCACCCGGAGGAGAAAGACCACCCGGGGCCGGGCACCTACATCAAGATCGCGCTGGTGCTGTTCGTCCTCACCGCGCTCGAGGTGGCCGCCTACGAAGTGGCCCGGGCCGGCAAGCCCGCCGGGCTCGCCACCTTCGTCGAGCCCCTGGTGGTGGAGATCCTGCTGGTGCTCTCCGCCGCCAAGTTCGCCCTGGTGGCCATGTTCTACATGCACCTGAAGCAGGACCACAAGCTGTTCAGCGGGGTGTTCGTCTTTCCCATGCTGATTGCCGTGTTCGTCGTTCTGGCGCTGGTGGTCCTGTTCGGCGTGATGCAGCTGCTGGTGACCGGGCAGTAGCCTCCGCGCCGCGACGGGAAACACAAAGGGCCTCCCGCGGGAGGCCCTTTGCCGTTTCCGGGCTCCAACCACCCGCTACCGGGCGGCCGGCTTCCGGGGCAGCAGTTCCGCCCGGTTGGCCGCGTGATAGACGAACGCCGCCACCACCGCCGCGTTGAGCTTCATGTCGTCGGCCTGGAGCCGCTCCCAGGTGTCCATGGTGCTGTGGTGGGTGCGGCTGCTGTAGTCCATCGGGTCCTGGATGAACTGGAACCCGGGGAGCCCCACCCCGTCGAAGGCGAGGTGGTCGGTGCCGCCGGTGCTGGACAGGGTGAGGGTCCGGACCCCCTTGTCGGCGAACGGCCGCATCCAGGCCTCGAACACCGGGGCGATGGCCCGGTTGCCCTGCAGCCAGACTCCCCGGAAGGCCCCCGTCCCGTTGTCCATGTTGAAATAGGCCGAGAACTTCCCGTGCGCCGGGGTGGGGGCGTCGGCGGTGCCGAAGGTCTGCCGCACGTAGGCGCGGGACCCGAGCAGCCCCTGCTCCTCGCCGGTCCACAGGGCGATCCGCACCGTCCGCCGGAGCGGCAGGTTCAGGGCCTTCAGGATCCGGACCGCCTCCATCATCACCGCGGAGCCCGCCGCATTGTCGGTGGCGCCCGTGGCGCCGTGCCACGAGTCGAAGTGGGCGCCCAGCATGACCACCTCGTCGGCCCTGTCGGTGCCGGGGATCTCCGCCAGCACGTTGTGGCCGTACAGGTCGGCGTCGTGGAACCGGTTGCGGACGTCCAGCTCCATGGTGACCGGCAGCCCCTTCTCCAGGATCCGCGCGATCCGGCCGTAGTGCTCCGCGGCCACGGAGATCACCGGGAGCAGCGCCGGGCTGGCGGGGTCGCGCGACCCGCCCGAGCCCCCGACGAACACCGTGCCGTCCTGCCCGCGCGCCGGGGTCAGCACCGCCGCCGCCCCCTCGTCCACCAGGAACCGGGTCCGCTCCGCCGCCAGGGCCTGCTGGGCCCGCATCCGGGCCCGGGCCTCGTCCGACATCTGGAACCCGGGCCCGGCCGCCGCCGGGTCGGCGGCGGCCATCCGCTCCAGCTCCTCGTCGGCGAGGCGGGTGGCATCGGGGGTGAACCGGGGCCGCAGGGCCGGGGGATCCCCCGCCATGACGATCGCCCCGCGAAGCGTGCCACGGTACGTGTCGAAGTCCGCCGGGGTCGT
>JBFILX010000029.1:0-16616 GCA_041612035.1 Gemmatimonadales bacterium | reverse complement strand
GGTCCAGCCCCAGGTCCCGCCACACCGGATCGTCGGGGGCAAGCTGGCCCGTCGTGGCCACGGGGCCCTGCCGGAGGGCCCGGATGTCAACCCGGAGCATAGCCCCTAAAGATAACCGAAAACGGGGATCGGCTTCAAGAAATCCTGGGCCCGTCGGGGGTCAGAACCCCAGCGCCGCGCGCTCGCCCTCGGCGAAGAAAAACCCGATCTCCCGGGCCGCGTTCTCGTCGCTGTCCGACCCGTGCACCGCGTTCCGGCCCTTGGACTCCGCGAACCGTTTCCGGAGGGTCCCCTCCGCGGCCTCGGCCGGGTCGGTGGCGCCGATCAGGGTGCGGAAGGCCGCCACGGCGCCGTCGCGCTCCAGGGCCATCGGGAGGCAGGGACCGCTGGTCATGAAGGTGACCAGCTCCTCGAAGAAGGGCCGGCCCCGGTGGACCGCGTAGAACGCCTCCGCCTCGGGCCGGGTGAGCCTCACCAGCCGGGCGGCCCGGATCCGGAACCCGTCCTGCTCGATCTGGGCGAGGATCGCCCCCATGGCGCCCCGCTCCACCGCGTCGGGCTTCACGATGCCCAGCGTCTGCCGCCCTGCCATGCTGCCTCCGCGGCCCCGAGGGCCGGTGCGATGTCTAGCCCAGGTGGGGCCGGATCAGCTCGACCACGTCCACCGGCCGGGCCATGACCGCGATCCCGTGGTCCCGGAAGGCCGCCATCTTCTCCTCGGCGGTCCCCGACGAGCCCGAGATGATGGCGCCGGCATGGCCCATCCGGCGCCCCTTGGGCGCGGTCTGCCCCGCGATGAACCCGACGACCGGCTTGGTGACCCGGTCCTTCACATAGGCCGCCGCCTGCTGCTCGTCGGTCCCGCCGATCTCGCCCATCATCACGATCGCGTCGGTGTCGGGGTCGGCCTCGAAGGCGGCCAGGCAGTCGATGAAGTTGGTGCCGATCACGGGGTCGCCCCCGATCCCGACGCAGGTGCTCTGCCCGATGCCGTTCCGGGTCAGGTGGTGCACCACCTCGTAGGTGAGGGTGCCGCTCCGCGACACCAGGCCGACCCGGCCCGGCGCGCAGATGTTGCCCGGGATGATGCCGACCTTGGCCTGCCCGGGCGAGATGACCCCCGGGCAGTTGGGGCCGATCAGGCGCGCGCCCCGCTCCCGCACGAAGGGCATCACCCGCACCATGTCCACGGTGGGGATCCCCTCGGTGATGCACACCACCAGGGCGATCCCGGCGTCCACCGCCTCCGCGATGGCCCCGGCCGCCAGCCCCGGCGGCACGTAGAGGACCGACGCGTTGGCCCCGGTGGCCTCGACCGCCGCCGCCACGGTGTCGAACACCGGCACCGCGGCGTCGAACCGCTGCCCGCCCTTCCCCGGCGTCACGCCCGCCACGACCCGGGTCCCGTACTCCATCATCTGGCGGGTGTGGAACGACCCGTCCCGCCCCGTGATCCCCTGCACCACCAGCCGGGTGTCGCGCGTCACGAAGATGCTCATGCGGCCTCCCGGGCCCGGGCCACGACCTGCTTGACCGCCTCGTCCATGTCGTTGAGCGCGGGCATGCCCGCCGCCTGGAGGATGCGGAGCGCCTCCGCCTCGTTGGTGCCGGTGAGCCGGATGACCACGGGGACCGTCACGTCGAACTCCCGCATCGCGGTGACGATGCCGTTGGCCACGTCGTCGGTCCGGGTGATCCCCCCGAAGATGTTGAACAGGATCGCCTTGACGTTGGGGTCGCGGGTGATGATCCGCAGCGCGTTCACCACCTTCTCGGGGTTCGAGCTGCCGCCGATGTCGAGGAAGTTGGCAGGCTCGCCGCCGTAGTACTTGACCAGGTCCATGGTGGCCATCGCCAGCCCGGCTCCGTTCACCACGCAGCCGACGTTGCCGTCCAGCTTGATGAACGTGAGCCCGGCCCGCCGGGCCTCGACCTCGCTCGGGGCCTCCGCCGACTCGTCCCGCAGGTCCGCCAGGTCGGGGCGCCGGTCGAGCTCGTTGTCGTCCAGCACCACCTTGGCGTCCAGCGCGAGCACCTTCCCCTCCGGCGTGGTGGCCAGGGGGTTGATCTCCGCGAGGGTGGCCCCGTTGGCCATGAAGACCTGGTACAGCTGCTCCATGATCCGGGCCGCGGCGCGGACCTTGGCGAAGTCGTCGTACAGGAAGAAGGCCAGGCTCATCGCCTGGTGCGGCAGCAGGCCGTAACGCGGGTCCACCGCCAGCCGCCGGATCTTCTCCGGGGTCCTGGCGGCCACCTCCTCGATGTCCACCCCGCCGGCCGGGCTCACCATGAAGACCGGCTGCTGGGTCTCGCGGTCGAGGATCAGCCCGACGTAGGCCTCGGAGGCGATTTCCGCCGCCGGCACCACCAGCACCTTGCCGACCACCAGCCCCTTGATCGTCATGCCCAGGATGCGGCTCGCGTGGTCGGCGGCCTCCGCCGGACCGGCGGCCAGCTTCACCCCGCCCGCCTTGCCGCGGCCCCCGGCGTGCACCTGGGCCTTCACCACCACCTTCCCGCCCAGCCGGCGGGCGAGCGACTCCGCCTCCGCGGGCGTGGTCGCGACGTCGCCGTCGAGCATCGGAATGCCGGCCGCCCGAAGCAGGGCGCGGGCCTGGTACTCGTGCAGATTCACGGATCGCCTCCTCAGGGACCCGGCCACCGCCCCGGTGGCCGGCACAGCGAGCCCCGAAAGCTAGCCGGGACCCCTAACTTCCTACAAGTCTTCTACTTAGGGACAACCCCCCCGGGCTCGGGCCGACCCTCCAGGAGGCCCCGGAGCGCCCCGAACGCCCGCGCGAAGGCCTCGAGGTCGCCCCGCCGGAAGGCGGAATCCGCCTCCCGCAGCCAGCGCCGCGCCTCGAAGAGGAGCGCCGACTCGCCGGGGCCCGGCCCGGTCGCCACCGAGCCCTCCCCGGTCAGGCTGGCGGTCGCCTCGCCCAGGGTCCGGCCCGCCCCGACCCGGTTGCCCTCGGCCGTGCCGACCGCCATCAGCGCCACGCCCCCCCGCGCGCCGATCGCGAACATCGGCTGATAGGCGCGCAGCACCGACGGACGCCCCGTGGCGGCCACCCGCACCGGCGTCGTCTCCAGGGTCCCGCCCCGGGCCTGGATCGAATCGCGCAGGACCTGGACCTGGGGGAACCGCTGCCAGCGGCGGGCGAGCAGGTCCGGTGCCTCGAGTTCCAGCGAGTCGCTGCGACGGACCACCAGCCCGTCCCGCCCGCCCAGCAGCGACGCCACCACCCGCTCGGCCGGCAGATCCACCACCGTCGCCGCGGGGACCAGTCCCGCCTGCCCCGTGGCCGGCCGGACCACGGCCAGTTCGCCCGCGGGACGCCCCAGCCGCGCGGCCTCGTCCGCGGCCCAGATCGCGGCGTGGGGTCCCAGCAGGTCGGCGGGGGCATCCAGGGCGAAGTCCCCCGTCGGGGCCGGGGCGACCAGGGGCCGGGCGATCCGTGCCCACGCCACGCTCAGCGAATCGGCGTCGCCGCGCAGGACGATCCGTACCCGGCCGGAGGCGGGGTCCACCATCCCGACGAATCCCGCCCTGGCATACGCGACCCGCCGGCCAAGCACCTGCTGCCGGCGGGTCATGGGGAAGACCTCCGCGGTCGCGAAGCCGTCGGCGACCCACACCAGGGACCCCTCGTTCCGCTCCGCCCGCAGCCCCCCCCAGAGGGCGAAGGGCGCCACCTGCCGCAGCCGGTCGAGCGGGTCGAGCAGCCACCCCGCCCGGGGCCACGAGGCCGCCGCCAGGGTGGTCCGCTGCCAGGCCCACGCGAGCACGAGCCGGCCGGGGAGGTTCGGGCGCTCCACCCCGGCGGCGCCGGCACCGGTGACGAGCGGGGGTGCCCCCGGGTAGCTGGCGGGGACCGGGTGGCGGGCGAGTCCGGCGGGCTGCGGTCCGGAGCCCTCGGGGGTCAGGTACAGCGGGGCCCCCGCGAGGGCGGTGGTGTCGTCGGCCAGCGCCAGCAGCGCCACGGCGTCGGCCCCATCGGGGCGGCCCGCCACCCACCCCGGCCGCGTGGCGGCTTCGCCGCCCAGCGGGACGGCCCGAAGCCGCGGGGTGGTGTCGCCGGTGAGGGCGCGGCCGGCCAGGGCCGCGGTCCACAGGGCGGACACCGCGTCGGGCGCCGCGGGGTCGGTCCCCTCGGCCGCCACCCGGTAGCCGTAGGCGATCGCCTCGAAGGGCCGCCGGTCCGCGACCCGCTCCTGGGAGGCGGACCAGTCCTGCCCCGACGGCAGCAGCCAGTCGGCCAGCAGGAGGGCCAGGGCCAGGGCGGCCCACCCCCCGGCGGTGAGGACGTGGCGCGGCCGGGCCATCCAGACCAGGGTCAGCGCCAGGACGGCGAGGCTCACCCCGATCAGCGCGAAGGCCGCGGCCTCGTGCAGCCCGACCACGGCGGGGTCCACCGGCTCGGGGAGCCCTCCGGCGAGCTGGAGCGGGCTCAGCACCTGGTAACCGGCGATCACCACGGCCAGCAGCGCCATCAGGACGCCCAGTTGGCGCCGGGCGGCGTCGCTGATCGCGACCCGTCCCCGGCTCACCGTCAGGGTGCCCGCCAGCAGGTGTCCGAGGCCCACCGTGCCCAGGGCGCCGAGCACCAGCACCGTGGCGAAGGCGTGCACCCGCAGCCAGAACGGGAGGGCCGAGAGGTAGACCCCGAGGTCGCGGCCCAGCGCCGGGTCGGGCACGCCGAGCCGCAGGTCGGTCAGGGCGAGCAGCGCGGCGTCGGTCCACCCGGACGCCCCGAGGCCGAAGAGCAGCCCGAGCGCCACGCCCAGGACGACCACCCAGCCCATCGCCTCAGGCAGGCGGAGGGCCCGGCGCACCACGGGGTTGCCGCCGGTGTCGCCGGGGAGCGCGCGGGCCGCGCGCACCAGGGCGCGCCCGTTGGCGATCCACCAGGCGGTGGCCAGCAGGGTGGCGGCGAGGTCGAGCAGGGCCCCGATCAGGGCACGTCGGGTGAAGAACGGGAGGGCCTCGGGGGCGGCCGCCGCGAGCCACCAGCGGTCGGCCAGCAGGGTCGCGGTCCAGCGGCCGGCGAAGAGCAGCCCGGCCAGCAGGGCGAGGGCGGCGGCCGCCCGACGGCCGCGGGGCGTCATGCGGCTACGAGGGCACGCCCTGCCCCGCCAGCCAGTCCATCACCTCGGCCTGGTACCGGTCGCGGGCCGCGGCGCTGGTGGCCTCGAAGCGCAGCACCAGGACCGGCTGGGTGTTGGAGGCGCGGAGCAGACCCCAGCCGTCGGCGAAGGCGATGCGTACGCCGTCGATCGTGTTCACCTCGTAGCGCGCGCCGAAGTGGGCCGCCGCCCGCTCGACCACCGCGAACTTCTCCTCGTCGGGACAGTCGACCCGGAGCTCCGGCGTGGCGAAGGTCTCGGGGAGGTCGGCCAGCAGCGGACCGAGGCCGGGGTGGCCGCGCGAGACGACCTCCAGCAGGCGGGCCGCGGCGAACAGCGCGTCGTCGAAGCCGAACCAGTCGCCCCCGAAGAACATGTGGCCGCTCATCTCGCCCGCCAGCGGAGCCTTCAGCTCCTTCATCCGGGCCTTGATGAGCGAGTGCCCCGTCTTCCACATCTCGGGCCGGGCCCCGGCCTCGCGCAGGGCGCGGGGGAGGAGTTCGGAGCACTTCACGTCGAAGATGACCGGCACCCCTTCACCGAAGCGGCGCACCGCGTCGCGTCCCAGGATCACCAGGAGCTGGTCGCCCCAGACGATGCGGCCGGCCTCGTCCACGGCCCCGATCCGGTCGCCGTCGCCGTCGAACGCGATCCCCAGCTCGGCCCCGGTGCGGGCCACGGCCGCCTGGAGGTCCACGAGGTTCTCCGGCACCGTCGGGTCGGGGTGGTGGTTGGGGAAGCTCCCGTCCGAGTCGCAGAAGAGGGGCGTCACCCGGGCGCCGAGGGCCTCGAGGGTCGAGACCGCGATCAGGCTCGCGACCCCGTTCCCGCAGTCCACCACGACCGACACCGGTCGGGCCAGGCGGTGGCGGGCGACGATGGCCTCCCGGTAGGCCTCGAGTACCCCCTCCCGGTCCTGGCTCGATCCGGTGCCGGCGCGCCACGACTCGGCCTCGATCACGTCGCGCAGCGCGGTGATCTGGTCCCCGTGCACCGCCTCCCCGGCCAGCACCATCTTGAAGCCGTTGAACTCGGGCGGGTTGTGCGACCCGGTGACCTGCACCCCGCCGTCGGCCTGCAGGTGGTGCACCGCGAAGTAGAGGGCCGGGGTGGGCAGCTCGCCCACGTCGAGCGCGGTGCCGCCCGTGGCGGCGATGCCCTCCCGGACGGCGGCGGCGAGCCCGGGCCCCGAGGGGCGGTTGTCCCGTCCCACGGCGAGCACGGGTGCCCGGCCCAGGCGGTCCCAGGCGGCGGAGGCGTAGGCGCGACCGAGGGCCCGGGCGAAGGCGGGGGTCAGCTCGCGGCCGACGATGCCGCGGACGTCGTACTGCCGGAAGATCGTCCGGGGAACCTGCATCCGGTCAGCGGAGCGCGTGGTGAGCGCCGGACATCAGCGTCTCGTAGAGCGAGGTGGCGCTGGCCTGGGCCAGGTCGAGGAGCGGCGTGGGCCAGACCCCGAACAGCAGGACCAGCACCACCGCCACCGCCACGGTCATCGCCGCAGGCCGTCCCAGCAGCGACTCGCGGGCGCCGGCCCCCTCCTCCGCGGGCCGCATGTAGGCCGCCATGATGACCGGCAGGTAATAGCCCGCGGACAGGACGCTGGTGAGCACCAGGACCACGGCCACCACCGGGTGCCCGGTGCCGATCAGGCTGAACAGGATGAGCCACTTGCCGATGAATCCGAAGGTCCCGGGGAACCCCAGGAGGGAGAGCATGCAGACGGAGAGCCCGGCCGCCACCCAGGGCCGCCGCTGGGCCAGCCCCGCGAGGGAATCCAGGCTGACCTCGCGCTCCCCGTCCCGCCCCAGCACGCTGAGCAGGCCGAAGGCGGCCAGCGAGGTGAAGACGTAGGCCGCCAGGTAGACGATGACCGCGGTGGCGCCCAGGGGCGAGCCCGGGACCAGGGCGGCGAAGAGGTAGCCGGCGTGGGCGATGGAGCTGTAGGCCAGCATCCGCTTGACCGACCGCTGGTTGAGCGCCACCAGGTTCCCCACCACCATGGAGAGCACGGCCAGTCCCACCACCACCGGTTGCCAGAGCGCCACCGCGGAGCCGAAGGTGGTGAGCAGGATCCGGGCGAGGGCGGCGAAGCCCGCGACCTTCACCCCGGTGGCCATGAACCCGGTGACCGGCGTGGGCGCACCCTCGTAGACGTCGGGGGTCCACATGTGGAACGGGACGGCCGCCACCTTGAACCCGAACCCGATGAGCAGGAGGGCCAGCCCCAGGCTGCCCATCAGCGGCATCGTCCCCTGCCCGAACCGGAGGGCGGCCTCGCTCAGGCTGGTGGACGCGGTGGCGCCGTAGACCAGGGCGATCCCGTAGAGCAGGAAGGCCGAGGCGAAGGCGCCGATCAGGAAGTACTTGAGCGCCGCCTCGCCCGAGAAGACGTCGCGCCGGTCGAACCCGGCGAGGACGTACACCCCGATGGACATGATCTCCAGGCCGAGGAAGAGCACCATCAGGTCGTCCGCCCCGGCCAGGAGGAGCATCCCCGCGGTGGCCAGCAGCAGCAGGACGTAGTACTCGGGGGCGAGCAGGTCCTCCCGCTGCAGGTAGGCCAGCGAGAGCAGCACCGTGCCGACCCCCGCGGCCAGGATCAGGGCAGCCGCGGCGAACCGGAAGTCGTCGAGCGCGATCATGTTGGTCGCCCCCGCCGCCCGGGTGTGGCCGACCCAGAGCCAGGCCAGGGCCGCGGACGCCGCCAGCAGGCCGGCCAGGCTCACCCAGCCGGCCAGCCGGCTGTCCTGCGCGGTGCGGTGGCGCCAGGCGACCACCAGCAGGGCCAGCAGCGCGAACAGGACGAGGAACGCCTCGGGGAGGAGGGCGAGCATGACCCCGAGCGGGTGGGCCACGTTGATGGTCATGGCCGGGCTCCCGCGCCGGGGGTCTCGATCCGGACGTCAGCCATCACCGCGCCGGGTGCCGGGGCCACCAGCTCCAGGTAGTGGCGGGTGGCGGGCTCCATCCGGTCCAGGACCGGCTTGGGATACAGCCCCAGCCAGACCATGCCCGCCACCAGCGGCAGGAGCACGGCCAGCTCGCGGGGCGTGAGGTCGGTGAGCCCCTCGTTCTCGGGCCGGTCGAGCGCGTTGAAGATCATCCGCTGCAGCGCCCAGAGCAGGTAGGCGGCCGCGAAGATCACGCCGGTGGTGGCGATCACGGTGGCCGCCGGGAAGGCCGCCCAGCTCCCCAGCAGCACCAGGAACTCGCCCACGAATCCGCTCAGCCCCGGGAGCCCGATCGAGGCGAGCGCGGTCACGGTGAGGATCACCGCGAAGAGGGGCATCACCCGGGCCAGGCCCCCGAAGGCCGACAGCTCGCGGGTATGGCGCCGCTCGTACAGCATGCCCACCAGGAAGAACAGGGCCCCGGTGGAGAGCCCGTGGGCGATCATCACCATCAGCGCCCCCTGCACGCTCTGCACCGTGGCGGCCCAGATCCCCAGCATCACGAACCCCAGGTGGGAGACCGAGGAGTAGGCCACCAGCTTCTTCACGTCGGGCTGCACCATCGCCACCAGGGCCCCGTACACGATGCCGATCACGGCCAGCGCCACCACCAGCTGGCTCACGAACGGGCTCAGGGCCACCTCCGGGAAGAACGGGATGGCGAACCGGAGGAAGCCGTAGGTCCCCATCTTGAGCAGCACCCCCGCCAGGATCACGCTGCCCGCGGTGGGGGCCTCGACGTGGGCGTCGGGCAGCCAGGTGTGCAGCGGGAAGACCGGGACCTTGATGGCGAACGCCAGGGCGAACGCCGCGAACAGCCAGGGGGCGAACTCCCGGAACATCGGCGCGTGGCGCAGGACGTAGTCGTAGGCGAAGAGGTACTGCCCGGTCTGGCTGCCGATCGCCCACACCATCGCCACGATCGCCACCAGCATCAGCAGGGAGCCGACCATGGTGAAGAGGAAGAACTTGATCGCGGCGTACAGCCGGTTCTGGCCGCCCCAGATCCCGATCAGGAAGTACATCGGGATCAGCATCACCTCCCAGAACACGTAGAACAGGAAGAGGTCGGTGGCGACGAACACCCCCAGCATCCCGGTCAGCAGCACCAGCAGCAGGGCGTAGTAGCCGCGTTCCCGGGTGGTGATGTAGGTCCAGCTGCCCAGCACCGACAGGAAGGTGAGCCCGGTGCTGAGCAGGACCATGAACAGCGAGATCCCGTCGATCCCCACCGCGTAGGCCACCCCCAGCCGGGGGAGCCAGGGGGTCGAGCTGGTGAGCTGCATCGCGCCGACCGCGGGGTCGAGGGCCCACCAGAGCCCCAGGGACACCACGAACTCCGCCCCCGTCACCGCCAGGGCGGTGCGCTTGGCCAGGGCGGCCGGCCCCAGGGCCACCAGCAGGGCGCCCGCCACCGGGAGGGCGAGCAGGACGTGCAGGATCCAGGCGTCGTAGCGGATGGCGTCGAGCAGCGCGGGCATGGCGGTCACCGTCCCACCGCGTGGAGGATCCACACGGCGCCCAGCACGAAGACCACGAGGTACACCCCGGCCTCACCGGTCTGCAGCCGCCCGCCCAGGCGGCCCAGCGCGCGGGAGAGCCAGGCCGACCCGTTCACCCCGGCCCCGTCGATGATCCGCTGGTCCACGACCTTCCAGAGGAACCCGCGGGAGAGCGCCACCAGGGGCGCCACGATGAACTCGTGGTACAGCTCGTCCACGTACCACTTGTTGTGCAGCAGCTTCCAGATCCCGCGCTCCGGCGGGGCGTCGCGGGCCGGGACCAGGGCCGATCCCAGGGTCGCCCGGTGGCCCCAGACCAGACCCGCCACCCCGATGAGCACCGCCAGCCCGATGAGGAGCGCCTCGGTGGCCCCGTGCGGCAGCTCCAGGGCGAGGAACCGCGCGGCGGGTTCCACCACCGGGTGCAGCCAGGTGTCGAGCAGGTGGTGCGGTCCCGGCACGAAGCCGGGCAGGTTGAGCAGGCCCCCCGCCAGGCTCAGCACGCCCAGCACCAGGAGGGGCCCGGTCATGATCCAGGGGGCCTCGTGCAGATGGCGCTGCTCCTCCGCCCCGGTCCGGTTCTCGCCGAAGAAGGTCATCGCCATGAGCCGGGCCATGTAGAAGGCGGTGAGCAGCGCGGCCAGCGCCCCCATCGCCCAGAACACGTACCAGACCGGCGAGGCCGCGCCCCGGCTGAACGAGAACGCCAGGATCTCGTCCTTGGAGAAGAAGCCCGCGAAGGGCGGGATCCCGGCGATCGCCAGGGTGGCGATGCCCATGAGGGCGAAGGTCCACGGCATGGCGCGCCGCAGCCCGCCCATGTTCCGCATGTCCTGGGGGTCCTCGTGCGAATGGGTGGCGTGATAGGCGTGGTGCATCGCGTGGATCACGCTGCCGGAGCCCAGGAAGAGGAGCGCCTTGAAGAAGGCGTGGGTGGCCAGGTGGAAGATGCCCGCCACGTAGGCCCCGGTCCCCACGCCCAGGAACATGTACCCCAGCTGGGACACGGTGGAGTACGCCAGCACCCGCTTGATGTCGTACTGCCGGAGCCCGATCGTCGCGGCGAACAGCGCCGTCAGGGCCCCCACCCCCGCCACCACCATCTGGGACACGGGCGCCATGGCGAAGAGCACGTTGGTCCGGGCCACCAGGTAGACGCCGGCGGTCACCATGGTGGCGGCGTGGATCAGCGCGGAGACCGGGGTGGGCCCCGCCATCGCGTCGGGAAGCCAGGTGTACAGCGGGATCTGGGCCGACTTGCCGGTGCAGCCCAGGAAGAGGAGCAGGGTGATGGCGGTCACCGCCGCGCCGCCCGCCGTCAGCATGGTGGGGGCCCGCTCCGCGATCTCGGCGAAGCTCAGCGTCCCCAGCACCTGCCAGCAGAGGAACATCGCCAGCAGGGCCCCGAAGTCGCCGATCCGGTTGACCAGGAAGGCCTTCTTGCCGGCGTCGGCGTTGGCCCGGTCACCGTACCAGAACCCGATCAGCAGGTAGGAACAGAGCCCCACCCCCTCCCAGCCGATGAACATGACCGGCAGGTTGGCGCCGAGGACCAGCACCAGCATGAAGGCGACGAACAGGTTCAGGTAGGCGAAGAACCGGGCATACCCCGGGTCGGCCCGCATGTATCCGATGCTGAAGAGGTGGATCAGGCTGCCCACGCCGGTGACGATCAGGAGCATCACCAGGGCGAGCTGGTCCACCTGGAGCGCCAGGGCGACCTGCAGGCTGCCGGCCGGGATCCACTCCCAGAGGGAGAGGACGACCGGGGCGTGCATCGGGGCGGCCAGCGCCTCCAGGAAGGCCGCGGCCGCCAGGCCGAAGGCGAGCAGCACCACGCCCGGCCCCACCACCGAGACCGCCCGCTTGGCCTCCGGCCGCCAGAGGGCCAGGGCGCCGTTGACGAGGAACCCGAGCAGCGGGAGCGCGATGGTGAGCGCGATCCACCGGGTGGCCCCGCCCCCGGCCGCGTGGGCCGGGGACGCGGCGGCGGCCGCCTGGGCGAGCAGGGAGACGGTCATCAGCCCCGCAGCAGGTTGATGTTCTGGAGGTCCACCGACTGCCGGTGGCGGAAGATGGCCAGGATGATCGCCAGGCCCACCGCGGCCTCGGCCGCGGCCACGGTCATCACGAAGAACACCATCACCTGCCCGGCCAGGCCGTGGTACTGGGCCAGGGCGATGAAGGACAGGTTCACCGCATTGAGCATCAGCTCGATGCACATGAACAGCACGATCGCGTTCCGCCGGATGACCACTCCCGCCACCCCGATGGAGAACAGGATGGCGGAGAGCGTGAGGGCGGGCCCGAGCAGCATCAGATCCTCCGCTTGGCGAGCACGACCGCGCCGACCGCGGCCGCCAGCAGCAGCACCGAGGTCAGTTCGAAGGGCACCAGGTAGACCTGGAAGAGGGGCCCGGCGATGGCGCCCACCACCCCCTGCTGCTCCACCGCCTGGACCGCGGCGGGGCCCCCGGGCAGCGCGGCCGCGGGATCGCCCCAGACCGGGGCCCCGGTGACCTCGGTGGCCAGCCGGTACGGGGTGTAGCGCCCCAGGGCGAGCAGCGAGCTCCCGATCCCCGCCACCAGCGCCGCCCCGAGCAGGAAGGCGGGCCAGCGCCGCAGGTCGGTCGTCTCCCGCCCCAGGTTCAGGAGCATGATGACGAAGAGGAACAGCACCATGATGGCGCCGGCGTAGACCAGCACCTGGATCGCCCCGATGAACTGGGCGCCCAGCAGGACGTAGATCGCGGCCAGGGCGAACATCGTGCCTACCAGCCACATCGCGGAGGCCACCGGGTTGCGCTGCAGGATGCAGGCGATCGCCGAGAGGACGGCGCTCGCCCCGAGGACGTAGAAGACCGCCTCGGTCATCTCATTCTCCCCGCGGGTCGGCCGGGTCCCAGAGGGTGCTCACCGGGTGGGTCTGGGAGGAGAGCCGTTCCAGGTCGTACACGAACCGGTCCCGGCTGTACTCGGCGTTCTCGTAGTGCACCCCGACGTGGATGGCCTCCTCGGGGCAGACCTCCTGGCAGTAGCCGCAGAAGACGCAGCGGAACTCGTCGATCTCGTAGATCAGCGGGTACCGGTTCCCGTCCTCGTCCTCGCCCGGCACCAGCTTGATGCAGTTGGCGGGACAGATCTGGGGACAGAGCCCGCACGCCACGCACTTCGACCGGCCCTGCTCGTCGGTCATCATCCGGTGGGTGCCGCGCCACCGGGGCGACAGGCTCCACTCCGCCGTGCTCTTCTCTTCCGGATACTGCATGGTCCACTTGCGCTGGAACATGTGCCGGAAGGTGATCGTCATCCCCTTGAGGGCGGCCCGCACGTAGCTGGCCTCCCGCGTGGGACGGTGCATGACCTTCACCCCGATCGCCATCAGCGCCCCGCCCCGGCGGCCGCGCGCGAAGCCTGCGCGGCGGCGCCCTGCACGATGAGCCCCCGGTCCAGCACGAAGAAGACCACGTATCCGAGGACGAGATTGAGTCCGAAGAGCGCGAGGCTCCGTCCCGTCGCGCTGGCCACCGGCACCACGTCGGTGAGCACCCAGACCGCCCCGCCGATCAGCATCACGTAGGCCAGCGCCAGCGGCAGCATGAACTTCCAGCCGATGGTCATCAGCTGGTCGTAGCGGAACCGCGGCAGCGTCCAGCGCACCCACATCACCACGAAGATGAAGAACATCACCTTGGCGAACATCACCGCCGCGGTGGCCAGCGTCTGCAGGGCGCCCGGGGTCTCGTCCCACGCGGTGAAGGGAATGTCCCACCCGCCGAAGAACAGGGTCACCACCATGGCGCACACGGTGACGATGTTGGCGTACTCGGCGATGAAGAACATCGAGAACTTCATCGCGCTGTACTCGGTGTGGTACCCCGCGATCAGCTCCGACTCGGCCTCCGGCATGTCGAACGGCAGCCGGTTGGTCTCCGCGAACCCGGCGACCAGGAAGAGGAAGAAGCTGATGAACAGGGGGAGGACGTACCACAGCGCGCCTTGCTGGTCGGCGATGATCGCCGAGAACGAGACGTTGCCCGACAGCAGGAGCACCGGGATCACGCTGAGCCCCAGGGGCACCTCGTACGACACCATCTGGGCGCTGGCCCGCAGCCCCCCCAGCAGGCTGTACTTGCTGTTGGACGACCATCCCGCCAGGGCGATGCCGTACACCCCCAGCGACGAGATCGCGAGGATGAACAGGAACCCGATCGGCAGGTCGGCCACCACCACCGGCATGAGCCCGTCATGGGCCACCCGGCCGATCAGCGGCAGGGTGAAGTCGAAGGTGACCGGGAACGGCGCCGCCCAGGGGATGACGGCCGAGAGCATCAGGGCCGGGATGAAGGAGAGCGCCGGGGCGAGCAGGAAGAGGATCGTGTTCGCCTCCCCCGGGAAGGTCTCCTCCTTCAGGATGTTCTTCAGGCCGTCGGCCGCCGGCTGCAGCAGTCCGCCGGGCCCGACCCGGTTGGGGCCGAACCGGTTCTGCATCCAGGCCGAGACCTTCCGCTCCATGAGGGTCAGCAGCGCGACCCCGACCAGGACCACGGTGAAGACCACCAGCATCTTGAGGACGCTGAGCAGGAGGAACCCCTTGAGCTCGGGGGTCACCGCGCCGCCCCCGCGCCGGCCGCCGCGGCGTCGAGCACCCGCCCGGTGAGGCCCAGGTCCTCGTAGCGGAGGCCGGCGAACGCGGGGGCCGCCTCGCCCAGGCCGGCGAACGCCTCCGCCGCCGTGGCCGGCGCCTCGCGCCCCGGCGCGAGACGGGCCCAGGCCTCGGCCGCCACCCACCAGGCGGGCCGCGCCATGCCCGGGGCGCCCTTGGCCTGCAGGTAGCGCTGGACCCTGAGGTCCCGGTTCACGTAGGTGCCCTGCTCTTCCGCCATGGCGGTGACCGGCAGGACCAGGCGGGCGCCGGACAGCCGGTCGTCCTCCACGGTGCCCAGCACCACCAGCGCCCCGCCGGCCTGCACCGCGGCGGCCTCGTCATCCGTGAGCTCGGCGTCGAGCAGCACGGTGAGCGCCGCCCCGCGGGCGGCCGACACGGCGTCGGCCCAGGCGTCGGTGTAACCCAGCAGGCGGGCCCCGTCGCCGTTGGGCGCCCGTTCCCGCCGCAGCGCCAGCCCTGGGATCCCGGCCAGCGGGGCCTCCTCGCCCCGGGGAATCCGCACGGCGGCCGTCACCTCGCCGGCGCCTTCCACCGCCCGCCGGAGCCACCCGAGGGACTCGGTGGAGGCCCGTCCCGAGGCCAGCAGCACGACCGGACCCCGGGCGGCCCGGATGAGGTCGGCCAGCGCGTCGGCCGCGGCCTCCCAGTCGGTGGCCCGGGCCCCGCCGTCCGAGCCGGCCAGGGGGGCCTCGACCCGGTCGCCCCGGTTCATCCAGCGGTAGTCGAGCCGGCCGGTGTCGCAGATGAAGTGCCGGTTGACCTCCAGGTTGGGCCGGGGCCGCAGCCGCACCACCACGTCGTCCCGGGTGTCGATCATGACGTTGCAGCCCTGGGAGCAGCCCGGGCAGATCCCCGCGCTCTTGTCGACCTCCCAGGCCCGGGCCTTGTGCAGGAAGTCCTTGGAGATGAGCGACCCGACCGGGCAGAGGTCCACCACGTTCCCCGCCCAGGGGTGGTCGAGCCGCTGCTCCTCGACGATCCCGATGTAGGCCCGGTCGCCCCGCTCCGACACGTTGAGGACCGGCTCCTGGGCCACGTGGTCCATGAACCGGACGCAGCGGGTGCAGAGGATGCAGCGGTTGGGCACGTACAGCACGTCGGGCCCGAAGTCCTCCACCGGGTTGTAGCGCTTGGCGTACTCGGCGTAGCGGGTGCCGGCGCGTCCTTCCTGGAAGACGTAGTTCTGCAGCTCGCACTCCCCGGCCTGGTCGCAGATGGGGCAGTCGAGCGGATGGTTGATGAGGAGGAACTCGAGCACGCTCTCGCGGGCCTTCTCGGCGGCGGGGCTGTGCACGTGCACCACCTGGCCCTCGGCCACGGTCGTGACGCAGGCGGGCTGCAGCTTGGGCGCCTTCTCCACCTCGACCAGGCACATGCGGCACACGGCCGGGGAGGGGAGCGACGGGTGGTAGCAGTAGTGCGGCACCAGGATGCCCGCCTGCTTGGCGGCCTCGATGATGGAGGTGCCCTTGGGCACCGCCACCGGCACGCCGTCGATCGTGCAGTTGACCAGGTCAGTCGTCATGGGAGCCGGGCCGTCAGACGGCCGCGAGCACGGGGCCGCGGGCCCCGCTCAGGTAGGCGTCGAATTCGTCCCGGAACTTCCGGATGCCGCTCACCACCGGGGCGGCGCAGGAGTCGCTCAGCACGCAGATGGTCTTGCCGGTCATCTGGTCGGCCAGGTCGAGCAGCAGGTCGAGGTCGGCCTGCTTCCCCTGCCCCGACAGGATCCGTTCGAGGATCTTGGTGGTCCAGGCGGTGCCCTCGCGGCACTGGGTGCACTGGGCACAGCTCTCGTGGGCGTAGAACCGGGCCAGCCGGTAGATCTCGTACACCATGTCGGCCGAGTCGTCGGCCACGATGAAGCCGGCGGAGCCGAGCTGCGAGCCCTGCTCCACGATCCCCTCGTAGTCGCACAGGGCCGCTTCCGCCTCGGCGGCGTTCATGATCGGCACCGACGACCCGCCCGGGATGACCGCCTTGAGCGTGCGGCCGGGCCGCATCCCGCCGGCCAGGTCGTGGATGAGGTCCTTCATGGGGAACCCCATGGTGATCTCGTAGTTGCCGGGCTTCATCACGTGCCCGCAGACCGAGAACAGCTTGGTGCCGGTGCTCTTGGGGTTGCCCAGGGAGAGGCCCTTGTACCACTCGGCCCCGCGGGTGATGATGTGCGGCACCGCGGCCAGGGTCTCCACGTTGTTCACCGTGGTGGGCATCCCGAACAGCCCCGCCTGGGCCGGGAACGGCGGCTTGATCCGGGGATTGCCCCGCTTGCCCTCGAGCGAGTTCATCAGGGCGGTCTCTTCGCCGCAGATGTACGCCCCCGCCCCGCGGTGGATCACCATCTCGATCCGGGTTCCGCTG